>CAJMAZ010000034.1:0-24519 GCA_905211535.1 uncultured Collinsella sp. | reverse complement strand
ACGAGCGGGGGCTCCTGTCGTTTCCGTGCCCCTGGATTGGGTCATAGTGTCTGACCTATGCTCAACCTACGATAATTCCAAGCTGAACGAGTTACTCGCTGTAGCGGGTGGCGATGGCGGCTCGCACCATGCCGGTGCTCATAAGGTAGGTCACCAGGAAGTAGCCGCCGTAGGCTGCCAGGAAGATCGCGCAGGTGAGGCCCACGGTGCCGCCGATGCTCATATTTCCGAAAATGCTCACCAACTCGATAATCACCTTAAGTGCCACAAAGGAATGCGCCAGGCCCACTGCCAACGGGAACAGGAAGAATACCGCTTGCTGCGCCATCACCGAATGGCGAATCTGGCGGTCGTCGCAGCCGATCTGTGCCAGCACACGATAGCTGCGGCTGCCGTCGGCCACGTTGGAGAGTTGCTGGATCGACAGAATCGCCGCGCATGCAACGACCAATACAAAGCCGATGTAGATGGCTAGGTAGCTAATAAGACCGTTCATTTGCGCTGCTTGCGTGTACATCTCGGAGCGTGTGATGAAGATTCCCCACGACCCCGGCTCCTTGCCGTCAACGAGCAGATTGTCGAGCACAGTGTTTTTAATGCTCTCGTCTGCCTCAGTCGTATCCATCCCCTGTTTGTAGTTAACGAGCAGGCTACTGGAATACGGCTGCAGATTAAGTTGGGACAACAGCTCGTCGGCAACGACGACGGTACCCGGATTACTGCCCATCGCCGAGTTGGCGATGGCCGCCGTATCTTCGTCCGACTTATCGGTTGCGGGCTTGAGCGTATGCCCGCCCAAGGTAAGGGCATGGCCGCCAGCCATATACTTGGTGTACATGTCGACCAGCTCGCCGCCCATATCACATGTGAGCAGATACTGGTCGTGACCGATGTGCACCGGCTCCTCGCCCATCATCTGACGCAGTTTGTTGTACTGGCTCGCCGGCGTCACAAACAGACCCATCGTATCGGCATTGCTACCCCCGAACGCCTTGGGAAGCTTTTCGCCCATGATCTTGCACATCTCACTTGGGGTCACCGAAGGATTCGAGCCGCCAAATGGGTAACTCAGATACGAATCGATCTGCACATGCTCACCGGCAACATCGGCGATATTGACCTTCTTGCCGGTCTCGTCGTTGTTGCCCGCCGACTTGCCCTTACGATCGCCGTGCCATGCGGAGTACAAATCGACCGTACTATCGGCCAGCACCATGCGATCGGCTTCAGACGGATTGATGTACTCTTTGTAGTAGTCGAGTGTATCGGGCGTGTAATAGACATACCTCTGTGACACGTCAACAGGGTTATAGCGCTCCAGGTTTTCGTTCATCACGTTGGCAATCGACATACCGCACGTCACCGAGGTGATGGCCAAAAACAGAAGCATCGCGATGACGCCCATCGAAAAGCACACCGTGTTGACCTTGGCCGCAAGCTGGCGCACAGTAAACATGTTGAGGCCGCGCCAATACACGCCGCGCAGGCTCTGCAGCAGCTTAATGAGCATGCCCGAGAGTCCCCAGAACAGGGCAAAAGTGCCCACGGTAACCATAGCGGTCGTAATACCAAACTGGTTCATGGCCTCTTGCAGCTTGCTGTCCGTCGCGGTTAGCGGGAACCCATCACGTAGCAGACGGTAATAGGCCACGCCTACAAGCACCGCGCCCACGGCAAAGATGGCAATCGCGATCCAGGGGTTGCGTGTCTTGATGCTCTCGTTGCGACGCTCGGCACCCATAAGCTCGATGAGTTTGGTACGACGCACGGCGCGGAGGTTCAGCAGTAGCGTGAGCACAAACATTACGAGCATGCAGGCAAGGGTCAGATTGAACGCATGCATCGAGAAAAAGAAGTGGAAATTGGCGATCTGTGTCTTAAAGAGCGAGGCCGTAAAGAACGTCATGAGCTGGGAGAGTCCCACACCCAGCACAATGCCGGCGACAAAGGCCACGACCGAGACAATCACCGTCTCGAGCGCCATGATCGTGGCGACGCGTCCGCGCCCCATGCCGAGCACCTGATACAGGCCAAACTCCTTCTTGCGGCGTTTCATGATGAAGTTATTGGCATACACCATCAAAAAGGCCATGACACCGGCCAAAAAGTACGTCAGGTCGCCGAGCATGCTGCCCATAACCTGCGCCAAGCCCTTTTCATCGATTCCGGCGATGTCGACCTGCATCGAGATGGTGTTAAAGGCGTAGAAGACCGTGACGCCCAGGGTGAGCGTCAAAAGGTAGACGAGGTAGTCGCGGCCGGCGCGGCGGACGTTGCCCCAAGCGAGTTTACAGAGCATCGGAGCCCTCACCGCCCATCATGGCAACGACCTCCATAATGCGGTCGAAAAACTCTCGGCGGTCGGTGTCGCCGCGGCGCAGCTCGGTGAAGATCTTGCCGTCGCGGATAAACAGCACACGGCTCGTGTAGCTGGCGGCAAAGCTGTCGTGCGTGACCATGAGCACCGTGGCGCGCAGGCGGCGATTGAGGGCCTCCAGGCTCTCGAGCAGCAGGCGAGCGCTCTTGGAATCGAGGGCGCCGGTGGGCTCGTCGGCCATGATCATGGTGGGGTCGGTGACGAGCGCGCGAGCCGCGGCAACGCGCTGCTGCTGACCGCCGGACATCTGGTAGGGATACTTGTCGAGCACCTGACTGATGGACAGGCGCGCTGCCACATCCTGCACGCGGGTCGAGATCTCTGCCGAGTTTGTGCGGGCGATGGTGAGCGGCAGGGCGATGTTCTCGCGTGCCGTGAGCGTATCGAGCAGGTTGGAATCCTGGAAGATAAAGCCGAGCTCCTCGCGGCGGAACTGCGAAAGCTTAGCCTGCTTCATGCGTGTTACGTCCTGCCCGTTGATGCGGATGGTGCCGCTCGTGGCGCTATCGATGGTCGAGACGCAGTTGAGCAACGTCGACTTGCCCGAGCCCGAAGCGCCCATGATGCCAACAAATTCGCCGCGGTTGACAGTAAAGCTGACGTCATTGAGCGCGCGGGTCACGTTGCCCAGCGCTCCATATACCTTTTCGAGATGCGCGACCTCCAGTACCGGGGTCGCCATGTGCGTGGTTTGCATACCGAGTCCTTTCTTGCAATTAGTCTACGGCATCTATAGTCGCAAGAAGACGAGTCGGCTACCATCGATATGGCTTACGCTTGCCTTACCGTTGTGTAAGGTACGGGAAGCTACCCTGCCACGCGTTGATGTTGAGAGAGGACTCCTGTTGAAGACTATTCATGTTGCCGCTGGGATCATTCGCAAGGAAGGATCCGATGAGCTGCTTGCCGTGCAGCGCGGCTACGGCGACATGCAAGGACTTTGGGAGTTCCCGGGTGGTAAACTCATACGCGGCGAGACGCCCGAGGACGCCGTACGCCGCGAGCTCATGGAAGAGCTGCAGGTAAAAGTCACCAACCTGCGCGATTTCTACACCGTTGAGTATGACTACCCCGATTTTCATCTCTCCATGGAGTGCTACTACTGCTCGCTCGCCGATGAATCCGATGAGCCTCAGAAGCACGACCGCCAGCTCGATATCCGCTGGATTCCGCGCACCTCGCTTGCCACCGTTGAGTGGATGCCCGCCGACAAGGGGCTTATCGATGCTCTGATTGAGTTGAAGGAAGATCGGCTTGAGGCAAGCTCCGCCGATGACGCCGGGGCCACCACGGCCGCCAAACCCAAGCGCGCACCTAAGCGCCGCAGCAAGAAGCGTCCCAAGCCCGGCCTGCTCGACGGCATCGATACCTCGGACCTCTCCGCTGACGAGCGCGAACTGGTCCGCCGTCGCGCCGCCATCAAAAAGTCCATGAAGGGCAACAAGCGCGCCAACACCAAGCCCGAGCTGCTCGTTCGCCAGCGCCTGCGCGCCGCGGGCCTTACGGGCTATCGTTTGGAATGGAAGGTACCCGGCAAGCCCGACATCGCCTTTCCCGGGCGCAAGATCGCCATCTTCGTCAACGGCTGCTTTTGGCACCGCTGCCCCAAATGTAACCCTAGCCAGCCCAAGCGCAACGTTGAGTTTTGGGAGGCAAAGTTCCGTCGCAACGTCGAGCGCGACCGCGCTGCCGTGGCAGCACTCACTCAAATGGGCTGGACGCCTATAACCATCTGGGAATGCGAACTCAAAAAGGACCGCATCGACGCCACGATGGAAAAGGTCATCGAACAAGTACGCGCCGCCGCACCGCAGCGCTAGGAACGAGCCGTCCACACGCCCCACACAGGCAAGCCACATCCGCGCCACAAACCTTAGAAAGCCCTTAAGCTCAAAACCTTTCAAGAGTGTTACTCAATAGCCTTGACCTGCGGTTTCATCGTAACACCAAACCAGGTTAAGCCTTTCTTTAGCGCTTCTTTGAACGGTCCGCGGCATAATACTGCCAACGCACGGGACCTAGCAGCGCACCCTGTGCGCAACCTTTTGGTGGACATCGAGGAGGCCGCATAAGCATGCATTCTTCCAATGACGTAGCACAGCAGCCATCCCTAAAACATGCAAACCTTTTCTCCTTCCCCCCGACACAGAGAAACGGCCTCCTCGACTCCCCCACCACAAAAACCAAGCGCTCAGCCGATCAGAGCCTCAACTTACGAGCATCCTTCGAAAAGCTCCAAGCATCCCTAGACAAGGCGTTCCCCGAACAGGCAAGAGCAATCTAAGCCCATCGCGCTTTATACTGATGCCATGCGAAACATGGATCACATAGAATTGCACCGCGGAGGACGCGAGGAAGCGTTTCCCGAGACCGCCGAAGACTGGCCCTATATTGCCGAACGCGCAGAATTCGCTCGCTATCCGGGCAATTCCGTCCCCTGGCACTGGCATTCCGAAGTTGAGCTTTTCTACATGGAGCAGGGAGCGATTGACTATCGAACGCGCGCGGCTCATGAGCACGTACGCTTTGAGGAAGGGTCCGCCGGCTTTATCAACGGCGGCGTTTTGCACAGCACGCTGCAATCGCCCAATTCGGCGCCAGCCATTCAAATGCTGCATATCTTTCAGCCGTCGATGCTCGGCGATCCCGCGGGACGCCTTCAAAAGCGCTATATCAATCCTTTGCTGCAATGTCGAGGCGTCGATGTGCTCAAATGGTCGCCCACCAACCCCGACGATATGCCCTTTATCGATTTGCTAAAGAGTTCCTTTAACCACGACCTTCAACGGCCGCAGAACGAGATGGCGCTTCGGAATAGCTTGTCAGAGCTCTGGATTCAGATTTACGCCAAGGCCGAACCGCTCTTTTCCTCCGACAACGCCTCTTGGATGACCAACCGCGACGTACAGTTCAAGGCAATCCTGGACTATATCCGCGCAAACTATGCAGCCGCTATAGATGTGCCCCAGATGGCATCTGCAGCCGGCGTAAGCGAAAGAGAGTGTTACCGCATTATCGAAGCTTGCGCAGGAACGACCCCGGCGGCATATCTGCGCGCATACCGCGTAAACCGTGCTTGCGAACTTTTGGCACACACCACGCGAACGGTCCAGACAGTCGCGCGCCAATGCGGCTTTGCGACAGCAAGCCATCTTGGCCAGGTATTTAAAGAACAAATGGGGTGCACTCCTTCGAGCTATCGAGCAGCGAGGCAGAATCTCGATAGCACCAGGCAGAAATCCCGCTAGCCTTTCTTCTGTCACCGCATCAAACTTGCAGGCAAACAACAGAGAGGAGCAACCATATGAAGCACTTTGACCATATCGTATTTGACGTTGATGGGACATTGGCAGATACAGAAGAAAGCGTTCTATCATCGCTTGTCCAGATTGTCCAAGAAGAGACCGGCGAAACGCTCCCCCGACACGAGCTTGAATTTGCCCTCGGCATACCCGGCAAGGATGCCCTTGAGAAACTTGGAATCTACTCGCAGGCAACGTTGAATCGTTGGTGCCAAGTTGCTGCCAGCTTTAAAAGCACCATCAGCGTGTTTCCAGGCTTGCTTGAAGTCATCGCAACACTCGCCAACAACGGCTGCAAACTTGGCATCGTCTCCTCACGTGCGCGCGACGAATACGCAAAAGAAATTGCACCCCTTGGTTTCGATAAGTATTTTGAGCACATCATCCTTGTCGAAGACACAACCGAACATAAACCCGCACCCGCTCCCATGCTCGAATATCTCCGGCGTACGGGCGCGAATCCTGGCAACGTCGTCTACGTTGGCGACACCGTCTACGACGAACAATGCGCAACTTCGGCAGGGGTCAGTTTTGCCAGAGCGGCATGGGGATCACACCAAGACATCCCAAACGCCACCTACAACCTCAAAACCCCCAACGACCTGCTAACCCTAACAACCACAACCAAGTAACCCCCGCGCCCCACCCTTTCAGCCCCAACGCCACAAGGGCGACGACCTCGAGTAGGTCAACCTGGGAGGAACGAGGGCTTAGTTCCCCAATCTTTCCGCAGGGGGCAAAAAGCAACGTCTTATTTTTCCGACACTAACGCCACAAGGGCGATTGAGCAGGACGGTTTGGGCGGGTCCCGTACTTAGTTTCCAAAATCATTCCGCAGCGCGAAGGCTTCTTATTATTTTCAGACCTAACGCCACAAGGGCGACGACCTCGAGCAGGTCAACTTGGGAGGGACGAGGGCTTAGTTCCCCAATCTTTCCGCAGGGGGCAAAAAGCCTCGCCGCACGAAGTGCGCAGCGAGGCTTTTTGCATGCCCGAGGACGATTGGGGAACTAAGCCCTCGTCCCTCCCCGGGATATGTAGCGAGTCGGAGTACCCTTGCTGTTACTCTGCTTTGCCCACAGAGTTGAGGTTGGTCATGCGAATCTTAACCAGCTCGGTGATCTCACGCATGCCCTCCTTGGCCGGCTTCTTGGGATCGAAGCAGGCGGGGTTCTCGGCCATGTAGGCCATGAAGCCCTTGGTGTAGGCCTGACGCAGCTCGGTGGCGTAGTTAACCTTGCAGATGCCGTTCTTCACAGCCTCGGCGACCTGCTCATCAGGCACACCGGAAGTGCCGTGCAGAACCAGCGGCACGTCGACGGCGTCGCGGATGGCCTTGACCACGGACTGCTCGATGTGCGGATCGCTCGTGTACACACCATGGCTGGTGCCAACGCCAATGGCCAGCGAGGTGCAGCCGGTACGCTCGACGAACTCCTTGGCCTCGGCAGGATCGGTGTAGGGGCTCTCACCCTCAACCGCGGGACCGTCGTCCTCCTTGCCGCCAACCTTGCCGAGCTCAGCCTCGACGGGCACACCCATGGCGCGGCCAGCGTCGGCGACGGACTTGGTCAGGGCGATGTTGTCCTCGAAGGACTCGTGCGAGCCGTCGATCATGACAGAGGTGTAGCCAGTGCGGAAAGCCTGCATGCAGCGGTCATAGCCATCGCCGTGATCGAGGTGCAGGGCGACGGGCACGGAAGCGCGCTCGGCGGCAGCCTTGACCATGCCGTAGAAGTAGTCCAGACCAGCAGTCTTGATGGTGCCCGGGGTGGTCTGCATGATGACGGGGGACTTGGTCTCCTCGGCAGCGGCCAGAACGGCCATAACAAACTCGAGGTTCTCGACGTTGAAAGCGCCAACAGCGTAGTGGCCGGCCTGAGCGTCCTTGAGCATCTTTTCGGTGGTAACAAGTGCCATGAGCGTTTGCTCCTCTCCCTCGCCCGCATCTGGACATCGGGCGTAGTTGTTCACAAGGCGTTTTACCTTGCGTTTTACTGCGCTCATTGTATGAAATTCAGCGGCTTTGCACGTGCGAGATATTGAGCCCATGCAGGTCAATACAGCCGTTTTTGAAAAGCAAACGGAAGGAATTGGAGCCAAGCGGGCGTGTTCGATATTGAATTTTGGGCGTTCAGCGTCTTTCTTCTATAGAAAAGATAAGTAATCGAAAGGTGTTTTCTTATCCAAAAAGAAAATGAACGAAAATAGAGTCAACACAATTCCTGCAAATTTGGCCGAGAATGGAGCAGCTATGGCCCATGCAACAACCCGAGCCTTCGCCGATGAGCGTCGTGCCGCCATCATGGAAATGCTCGAGCATAATGCCTCGGTGCAGGTAGCAGAAATCGCCCAAACCTTTGGCGTGTCCTCCGTCACCGCCCGCGCTGACCTGGACGCGCTCGCCGAAGCAGGCAAGCTGCGCCGCACACATGGTGGTGCCGTATCGCTTCACAAGCGCCTGACCGTCTCCACGCAGGATCGCCGCATCAACGTCAACGTCGCCGCCAAGCAGGCCATCGCGCAAAGCGCCATCGAGCTCGTCAATGACGGCGACACGCTGCTCGTCGACTCGGGCACTACGGCGCTCGAGTTTGTCCGGCTCCTCGACCAGCGCGATGGCATCACCGTCATCACGGCCGACATTACCATTGCCGATTACATCGACGAGAGCATGCCCTCAGTCGATGTCGTCATGCTGGGCGGGGCACTGCGCAAAGGTCATCGCTATCTGTACGGCCCACTTACCATGCAGGCGCTCCAAATGGTCCACGCCGACCTTGCCGTCATGTGCCCTGGCGCTTTTGTTCCCGGTTGCGGCTTTACGACCGACTTTCCGCAGATGGCCGAAACCAAAACGGCTATGATCGCCGCGGCCCATCAAAGCGTCGCCCTCATGGACGCCAGCAAGGTTAACGGACGCGGCATGTACCGCTTTGCCGAGCTGACCGATGTCGACGCCATCGCGATGGACCGTGACCCCGATCATGCCGTCGCCACCTCAATCGCCGAGGCCGCCGACAGCGCACGTCCAGCCCTCATCATCGCCGGCGCTTAAACAAAAACCACCACAAAGGTGCCTGTCCCCTTTGTGGTGGTTGTGATGGCTGAGCGTCAAAAGTGAATGTGTCGCTACTTGGAGAGCTCGTCGGCGAGGGCCTCGATCTGAGCGCGCGAGGCGTCGTTGAGCGAACCCAGGACGGTCACCTTATTCTGCGCCAGGGTGATGTCCTTCATGCTCTCGAGCTCCTTGGTCATAACCTTGGCAGCGGTGGGCGCCCAGGAGCCGGCCTCAACGAGCGCCACCGTACGGTTCTGATAGGCGTGCTCGGCAAGCGTGTGGATAAAGGTGCTCATGAACGGGAAGATCTCGCCCTGATAGGTGATGGAAGCGAGCACCAGACGGTCGTAGCGGAACGCATCCTCAACGGCCTCGGCCATGTCGTCGCGAGCCAGGTCAAAGACGGAGACCTTCTGGCCGCGAGCCTCAAGCGCTGCGGCGAGCTCCTCGACGGCAGCCTTCAGATGGCCGTAGACGCTCGCATAGGCGATTGTGATGCCCTCGTCCTCGGGCTGATAGCTCGACCAGGTGTTGTAGGTGTCGAGATAATAGCCCAGGTTCTCGGTCAGTACGGGGCCGTGGAGCGGACAGATGATCTGAATGTCCAGGTCGGCGGCCTTCTTGAGCACGGTCTGCACAAACTTGCCGAACTTACCGACGATGCCAAAGTAGTAGCGACGCGCTTCGCAAGCCCAGCCTTCCGGGTCCTCGATGTCGTTGGCGCCGAACTTGCCAAAGCCGTCGGCACTAAAGAGCACCTTGTCGGTGGACTCGTAAGAGAAGATCACCTCGGGCCAGTGCACGTTGGGGGCGCCGACAAACGTTAGGCTGTGGCCACCCAGGTCGAGCACGTCGCCCTCTTTGACGACCATCTTACGCTCGGGGTAGTCGGTGCCAAAGTAGTTGACCATCATGCGGAAGGCGCCCATGCTGGCCACAATCTGTGCCTGGGGATAGCGCTCCATAAAGGCGGCGATGCCAGCAGAATGATCGGGCTCCATGTGATGGATAACCAGGTAGTCGGGCGTACGTCCATCGAGCGCGGCCTCGAGGTTGCCGAGCCACTCGTCAACAAAACCACCATCGACCGAATCGGCGACAGCGATCTTTTCGCCCAAGATAACGTAGCTGTTGTATGCCATACCGTTCTCGGACACATCGTACTGGCCCTCGAACAGGTCAATGTCGTGATCGTCGACGCCAACGTAGCGGATATCCTTGGTGATCTCCATCAGGCAAAGCCTCCTAGATAGACAAAATAACCCGTCTATCATAGCACTCGGCCGTATCTTCACAGCTATCTACCGACAGCCTTACCGATTGTTATCGAAGCGCAATATTGAGCCGCTGACCTGCAAAAACTATTTGCGAGGAACCGCCGTGGTATGCCGAACGATGAGCTGGCCGGGAATACGGATCGCGACGGTCTTGCCTGACGTTCCCTCCTTGGGAACCGCATGCTCAAACACCTCGCGTCCGCGCTGATGCAGATCGAACCGCACGGTCGTGAGCTCGTTATGCGCGACAAAGTCGTCGAGCGAGTCATCGACGCCCACCACGCTCACGTCCTCGGGCACACGCAATCCGCTGTCGCGCAACGCAGCGATCGCACCGTTTGCCATCTGGTCATTTGCCGCGTAAATCGCCGTCATGGTGCGGTCGTGCTCAGCCAGATATCTGCCGGCTTCGTAACCGCTGTTGGCAGACCAGTCGCCCTCGAGCGGTTCAGCCATTTTGATATGCCTGCGCTCGAGAGAATCTCTCCAACCGGCCCGGCGGAACTGCTCGTCGACCGAGAAGGACGGACCGCCGATAAAGCGAATTTGCTCGTGGCCCAGCTCAAACAGATGGTCCATAAGCAGTAAAGAACAGCCATAGTGGTCAGAGTCGACCGTGGTCACCCGCGGGTGCGCATACATGGTGACGATAACCGTGCCAATACCCGGCAGCGGATCAAACGCCTCAAAATCGGGCGCCATACGACTCATGCCGATAATGATGCCGTCCACGGGCAGCGCTGCCATACGACGCGTTGCCTCGGCAAGCGAAAACTCCTCGGTCTTGGACATCTCGACCAGCGTGATGGCACAACCGTGGTCGCGGGCCGCACTGGCAATGCCGTCGATCATCGTCAGGTTACCGAACTTGGTGACGTCGTTAACGCACAGCCCGACCGAATGGTAGCGGCCGTCGCGCAGCGAGCGACCGGCATAGCTCGGACGGAAACCGAGCTCCTGCATGGCTGCCTGCACGCGCTGACGCGTCTGTTCGTTCACGTTGGGCAATCCGTTGGCAACGCGCGAAACCGTCTGCTGCGAAACACCGGCAGCGCGGGCAACGTCGGCCATGGAAACCGGACGCGAACCCGTGTCGTTGGAAGGGCGCCTTGCCACAAAATCACCTTCGCTCCTGTAGGAAGCCTAAATACCCCATGCGAAATTGCTGGTCACACGGGAGGCTTTGTTGTCTTCCGATAATGTTAACGTACTCTACTATACCTATCAGCAGTTATGCAGCGCCCTCAACACCACCTGAATACCGTTCACGGCTCATTTTCGACCGATTGCAGGAAAGCGAAGAAGTCCGTGGTTCCAGGCTATGAGTACGTTAACATAGGGCGTAAGCACACCGATACCATGATGGCCTGCGCTCCGGGCGCACAGGCCATGGCGTCGTATTCGAAAGGACGCTCATGATTACCACAACTCCGTTCGGCACCGCCCCCAGCGGCTCGCCGGTTACGGTCTATAACCTTGTTTGCGCAGGTGCCCGCGTGCGCGTTATGGACTATGGCGCGACCATTCTTAGCATCGAGGTTCCCGATGCCTCAGGCGATGTTGCCGACATCGCGCTCGGCTTCGATGCCCTCGATGGCTACTTCGACAATCCGGCGTGCTACGGCGGAACCATTGGGCCTTCGGCCAACCGAACGGATAAAGGCCAAATCGAGATTGCCGGCACGGTCTATCAGATGGCATGCAACGATGGTCCCAACAAAGCCAATAATCTGCACACCGACCTTGAACATGGCCTTCATAAGCGCGTGTGGAACGCCACGGTCGACGAGATTACCAACACGGTGAGTTTTACATGCAAGTTGGTCGACGGCGAACTGGGCCTCCCGGGCAACCGCACCTTTACCGTTGCCTATGTCCTGCAGGCAGGGCCAACGGGTGCCGCAGAGCTCACCTGCACGCAAAGCTGCGTTACCGATGCCGACACCTTCGTCAACATGACCAACCACACGTACTTCAACCTTGCGGGGCACGATGCCGGCACGGTTCTGGACCAGGTCGCGACTATCGACGCCGAGGCTTTCCTCCCCCAGCGCCAGGACAACGTCTCTTCTGGCGAGGTTCGCCCCGTGGCCGGTACGCCATTCGATTTCCGCGCACCCAAGGCGCTCGGCCGCGACATCGAGGCGAACGACGAGCAGCTCAAGATTGCACGGGGCTTTGACCATTGTTTCTGCCTGGATAGCTTTGCCCCCGACGCCGACCCGCGCCACGCACTGCGCTTGCAAGATCCAAACTCGCGCCGCACGCTCGACATCTTCGTAACCGCACCGGGCGCGCATCTGTATACCGGCAACTGGCTCAGCGATATCGACGCCAAAGACGGCTGCAGTTACGGTCCTCGCGACGGCGTCGCATTTGAGCCCGAGTTTTGGCCTGACAACAACCATCACACAGATTGGGCACATCCCGTCTGCACGCCTGACCACCCGTTTAGCTCGACGATCGTCTACCGATTCTCGACGATTTGCTAACCCACCCTCGTCGAGGTGCGAGGGAGCAGCGTTATGACTCCCGTCTACTCCCTCGCACCTTGATATGTTTACGTACTCATAAGCAAAGCCCGGTAACTCGGGATAACCAAGAAAGGAAGACACCATGACCGCCCCCGACGAAAAAACACTCGCCACGCTCACCAAGCTGTTTGAGGAGGAGTTTGGCCCCATCGGCGACCGCCAGGTGCTCTACGTGCACGCGCCCGGGCGTTCCGAGATCAGCGGCAATCACACCGATCACGAGGGCGGTCACGTTATCGCCGGCTCGCTCGATGTCGCCGTCGACGGCATCGCCGTGGCAACCGACTCCAACAAGATTCGCATCGCCGACGAGGGCTATCCTACGTTTGAGATCACGCTCGACACGCTGGATGTTCAGGAGTCCGAGAAGGGCACGTCCGCGAGCCTCGTCCGCGGCATGGCCCACGAGATTGCAGCCCTTGGCGTTGAGCCCCATGGCTTCGACTTCGCCTTCACCTGCTCCGTCCCCTCGGGTGGTGGCCTTTCCAGCTCTGCCGCCGTCGAGGCCGCGTACGGTCGTGCCATGGAGACGCTCTGGGGCGCGCCCGCCATTGAGCCCGTCACGCTCGCTCAGATGAGCCAGCGCACCGAGAACAACTACTACGGCAAGCCCTGCGGTCTGATGGACCAGGCCGCCGTATGTCTGGGCGGCCTTGCCTACATGGACTTTGAGGACCAGGCTCAGCCTAAGACCCAGAAGCTCGAGCTCAACTTTGAGGACCACGGCTATGCGCTCGTGCTCGTTAAGGTCGGCGCCGACCACGTGGCCGCCACCGATGACTACGCCGCCGTTCCGCGCGAAATGCAAGACGTCGCCGCCGAGTTTGGCAAGGCACGCCTGTGCGAGGTAAACGTTGCCGATTTTGACGCCAAGCTCCCCGAGCTGCGCGCCAAGCTGGGCGACCGTGCCTGCCTGCGCGCCGTTCACTACTGGTACGAGAATGGCCTGGTCGATAAGCGCTGGGCGGCCCTGAACGCCGGCGACATTGACCAGTTCCTGGTCCTGACGCGCGAGTCGGGCGCCAGCTCTGCCATGTACCTGCAGAATGTCGTCGCCAAGCTGGGATCTGAGCAGCCTTCCATGTATGCCCTGGCCCTGGCCGAGCATGTGCTCGACGGCCGTGGCGCCGTTCGTATTCACGGCGGCGGCTTTGGCGGCACCATCCAGGCCTTCGTGCCGCTCGATCTGGTCGACACCTTCATCACCAAGATGAACAGCTGGCTGGGCGAGGGCTCTGCCCGTCACTACGCCATCTCTGACAAGGGGGCTTACGCGGCATGGCTGTAATGACTGACGTGCGCGAGGCCGCGCAGAACCTGATCGAGTACGCTATTCACCGATCGATGATCGGCCAGGACGATCGCATCTGGGCATACAACACCATTTTGGAGTGCATCGGCGCCACGGGTCCCGCGCTCGACATGGCTTGGGCGCTCAAGACCGAGAAGATTTCTCTCTTGCACCCCGATACACTCCCCGACTTTGACCTGGAGGGCACGCTTGCCGTGCTTTCCGAGGCCGCCGTGGCCAACGGTGCTGCCGAGGACACGGCGTCGGGCCGCGACCGCATCGCCATGCGCATCATGGGCGGGCTCATGCCGAGGCCTTCGGTTGTAAACGAGGAGTTCAACGGACGTATGGGCGTCCACGAGCCCCGCGCCGCGACCGACTGGTTCTACGGCCTGTGCTGTGACGCCGGTTACGTGCGCCGCGCCGCTATCGCGCGCAACATCAAATGGAGCACCCCCACCAACTGGGGTGACCTGGAGATCACCATCAACCTGTCCAAGCCTGAAAAGGACCCGCGCGATATCGCCGCGGCTGGTGCCGCAAAGAACACGGGCGAGAAGTATCCCGCCTGCCAGCTGTGCATCGAGAACGAGGGCTATCCCGGACGCTCCGCCGCAGCCGACGGCGGCGCTCACCCCGCCCGCCAGAACCTACGCGTTATCCCCATTCAGCTCGACGGCGAGCGCTGGGGCTTCCAGTACAGCCCGTACGCATACTTTAACGAGCACTGCATTGCTATGAGCTCCGAGCATCGCCCGATGCACGTCGACCGTAAGGGACTGACCTGCCTGCTCGACTTTGTGGACCTGTTCCCGCACTACTTTATTGGCTCCAACGCCGACCTGCCCATCGTGGGCGGCTCGATTCTTTCGCACGACCACTTCCAGGGCGGTGCGCACGAGTTCCCCATGATGCATGCCGCCGAGGTCTCGCAGTTTAGCGTACCCGGATTTGACCAGGTCAGCGGCACTGTGCTGCAATGGCCGCTTTCGGTGCTGCGCCTGCGCTCGCATGACCGCGCTCAGCTGCTCGACGCTGCCGAGAAGATTATCCTCGCCTGGCGCGAGTGGACCGATGAGTCGGTTGGCATCGTCGCGCACACAGCCGACGGCGTAGCGCACAACACCGTGACGCCCGTCATCCGCCGCGTCGATTCCCGCGGCAATGCCGGCGGCGAGATCTACGAGGCCTACCTGGCGCTTCGCTGCAATATCACGACCGACGAGCATCCGCTGGGCGTGTTCCACCCGCATGCCGAGTATCACCATATTAAAAAGGAGAACATCGGCCTGATCGAGGTCATGGGCCTGGCCATTTTACCGCCGCGCTTGGTTCCCGAGCTCGGCGCTGTCCGCGAGCACCTGCTGGCGGCCAAGGCCGACGCCAACTACGATCTCGCCGGTGCGCTCGAGGGCGACGACCTTTGCCGCAGCCACGCCGCATGGGCCGAGGACGTCTTTGTTCGTCGTGCCGATGAGCTTACGGCGGACAACGCCATCAATATCCTGCACGAGGAGGTCGGCGTGGTGTTTGGCCACGTGCTCGACAACGCCGGCGTCTTTAAGTGGGACGAAGCCGGCCGCGCCGCCCAACAGCGCTTTATCGACTCGCTGTAATGATCCCTTGGGGACGGAGGAAAACGGATCATTTCGTCTTCAAGACAACGGTGCCCGCCGGCAACATCGCCGGCGGGCACCGTTTTTGAGTGTTCGGTGTCGCGACTCCTAGAGTTCAGTCACGACAACGCTGTTGTAGATCTCGTCCCAGCGGTCCATGACCAGGTGGCCGGTCTTGGGATCCATGGCGTTGAGCTTGCCACAGGCATTGGCGGTCTTGAGCACCGTGACATCGTCGGCACCAGCAGCAATGGCATGCGCAAAGCCGGCGATGGTCGAGTCACCGGAACCCGTCGCGTTCACAGCCGCAATCGCGGGCGTCTTGGCGCGGAACGCGCGTCCCTCGTGAAAGCCCACCGACCCGGCAGCGCCCATCGAAACGACAACCCAGGGAATACCGGCAAAGCGGCCATCGGCGGCAAGCGCCTCGCGCAGGGCATCGACATCATCGGTCGTAAAGGACGTACCCAGCAGGCCGTTAATCTCGGTCAGATTGGGCTTTACGAGCTCGGGCTTAGCGTCGGACTCCAGCGCGGCCTCCAGCGATGCACCCGAGGTGTCGAGCAGCACCTTGGCGCCCGCCTCCTCGGCGATCTTGACGAGCTCGGCATAGTAGCCGGCATCGACGCCACGCGGCAGCGAGCCCGAAAGCGTCACAACGTCCGCCTTCGCTGCAAGCTCGGCAAACTTAGCCGTAAAGGCCTCGAGCTCGGCCGGGGCGATCTGCGGGCCGCTCTCTAACAGCTCGGTCTGATTACCCTCGTGCAGGATATTCAGGCAGATGCGCGTCTCGCCGGCAATGGGCACAAAGTCGTTCTTGACGCCATCGGCATCCATGAGCTCGGCCATATAGGCGCCCATGTGACCGCCAAGCAGGCCGGTCGCAAGCACGTCGTCGCCCAGCTGCAGCAGCACGCGGCTCACGTTGAGGCCCTTGCCGCCAGCGGTCTTTTCGGGCGTCACGCGGTTAACATCGTCGATGACCAGCTTGTCGAGCTGATAGCGCGTATCAATCGACGGGTTCATGGTAACGGTCAGAATCATATTGAACTCCTGTTTAGAAAACCGGCCCGCGCCCCCTCACAGAAACGCGAGCCGTCAACGGACTAGTTAATTACGCCGGATACCCACTAGTCATGGTATTCGCCGCGGTCCCACTTCTCGAGGAACTCGTCAAAGAAGTGCGGGTCAGCCTGAGCCTCGGCGTCGGCCTTATTGCAGGCGTCGATCTTGGCGATCAGGGCGTCGTGCTCGGGAGTCTTCTCGTAGGGCTCCTCCAGGAAGGCAAGCATGATATCAGCCATCAGGAACTCGCCGGTGATCTTGCCGCCAAAGCCCACGATGTTGGCGTTGAGCTCGCGACGGGCATACAGGGCAGAGGTCATGTCGCGAACCAGGGCGCAGCGGGCGCCGGGAACCTTGTTGACGGCGTTGGTGATGCCGATGCCGGTGCCGCACAGGGCCACGCCAAAGTCGGCCTTGCCGCTGGCAACAGCCTCGCCCACGGCCTTACCGTAGATGGGATAGTGCGTACGGGTGTGGCTGTAGGTGCCGCAGTCAAGCACCTTGTAGCCAGCCTGCTCCAGGCGGTCGGCCAGATAGATCTTCTCGTCCGTAACGATATGGTCGCAACCGATTGCGATGGTCTTCTTCATCAGAACGTCCTTTCGTCTGAATTCACAAGTTGAGGTAGAAGTTCGAGTTCTCGGTGGCTCTCGTTAGGCCATCTTGTTGAGCATGTCGACACGGATCTGGTGACGGCCGCCGGCGTACTGGGCACGCAGGAACTCGCGGGCGATCTTCTTGGCGACCTCGGTGCCCACAACGCCCGGGCCCATGGTGACCATACGCGAGCCGTTGTGCTCGCGGGTCATGTAGGCGGAACGCTCGTCGGAAATGTTGGCGACGACCATGCCCTTGATCTTGACGGCGGCCATATAGGAGCCGACGCCGTACTTATCGAATGCAAATCCCTGGGAGTCCTTGTGCTCCAGCAGGTCCTTGGCAACGGCGGTGGCGGAATCGACAAAGTCCGCGGCAGGGGTCTCGGAATAGTCGACGACCTCGTGACCGTCGGCGATGAGCATCTCCTTGATGGACTCCTTCATCGACATACCGTCGGCATCGGAAGCGATTACAACCCTCATGACATCCTCCTTGAGAGATACGCAGGTGCGCAGTTTCTGTTTGGAAGTGTTGAATCGCGTTCAGGTCCGGGCATCTGAATGTGCGGTTCTTCACTGTTCATGTTTATTTGAACATATTCGAACAGAGACTGCAACAATAATTTGTTTGTCTTTGTTCTTTTTTGAACAAATACCGTTCGCGGATGATTGGCGACCGTTTGGGCCCGGCGCGAACGTAGCGACCATGTGCTCAACAAACAAAAGGGCGGCCGAGAACGTGTCTCGGCCGCCCTTCGGCGGTATGCCCCGGTGTATACAGCTGTTTTAGTTACTCGGCCTGCCCACCTTTTTGGTGTGCTTGGACGGAGTACTCAGAAAGCGGCCCGTCAAATAGCTCGCTGGACCGGAAATATCGATCCCCAACAGCGTGTGTCCCAGCCACAGAAACGCCGCGAGCACCAGCAATGGGATAACACACGAGGTCACGATCATCACGATGACGCCTTCGATCAGATCGGTCACCTGTTGCACAATCTCATCGGTCATCTGCTTGGCGCCGCTGGTCACCGACGTGACAAGACCCGAGGCGCCGTCGGCAAGCTGCTCAAGCACATTCTTGGACTCTGTGGACTCGGTCTTTTTCTTGCTTGCTTTGGAGCTGTCGCTATCTCCCGCATCCGCAGCCTTTTGCTGAGCTTGCTCAATACTTACGCGATACGTTTCATCGACCTTCTGCGACACCCATACGCTTGCGGGCACCAACACCATGCCAATTATGGCGACCACCAGCACACGCGTTGCCACGCGGCGAATGACTGTGCTCGTGCTCCAGCGTCCGTGAATGCCAAGTGAGATCGCAAAGAGCACCAGCGCAAACGGGATCAGGATGCCCAGGCCAACCGACCACAAAATCGTAAGCAAATATTTCTCTAGGTATAGCACGGCAAGCACGATACCAAGGTTGCCTGAAAGCTGCGCGAGCTGCTCGGCAACCGGCGTTCCCGTATCACCCGGCAGCGCGGTAATACCCGCAGATAGGGCAACGCACGAGGTCGTGAGCGCCAAAACGTTGCCCTTCTTTTGGTCGATAACCTCGATGGTGGAGTCCCATGTTTTGGTATCGGCGAAATGCGGACGAGCTACAAAGCCCGACAGCAGCGCCAGTACCACGAGCGCAACGATAAAGCCAATCTGCAGCTTTTTGTTTGCGCACACGACATCGGACAGGCTGGGCTGCAGCTCGGTTGCCGTCGTGTGCTCGGTTATCTGGACAGGACGCCCATGAGCCATCTCGTGCGCGTCTCTTTTTTGTATTGACCCGTTATCCGGCATTTGGATACCTCCTCATTCCGGCGTTTAATGCGAAAGAAAGTATACCCACCGAGCAAAAATCGAACGGGAGGACCAACGGAGCGCACCAAGACTGTCCCCAATGACTATCTCGGGATGAGTTGCGGTGGAATAGGGATTGTTTTGCGCCCGCCAGCCCCTATTCAGTCCCTATTTCACCGCAACTTGGAGGAGAACAGAAAAAGCCCTGTCGCGGGTAGCGGCAGGGCTTTTGGAAGGGAACTTGGTTGTGCGGGCTCGTTAGGCGAGCTTGGCCTCGAGCGCAGCGATGCGCTTGTAGGCATCGATGGTAAAGCGGGTCTGCTTCTCCAGGATCATAGTGGTCATGAGAGTGTCCTGAGCGTGAGCCATGATGAAGGTCATCTCCATCTCGCCACCGCCGGCCTCCTGCGAAAGCAGCTTGGTCTGCGTGTCGTGGGCACCGATGAGCGCATCGCTGGCATCCTTGTGCAGCTGCTCGGCCTTCTCAAAGTCACCCTCGCGAGCAGCATCGAGCGCTGCAAGCAGATCGGTCTGGGCGTCACCTGCGTATGCGACAATCTCGAATCCAACCATCGAGATTTCTTCTTTGGTTGCCATGTTGCGTTCCTTTCACATATGAACCAATGGAGAGCATCGCGTCCGGGCATACGCGCTGCGTTGTGTATGACAGAAACAATAACATTCAAACAAAATAGAACAGCTCAAAACGTAATTTCGAGCTATGAACGGTCACTTTTCGCCCGTGAACGGTTTTTAAACCAATCTGAACAATATCGAACACAATTAGCGGCAACCCAAACAGACTCGCGCCCTAGCGCCAATCGCGTACCGTATCGCCCTCGACGAGCACGCCCGGAAACAGCATGTGCTCCACACCGGGTTCAACGCCCTCGGCGCCGGCAATCTTGTCGACCGCCCACATGCCGACGCGCTTGTTGTCAAAGCGCACCGTGGTCAGGCGACGATCGGGCACGATATCGCCCAGACTATCGTCAACACCCACCACGCTCACGTCCTGGGGCACGCACTTCCCGCGCGACTCCAGCCCGCGGATGCAGCCGTAGGCCATGGCGTCGTTGGAGGCATAAATGGCCGTGCAGGTCGGATCATCCGCAAGCACCTGGCCGGCAGCATATCCACTCTGCGCCGTCCAGTCACCGCGCACGAGCTGCGGTGGCTCAATGCCATGCGCGCGCAATGTCTCGCGCCAGCCTTCCTCGCGTCGCATGCCCGAAAGCGAGCGCTCGGGACACGAGATAAAGTGCACGGTTTTGTGCCCCCGCCCCAGCAAGTACTCGACCACCTGGCGCGAGCAATCGAACTGGTCGTTATCGACCGTAGAACAGAGCGGGTGCTCCAACATCGTAACGAGCACCGTCTGCATGCCGGGCAGCGGCTCAAAAGTGCCAAAGTCCGCCGGCATGCGATTCATGATCACAACCATACCGTCCACCGGCAGTGCGCTCATGCGCGACGATGCGCCCTCGAGGGTATACGGATGCCCGTCTACTTTAGTGAGGGTGATGGCATAGCCATGTTTGTCGGCCGCGGCGGCAAAGCCCTCCATACGGTCGAGGTTGCCGGTGCCGGTAATGTTGAACATGGCGACGCCGACGGTCTTAAACTTACCGCGACGCAGCGAACGGCCGGCAAAGTTTGGGCGATAGCCAAGCTCGCGCATGGCGGCGCGCACGCGCTCCTTGGTCTCGGGGCGCACGCTGGGCGAATCGTGCACGGTGCGCGAGACCGTCTGCTCCGAGACGCCCGCGAGACGCGCCACGTCTTTGACGGATATCGATTTTTTAACAGCGGCCATAGG
Organism: uncultured Collinsella sp.; assembly: GCA_905211535.1. Classification (GTDB taxonomy): domain Bacteria; phylum Actinomycetota; class Coriobacteriia; order Coriobacteriales; family Coriobacteriaceae; genus Collinsella. Next base: position 3,784 of record CAJMAZ010000034.1, on the reverse strand, counting down.
TCGGTCTTTCTATGTCAACGATGCCATTGATGGCACCCTACGCAGCTATTTTGGACATTTTCAAGTATATCTAACGCCTCCTCCGCCATACGCTCACCACCCAAAACCTACCGTTCACCGACAATCCCGCTTCCACGAACGGCTTATGTTGTCCAAATGTTAACGTTGCCATTGTGCAAACACAGAGCCACCGGGCGGCTCAAACGTTTACGCGCAAGGAATCGACGGTTCGCAGGCACAGGAACCACCGGTTCGCGTCTTTTTTGTGTCGCAAAATGGCAACGTCAACATTTTGGCAAGCAAACGTCAAAAGCTACCATCGTTGCTAACCCACCGACTCTTAGGAGCTTTGCATGGAGCAACTCATCGCCACTATCGAAAAGGGCCAGCCCTTTTTCAACGCAATCGCCCGCAACAAGTACCTCAAGGCGATCCGCGACGGTTTTATCTCCGTCATCCCCATCATCATCTTCTCGTCCATCTTCTGCCTGGTAGCCTCGGTCCCCAACATCTGGGGTTTCTACTGGCCCGATGACATCAACAACGCCCTGTGGAAGTGCTACAACTACTCCATGGGCATCCTGGCCATCGCCTGCGCCGCCACCACGGCCAAGCACTTCGCCGACGCTCAGAACCGCGACCTGCCCAAGAACAACCAGATCAACTTTATCTCGTGCATGTGCGCGGCCATCATCGGCTTCTTGCTCCTTTCGAGCGACACGATCGCCACGGACGCCGCCAGTGGCTTCAACACCACCTACCTTGGTTCCAAGGGCCTGCTGACCGCCTTCATCGCTGCGTTTGTGACCGGCATCATCTACAAGTTCTTCATTAAGCGCAACATCACCGTCAAGATGCCCGAGCAGGTTCCGCCCAACATCTCGCAGACCTTTAAGGACATCATCCCCTTCTCCGTCTGCATCACCGTCTTCTGGGTCTTTGACATCGTCTTCCGCGCTGCCTTTGGCTTCTGCTTTGCCCAGGGCGTCATCCAGGTGTTCCAGCCCCTGTTCACCGCTGCCGACGGCTACATCGGCCTTGCTGTGATTTACGGCGCCATGAGCCTCTTCTGGTTCGTCGGCGTCCACGGCCCTTCGATCGTCGAGCCCGCCATCGCCGCCGCTCTCGTTGCCAACATGACCGACAACCTGGCTGCGTTCCAGGCCGGCCAGCACGCTTCCGCTGTCCTGACCCAGGGCGCTCAGTACTTCGTCGTCTGCATGGGCGGCACCGGCGCCACGCTCGTCCTGGTCTTTATGTTCTGCTTCCTGGCAAAGTCTCAGGAGATGCGCGCCGTCGGCAAGGCCGCTATCGTTCCCGTGTGCTTTGCCGTCAACGAGCCGCTGCTGTTCGCCGCGCCCATCGTGCTCAACCCCGTCTTCTTTGTCCCGTTTGTCTTTGCCCCAATCGCCAACATCTGGATCCTCAAGATCTTTATCGACTTTTTGGGCATGAACGGCTTTATGTACACCCTGCCCTGGACCGTCCCCGGCCCCATCGGCACCATCATGGGCCTGGGCTTCCAGCCGCTCGCCTTTGTGATGCTCGCCATCATCCTGGTCGTCGACTTCGCGCTGTACTACCCGTTCTTCCGTGCCTATGACGCCCAGAAGTGTGCCGAGGAGGCCGAAATCTCCCAGGAGGAGCTCGCCGCCAAGAACGCCGAGAAGGCCGCTAAGCTTAACGACGCCTTCCAGGGCAAGGCCGATGCCAAGAGCGTTGCCGCCGGCGCTGCTGCCGAGGCCGTGAAGGCCGACGCCCCCGCCGCTTCTGCAGCACCCGCTGCCGAGGCAACGGTCGCCAGCGACCTCAACGGCAAGCGCGTGCTCGTGCTCTGCCAGGGCGGCGGAACCTCGGGCCTGCTCGCCAACGCGCTGGCCAAGGCTGCCAAGGAGCGCGGCATCAATCTTGAGACCGCTGCCGAGGCCTATGGCAACCATGTCGATATGCTCCCCGACTTTGACCTGGTCGTCCTGGCCCCGCAGGCTGCCAGCTACTTGGCCGACCTGCAGAAAGACTGCGAGCGCGTGGGCAACAAGTGCGTCGCCTGCCGTGGCAAGCAGTACATCGAGCTCTCCCAGAACGGCGATAAGTCTCTCGCCTTCGTCTCCGAGCAACTCTCGAAGTAAGTAACGCCCCGGGCCAGCCGACCATCAACAGCCGGTTGGCCCTTCAATTTAGACGATTGGATATTTCATCATGTCCGTTAACCCTGCTAGCGTCACCAACCCGCCTGCGCAGTTTCCCGAGGACTTTGTCTTTGGCGGCGCCACTGCTGCCTACCAGGTAGAGGGCGAGACCCGCACTCACGGTAAGGGCAAGGTTGCCTGGGACGACTTCCTAGAGGCCCAGGGCCGCTTCTCCCCCGATCCCGCTTCCGACTTCTACAACCAGTACCCCGTCGATTTGGAGCTGTGCGAGGAGTTTGGCATCAACGGCATTCGCCTCTCCATCGCCTGGAGCCGCATCTTCCCCAACGGTACCGGCGAAATCAACCCCGAGGGTGTCCAGTTCTATCACGATCTCTTCGCCGAGTGCCATAAGCACCACGTTGAGCCGTTTGTCACGCTGCATCACTTCGATACGCCGCTTGCCCTCTTTGAGAAGGGCGACTTCCTCAACCGCGAGACCATCGATGCCTTTGTGGACTTTGCCACCTTCTGCTTTAGGGAGTACGCCGACCAGGTGACCTACTGGTTCACCTTTAACGAGATCTGGGCCGACGCCTCCAACACCTACATCGAGGGCACCTTCCCCGGCGGCGTCAAGGCGCATCTTGCCGAGGCCTTCCAGTGCGAGCACAACATGATGCTCGCCCACGCCAAGGCTGTGCTGGCCTTCCACAACGGCGGCTTTAAGGGCAAAATCGGCGTCATCCAGTCGTTGGAGTTCAAGTATCCGCTCAACGAGAACGACCCCGCCGACATCAAGGCCGCCAACAACGAGCACGTGCTGCAGAACCAGTTCTTGCTCGACGCCACCTTCCGCGGCGACTATGCTCCCGACACCCTCGAGTGCGCCAACCGCCTGGCTGCCGTCTCGGGCGGCACCATCGAGATCCTGGACGAGGACCTCGAGATTATGCGCGAGGCCGCGCTCTACAACGACTACCTGGGTGTCAACAACTACCAGTGCCGCTTCCTCAAGGCTTACGACGGCGAGAACGACCTGCACCACAACGGTACGGGCGAGAAGGGCACCGGCCGCTGGCGCGTCAAGGGCATTGGCGAGCACGTGAACAAGCCCGGCATCCCCACCACCGACTGGGACTGGATTATCTATCCCGAGGGCCTGTTCGACCTGCTCGTCTACATTAAGCAGCGCTACCCCAACTACAAGCAGATCTTCATTACCGAAAACGGCATGGGCTACAAAGACCCCTACAAAGACGGCTTTGTGGACGACCAACCGCGCATCGACTACATCGAGCAGCACCTGCGCTGGCTGCTCAAGGCCATGGAGGTGGGCGTCAACGTGGGCGGCTACTTCCTGTGGAGCCTGCAGGACCAGTTCTCCTGGACCAATGGCTACAACAAGCGCTATGGCTTCTTCTACGTTGACTTTGAGACCCAGAAGCGCACGCCCAAGGCAAGCGCCTACTGGTATAAGCACGTGGCGCAGACCCGTCGTCTGGACTAGCGGCTTGCGACTAGCGGGATTGCCCCGCTCACACAACCTGTCCCCATTTCTCAGCCGGGGGCGGCACGTCACACGGCGCGCTGCCCCCGGCCCTTTTAATATGAGCAGGACATTGTCAAGAGGCAAAATCGGGCCTGGCCCCAAC
>CAJMAZ010000033.1:0-25625 GCA_905211535.1 uncultured Collinsella sp. | reverse complement strand
CATATCGTTGGGGCCAGGCCCGATTTTGCCTCTTGACAATGTCCTGCTCATATTAGAAAGGAACGACCATGGACATCACTAGGAACATGAACGGAGCCAGAGCGCTCGTCGTGGGCGCAGGGCTCGCGCTCGCGCTCGCAATGGGCGCCGCCCCGACGCCAGCTATGGCAGCCGGGCGCGTTGGAACCACGAAAGTAATGGTCAGGACCGAGATCGACAACGTTGAGTTCAAAGTTCCGACGGTTATTCCCTTCGTCGCCAAGGCCGACGGCACGCTTCAGGGCCCCTCAGAAGACGCGACCACCATCGACAATCATTCGGCCTACGGCATCCATGTCACCAACATGAAGATCGACGCCATGAACACCTGGACCATTGCTGCCGACGCCAAAGCCGGAACCGCACAGAACTCCATCGACTTTAAGGTCGGCCCCGACGGCGCACTCCAGAACGCCAGCGCCGCAATGCAGGGGACGGGCCTCGATCTTTCCAAGAATGCAGCCTTCGACATGGGCTACCAGGGCATTGCCGGCGGCACGGACAAAATTAAGCTCAAGACAAGCGGAAACGTCGCCCGCGTCACGCGCGACATCTTCCACGTAACCGGCGAAGGCGATCAGGTTGCAACGATCACCTGGACGGTCGAGCCCGGTGCGCACACGGCATAAGGCCGTCGCCCTGGCCGCCGCCGTCAGCATCCTAGCGTTTGGGCCAGCCATGGCCTTTGCCCAGCAAGAACAGGCGCAGGCCGCCACACAAGTGACGGTCGACCTCTCGGAGCTCGACCGCCGCGACCGCGAGGAACCGTTGGCGCAGACAGGCGACAGACGATGGCTCTTGGCAGCAGGCGCCACAGCAGCAGGCGCGGGAACCGCCGGCCTCGGCCTGCACATCAAACGCAGCCAGAAACAAAACACGGACAGGCCGCACTAAATTAGCTAAGGAGACCCCATGGCATCGAAGAACCTTTTGCCCGTCGTCGCACTCTGCGGCGCGCTCGCAACCGGAACGCCTGTCGCCGCTTGGGCGACTCCCGTCATGGCAGACTCCTTACCAGCAGCCCTAAGCTCCGCATCAAATCCGTCGAGCGCCATTGCGTGCAAGCGTTTTTCAATCGCACAGGCTGCAATCTCAACCTCAGGATGCCTTCGTCGTAATACGGACGGTTCGATAGTCGTGGATATCAATCGTTCGAACAAGGCAAACGGCTCCCAGACGGGGTACGCCGTCTGCACGTGGCGCTCGGTTGTGCTCGACGCAGATGGCGATCCATGCAATTTAGAGCTGCGCATCGACATCGCTTCGGTCGATGACTCGGCGAACGGAGCGAAGGTCGCCTTCGACGGTGCGTTTTTCGAGAAAGGAGGCGGTATATGTCTGGGCTGCGCCGCCGCGAATGCAGACGACACGCAGCCCACCCTCTCATTCACGGCATCGTTGCGGCTGACCAAAGCCGACACCGATGCCATCGCGGCGGGAGAAGCGTCCCTGCTGTTCTACGCCGTCAGCGCCAAAGACACAGACGCTCATTTCGAGAAGCCAGCCGGATCACTCAGCCTTACACGAGGGATAGAGGCAGGCCCTATTGAAATCGATGCCCACGCGCAAAGCAGGCAACGCATTCTTGCCGACCCGGCGCTTCTCGAAATGGAGTGGAACGGATCCGGAGCCATCGGAATTCTTCCCTCCGCGCTTGACGCCAAGACGCTCCCCTCAAACGACGAACCCATCAACGCAACCATACAAGAAGAGAGCGCGGACAACGAAGCAGGTGCGGGCGACACGCCGTCGCCGACAAACAGCGTCCCAGCTTCTTTCGAAGCACCGAATGAGCCCGCTACCAATCCAAACGATACCGAGCTCGCGGACAGTCTGGGGCTTGCTGATCCTCAAGAGATCGATGAAGGTAACTGCTGCGTGCTTGCCGCGCTCGACCACACAGAGATCATCGACGCTGCGAACATCGAAGTTGCCGCCGCCAATCAGCCCGTCCGTAAGTCGGCCATCATCGCATTTCCTGAATCCATCGAGGTCGTCTTTTTGCCATCGGGCGAGGTCGTGGCCCCAACACTGCTCACCTTGTTGGGCGCCAAGAATACTAGAAACGAAATTAAAAAGGTCACGGTTGTCGACCCTGCAACCACCGCCAAGCTGTGTCTATACGCCGTTGCTCCAGACGGAGGCAAGACCTTGGAATTCGATGGCGACACACTTCTAGCCTGGCGACGTCTGGACATTATGCAAGACGTCTCGTACCAGATCGAACTCGAAGGGTTTGATCGTGCCCGCGATGCCAATATCATCGCCGCGGCTATTGAATCCCCGCAGCGGCTTATGACACTGCGCTTTGAATACTATCCCTATGTCCCGACAACCACCTGAGGCTTAAATGCTGCGCATCATTCCTAATACCACTTATATAACGTATTAGATGGGTTGCGATGTGCCTCGCATTTCGTTCTGCTACGATTGCCACGTTGGCATCAATACGGGAGGGCTCATGCCGGGCTTGGGAACAATCATCAACGTTGTGCTTTTAGTTGCGGGCGGTCTTTTGGGATTAGCGGGCGGTCGCTTCATTACACCGCGCATCCAAGACACGCTCATGAAAGCATCGGGGCTGTGCGTCCTGTTTATCGGCCTTGGCGGCACCATGCAAAAGATGCTCCTTATCGATGGAAAGGCGCTGACGACCACCGGTACCACCATGCTCATTGTCTCGTTCGCCCTCGGCTCGCTCATCGGCGAGGCCATCAACTTGGAGGCCGCCATCGAGAGCCTTGGCGAATGGCTCAAGCGCAAAACCGGCAGCGAGGGCGATAACGAGTTCACCAACGCTTTTGTCTCGACTTCACTCACCGTGTGTATCGGCGCCATGGCCATTGTGGGATCGATCCAGGACGGTCTGCTCGGTGACTGGTCAACGCTTGCCCTGAAAGGCGCATTGGACTGCATCATCGTCTGTACCATGACGGCGTCGCTTGGCCGCGGCTGCATTTTCTCCGCCCTGCCCGTCGCCGTGTTCCAGGGGACGATCACGCTGTTTGCCGGCGCACTCTCCCCCATCATGACCGCGGCAGCCCTCGACAGCCTTTCGCTCGTAGGCTCCATGCTCATCTTCTGCGTCGGCGTCAACCTCATCCGTCCTCAGACCTTCCGCACGGCCAATATGCTCCCCTCCGTCGTCATCGCCGTCATCTACGCCCTCCTGTTCTAAATCTATCTACGCAGCAGTATCTCGAACACCTGTTTGATGCTGTGCTATGATATGAGGTCACCGAAGCTGCGTTAGGAGAGGAGAAGCGGTGGCCGACCAGGACATCAAGATGCTCATCGAGCGCATTATGGCCGAGGCCCGGACCCATCAGTCTGCCCGCTTCTCGCATGAAGTCTACGCAGACGAGCCGATTCTCAAAACCGGTCGTCAGATGCAGAACTTCCTTCCCGACCAATACCGCAAGATGCGCGAGATATCGCGCTGGCAGGATGACCCCAAAGGCGGCGCGGGTCGCTGGCTTTCGGAAGCCGAGCTTTTCTACCGCCAAGGCCTGCTGATGGCCGACTTTGAGGACGACTGCCCCTACAACGGCACCTTTAAGTCGTACTTTCCCACCTACAATGCCATGAGCGATCGACAGTTGCGCGGCTACTTTACCTGGCGTGCCCAAGTGCGTCGCGGAACCGTCGAGGAAACGTCTACGTCCTTTGCCTTTCTGTATCTCTATGAGCTGATTTGCGGCATTGGCGTAGATGACCCGCTCGATGGTTTTAACAAGATCAAGGCCTTTTGGGATGCCTACCGCGCCTTCGAGCCCGGCATCGACCGGTTTGCACGCGTGTGGTTGCAGGACTACGCCGTGTTCCACGGGCTTGACCCCAAGCTGCTTCGTGATTCTAAAACCGTCATGTTCGATAACGCCCTTATCGAGCTGCGGCGCGCGGCACGAGACCTTGTACCAGCATCGGCGCCGTCCGGCCAGACCCCCAAGCGTCACAAAACCTCCGAGCCCACGCTCCCCCTTCCGCCCGATGAGGTGCGCGAGGAGCGACTCATGGCCGCCATCAACGCCCTCTCCACGTACAACCTAAGTAACTCGCGGCTTGACCGCAGCCACCACCGCGATCTGCGCCACGTGGCATGCGCCGTGTATGTCCGCATGGCGCGCTACTATGACACGCACCGAAAGACCGGCATCGTGGCGAGTTTATTTGGGGAGGAGACGGCCATGCCCTACACCATGTTTGCCTCGGCCGTATTCTTTGCGCCCGAGCGCCACGAGGACTGCGAATACCGCCTGGATCCTATCCATATCTACCGTTGCCAAAACGGCTTTTGGGAATGCATGCGTATCCACGGTAGTAGGCAAAAGAGCAGCAAGCTCGGTGAAATGATGCGCGCCTGCGACCAACGCCTGCGCCTGGCGCTGGACCCCGCCTATCCCCTTAAGGAAGAAAAGGTCCCCAAATATCTGGCCAAGATTATCGATGACGAGATTGTGGCATGGCTTTCGTGGGACGCCGCACACCAGCCCGTCAAGATCGATATCGATCTGAGTCAGCTGGGGCACATTCGGAGCGCCGCTGCGCAAACGCGCGAAGCGCTTTTGATCGACGAGGAACGCGAGGACAGCGCGCCTGTGGAAGTCGAGGCGACGCTTATCGAGCGACCGGACACCGAGTCTGCGCCCGACATGGCTGCCGAACCTGGCGAGATGGCCATACAGCAAGACGAACCCGACGAGCCGACTGTCTCCACCGAAGAGTTTGGCGTCGTGGCACCGCTCCTCGTGTCTGTACCCGCGCCCGTAACGCCCGCGCCCGCCGAAGCCGCGAACAAACTCGCGCCCGCCGCAGATGCCTTCCTTCGCGCACTGCTCGAGCAAAACGCAGCGCAAGCGACATCGGCAGTGGCGCACTCGGGACAGAGCGAGGACATGCTCGTCGATAGCATCAACGAGGCGCTCTTTGACCTGGTGAGTGACACCGTAATTGAATTTAGCGCGGCAGGGCCGCAGATTATCGAGGACTACAAAGCAGACGTGAGAGGATACCTAGACCATGAGTGATACCGCATCCGCAGCGCCCCGTGTACCCAAACGCGTCGCCGCCGTTATCCTTAACTCGCTCAAGGGCGGCGTGGTCCCGCGCATCGGCCTTCCCTATATCACCGTGGGTCGCGAGGTCGAGATTCGCGCCCTGCTCACCGATTTGAGTCTCATCGCCGACGGTGGCGCGAGCTTCCGCTTTCTGGTCGGTCGCTACGGCGCCGGCAAGAGCTTCTTGCTTCAGACCATCCGAACGCATGCCATGGGCGAGGGCTTTGTGGTCGCCGATGCCGACCTGTCGCCCGAGCGCCGTCTGCAGGGCGGTCAGGGACAGGGCCTCGCCACCTACCGCGAGCTCATCCGCAATATATCGACCAAGACGCGCCCCGAGGGCGGTGCGCTCAACCTTATTTTGGATCGCTGGGTCGCCTCGTTTGCCGACGTCGACGAGTCGGTCGTTAATGCCCAACTGGCCCCGCTCGAGGAGATGGTCCACGGCTTCGACTTCGCCCGCATGCTCCGCCGTTATCGCACGGCTGTCTCGGAGGGTGACGAAGAAGCTATGAGTCGCGTGACCAAATGGATTCGCGGCGAGTACCGCACCAAGAGTGAGGCACGCGCCGAGTTGGGCTCCTCGACCATCATCAGCGATGACGACTGGTACGACTACGTTAAGCTCATTGCGCGCTTTTTGGTCTGCAGCGGCTACAAGGGCATGCTGGTGCTCATCGACGAGCTCGTGAATCTATACAAGATTCCCAACGCGATTACGCGCCAATATAACTACGAGAAGATCCTGACCATGTACAACGACACGCTCCAGGGCAAGGCGCAGTACCTGGGCGTAATCATGGGTGGCACGCCGACCTCTATCGAGGACCGCCGCCGCGGCGTCTTTTCCTACGAGGCCCTTCGGAGTCGTCTCGCTCAGGGCCGTTTTGCGCGCGATGATCTCAAAGACATGCTCGCGCCCATTATTCGCCTGCAGCCGCTCACCTACGAGGAGCTGCTGGTGCTCATCGAAAAGCTCATGCAGATCCATGCCGGCTACTTTGGCTGGACGCCCACGCTTACCGAGAACGACTTGGTGGACTTCCTCAAGATCGAATTCGGTCGCGTGGGAGCCGACACGCACCTGACGCCGCGTGAAGTCATTCGTGACTTTATCGAGCTGCTCGACATCCTATGCCAAAACCCCGACGCCAACGTGGCCGAGCTGCTGCAAAGCGTCGGCGGCGACGCGCTGGCGCCGGCAGCCGCAACAGGCGACACCGATATCGCAGGCGGCGACCGTAACTTCGCCGAATTCACCATCTAACCTGCCAAAAAGGGACAGGTTTATTTTGGCAGGTTCTATCTGGGCAAACGTTGAAGCAGTAATGCAGCAAGCCACTGCCCGCCGCGTTGAGAGATTCGCTTTTGAAAGGAGGCCTCGTGAACGCCTTTGACCGCTACGCCCCGTTTATCCAAGACTTCATCTACTCCCACGATTGGGAGAGCCTGCGCTCCATTCAGGTTGCGGCGGCAGATGCCATCTTTAACACACAAGACAATGTGCTCCTGACGGCATCCACAGCTTCCGGCAAAACCGAAGCGGCCTTCTTTCCCATCCTGACCGAGTTTTGGGAGAACCCGCCCGCGAGCGTGGGCGCCCTCTACATTGGCCCCCTCAAGGCACTCATCAATGATCAGTTCGTCCGCCTCAATGACCTGTGCGAAGAAGCCAATATCCCTGTCTGGCACTGGCATGGCGATGTCTCGCAGTCGCACAAGGCTAAGCTCATCAAAAAACCGAGCGGTATCTTGCAGATTACGCCCGAGTCGCTCGAGGCGCTCCTGATCCATAAGCACATGGCGATCCCGCACATGTTCTGCGACCTGCGCTACGTCGTCATCGATGAGGTCCACTCGCTCATGCGCGGCGACCGCGGCGGGCAGACGCTCTGTCTTATCGAGCGCCTCTCGCGCATGGCGGGCGTACAGCCTCGACGCATCGGCCTTTCCGCTACCATCGGCGACCCCGAGCGCACGGGCGCCTTTCTCTCACAGGGAACAGGACGCGATTGCATCATCCCCCGCTTTGAGGAACCGCGCCGCGTGTGGCGCATCTCCATGGAGCACTTCTACAACTCGGGCCCCCAGGCTCAGCAACGAGGATTTGTAGGCACAGGTCCACAAGAAGCCGAGGTGCTTACTTGCGAGCGTATTGAGACGGCAGAGCCCGCGGCGCTGCCGGCCGGCGCCCAAGACGTGCGCCACAGCGGACAGCTTACACAGGAGGAACGCCGTCAACGTCGCGAGCAGGCGCGGGGCAAGGCCGCTCCCAAAGACCGTCGCACTTCCTCGGCCCCCGAGGGCGAAGTTGACATCCCACGAGCGACCGAGCAGGCGCTTCTCAACCCCACCGACACGGCGCCCGACAACGCCGACCCCGGTATGGGCTATATCTTTGAGCATACGCGCGGCCGCAAGTGCCTGGTCTTTGCCAACTCGCGCGAGGAGGCAGAGGCCGTGTGCTCCATGCTGCGCAGCTACTGCGAGAGCCGACACGAGCCCGACCGCTTTCTCATCCACCATGGCAATCTTTCGGCATCGCTACGCGAGACGGCAGAAGAGCTCATGCGCGACGAGGAACAGGCACAAACGACCGTCACCACCTCTACGCTGGAGCTCGGTATCGATATCGGCCGCCTGGAGCGTGCGTTTCAGATCGATGCGCCATTTACCGTCAGCTCCTTTTTGCAGCGAATGGGCCGCACGGGACGCCGCGATCTTCCGCCCGAGATGTGGTTTGTCATGCGCGAGGAAGAACCCGAGCCGCGCACGATGATGCCCGAAACCATTCCCTGGAAGCTCCTGCAGGGTATCGCGCTCGTACAACTCTATCGCGAGGAAAAGTGGGTCGAGCCGCCCGAGCTCGATCGACTCCCCTACAGCCTGCTCTATCACCAGACTATGTCGACCCTCGCCAGCACCGGCGAGCTCACGCCGGCCGAACTTGCCCAGCGCGTGCTCACGCTCAGCTATTTCCACCGTGTCTCGGCCGATGACTATCGCGTGCTGCTGCGCCACCTCATTAAAATTGACCACATCCAGGTCACCGAAGGCGGCGGGCTTATCGTGGGCCTCGCGGGCGAGCGCATCATCAACAACTTTAAGTTCTACGCCGTGTTCCAGGAAAACGAGGAGTTCACCGTTCGCAGCGAGTCGGCCGAGCTGGGTACGATCGTCAATCCGCCGCCGCCCGGTGAGCGCATTGCCATCGCAGGACACTGCTGGATTGTCGAAGAAGTGAACTGGAAGCGCCACACCGTCTTTGCCACGCAGGTCAAAGGCCGTGTGCCGGCATACTTTGGCGACTGCCCCGGTGACATCAATACACACGTACTCGAGCGCATGCGCAAGGCTCTCAACGAGCACGCGACATATCCGTACCTCATGGGTAACGCACGGGCTCGCTTGGCGCAGGCTCGTCATACCGCCGAGATTTCGGGCGCGGGAACTAAGCCGCTCATCAACCTGGGTGGCGACACCTGGGTGCTCTTCCCCTGGTTGGGCAGCTACGCCTTCCTAGCACTCGAGCGCATGCTTAAAATCAAATGCGCCGCTGAGTTGGGCCTTCGCGGACTCGACCCGTCACGCCCGTACTTTATGCAGTTTAAAATGAAGGCCGACGAGGAGACGTTCTTTGAGGTGCTCGCCGCCGAGGCCGAGAAGGACTTCGATCCCATCGAGCTCGTCTATCCCGGCGAGGTGCCTTACTTTGATCGTTACGATGAGTTCGTTCCCGAAGAGCTCGTGCGCAAGGGCTTTGCCGAAGGCGTGCTCGACATAGAGGGCATGAAGCAGCGCGTTCTCGGCTGGCGCGACCACGCCTAAGACCAGTCTTTTTGGGACGGGGAGACTTATTTGTCGTGAAGGACGGTGCCGAGGAAGTCAGCGTCGAAGGGCACGGCTTCGGCAAAAGCGTAGTCGCCGTCGCTGGCGATGAGCAGGTAGTTCTCCTCGCCGCCGAACTCCGCATCGCCGCATGGGACCACCCAAACGTGGTCGAATACCTCGAGCGCCGTGGCGGCGCAGTCGCGCAGGAACGTCACGTCGCTCCCCTCGTTTGCGCTCACGATATTGGCAACGTAGATGCCGCCCGAGTTCAAGCTACCCCGCGCCAGACGCAGCGCCTCAACGGTTGCCAGCTCGCGCACGGGCTCGGCACCACCAAAGCAATCGCTCACGATCACGTCGTAGCGACGATGCCCCACGCTCGTCACACCCAGATACGAGCGAGCCTCGGCAGTGATTACCCGCAGGCGATCGCCAACCGTACGCTCCAGCTCGTCTAGGTAGAACCAGCGGCGCGCCAGGCGCGTAATCTCTCCGTCATACTCGATGACGTCCATGCGCAAGCCCTCGTGCGACATCAGCGCAAACTTTGGATAGGCAAACCCGCCGCCGCCCAGCATAAGCATTCGGTCGATACCGTGACCATAAGCATCACGCATTGCATCCTCGGCCTCGAACGCATCGTCAAACGCACGATAGTACGAAAAGACGGGCTCCGCCCAGCGGTCGCCAACGTAGCTCGCACTTTGGTAGACGCCGCCTTGCACCAACACGCGAATCTCGTCGCCGCCCTCATCGTGCACGCGTTTCACACGCGCCAACCCATTGCGGGTTCGCGCAACCTGCAGACAGGCAGCACGAACAGCGACAGCGGCCGCACCAAGCGCTGCGGCTCCCAGGGCAACGCCGGCAACGACGCCAGCAGAAACACTCGGCTTGTTCATCTAGAGCTCCTTTTGCAGATAAAGGCCATGGTCATAAAATCCAAGATGGCGATAGTACTCGCGCGTACCGATCGCGCTAATCACGTTGATACGCGCATAACCCGCATCCCGGGCAATCTCGCACGCACGCTCAACGAGCAAACGCCCCAACCCGTGATGCTGCGCCGCTTGGCCTTGATCCCCTACGCGCGCCGCCATGCCATACACGTGCACCTCGCGAATCATCGCCTCGTCCGGCGTCGTCGGCAACTCATCCGCATGCGCGGCAACAAACGAATGGTCGGGCAGCGACAACCGCAAAAAGCCCACGATTTTGCCCTGCAGCGTCATCCACTGCAAAAAACGCTCGCGCGTCACCGGCGTCTCGTACGCCACTTCCTCGTCAAGGGTCAGCTCATGCAAGTCGGCGCCCGCCGTGCTAATCTCGCGATAGCGAATCTCGCGCACCGTCGCGCCTTTCCCCCGAGCAGCCAGGCGGTTCTCAACGAGCTGGCGCAGGTTGGGTTTCTTGTTGCCCACCATGATGTCGTCGGAACTAAAGTCGCGGATCATGCGACTGATGCGGCAGAACGCCGGCGTCACCACGATGTCGTCGGCTAACACATCGAGCAGCTCTTCCTCGGTATAGGGACGCCACTCGCCACGTTCATAGCAACCCACCAGACGCGAGCCCTCGATGAGCGCACACGGGTAGACCTTGACCTCGTCGGGCATAAAGGCCCCCTCGGTCATAAAGCGCTCGTAGTCGCGCTTGTCCCCCTCGGGCGTGGCGCCCAGCAAGTTGAGCATAAAATGCGCGTGGATCTTAAAGCCACACAGGCGCGCAAGCGAAAACGCCCGCTCGATCTGCGCCACCGAAATGCGACGCTCGTTGATATCGAGCAGGTGCTGGTCAAGGCTCTGAATACCCATCTGAATCTTGGTGCAGCCCAGGCGGCGGATGAGCGTAAGGGCCTGCGGCGTTACGGCATCGGGGCGCGTCTCGATAACGAGCCCCACCACGCGATGCTTCGCCGTCTCGTTGATGCGCTGCTGACGTTCAAGCTCCTCCATCGTGGCCGTCTGCCACTCGGCGACCTCGCCCCACGGCGTACCAGGGCCGTACAGGCGACGCACTGCGCGGTTGTAGCCGCCCACGGAAGCATCCACACGCCCCTGCTCGTCGGCAACGCCGGCAGCAAGCTCGACCTCGTCTGTCGCAATGCCGGCGGCCCGATAGCGCTCGCGGCGCTCTGTTACCACCGGCGGCAGGGCATCGGCGGGAGCGTCATCGAGCAGGCGCCCCGCCTCGGCACGGCTGATGCCCGGACGCGCCAACATGGGGTTTGCCGCCACGCCGGCGACGGCATCGTCATTGAGCGCACGGAAAAGCTCCGACATAAACCACGTTTGATACCCTTGCGGATAGTCGCTCCAGGTACCGCCGAGCACAATGAGCTCGATCTTATCGGTCGCATGACCCATCTGCGAAAGCGCCGTCAAACGGGCACTCACCTGCAGATACGGATCGAAGCAGTTTTGCTCTGCACGGGCGCACGCCGGCTCGGCGTGCAGATAGCTCTTGGGCATGCGCAGATCATTGGGGCAAAACAGGCAATCGCCCGAGCACGGCCAGGGCTTGGTGATGACGGTAATGGTCGCTACGCCCGAAGCCGTGCGGCGCGGCTTCATGCGTAGCACCTGCAGCAGTTGGCGTTCCAGATCGGAATCGACATTCCACGCAGCCCACCGAGCCGGCTCCTCACGTTTAACCCGCTGGTAGAACGGCAGCAGACGGCGCTTGGCCAAATCGCGTTTGTCGGCACCCTCACGGCGCGCCTCGGCATGTATCAGTTTGACGAGCGCCTTGTCGTCCACGGTCTCGCCGTGACGCAGAGCCTCGAGTATGTTCAAGATAATCTGTTCCATGTCCCCATTGTAAAGGCAAAGGCGCCGAAGCCCGTCACGGCTCCGGCGCCTCCATCAAAGAGCATGCCTATATGTACCGATCTCCGAAAACCGCATATCACTCCGGATCAAACGACATGTCGCCCGAACCGACCTCAAAACGATACGTAGCAGACTTATCGCCGTTATCGAATTCAAGATTCAAAATGGTCTCGCCGTCGTAGCCAAGCGGAAGGAAATCGCTCTCGAAGTCGCCGCTGCCCAAGGTGAGGCTCGCCTTAAAGCCCGTCGAGTTCGGAACCGTCATCTCCACATCGCCCGAGCCCACACTCACGTCCATCGACTTCGCGGGGGCCTGGTAGAGCTCGAACGTCACATCGCCCGAACCGACCTCGGCATTCAGGGTATCGGTCACGGTGCCCGTAAACTCAACGTCTCCAGAGTCCAAAGTCAGGTTGAAGTCATGACACGCAATGCCCGCGACCGTCAGGTCACCCGATCCTACATTCGCTGTAATGCCCACCATGTTATCGGCAACTTCGCGCGGCAGTTCGACGGTAACCGTGCGGTCAATGGCGCGCTCGTCATCGCAATCGAACTGGCGAATCTTGAGCGTAGAGCCCTCGATCTTGACCAGATTCTGAGTGGCGGCATCGGAAGCAGACGCCCCCTTTGCAACGTGCCCGCTTTCGATGACACGTACCGGTCCGCCAGAGACACGTTTAACCTCGACCGTGCCCGACGCCACGTCCAAGTCAAGCGATGTGAACGCGTCGGCATCAAACGTTTCGCTCGAAAGCTGCTGAGGCCGAGCGGAATATTTACCGCCATCGTTCATAAAATCGTCGTCGTCAACCACATCGTCCATACTGGACAAGCCGGATACAACATCGTCGAGATCCCACGGACCATCAAAATGAATCAATGTCCGCGAAATGCCAAAGACAAGTCCGATGATAAGCACAAACGCTCCGATGCCAATGCCCAAGCGCCTCTTAGACTCATGCGAGAGCTTCATCATTCATCACCTTCTTTGGCACTCGACTCAGCGGTGGTCGCGGCAGCCATGTCAGCGTCAACCGCTGTGGAAACGTCCTCCCCTTTAGTCCTAGCGACCGCCGGCGCCGGACCAACCTGGATATCCCCGCGCGCCCAATCGCCATCGAGCGCACGTGCCACCCAGTGATAGATGGGGATCGTAAAGAAGATCAGTGCGGGAAAGGGGCTGGCACCAACCAGGAACATCAGTAAAAAGAACAGCAGCCAGCACACGGCCCAATACGGGAACGACTGGAACGGACCCTTCACCGGAGTCGGGCCGGCCGCAACGGCACCCGTCACCTGAGCCGTCGCCGCATTGGCGGCCTGCGCACTCCAGCTTGCCGCCTGCGCCGCCTTGGCTGCCGCGTCACTTGCCTGCGTTGCCGCCTCAGTCGCACGCGCCGCTGCCTCATGGGTGCGGGCGCGCTCTGCCGCCTCGGCCTCGCGCTGACGAGCGCGGTCCTCGTTCTCAAACTCGATATCGTCCTCGATCTCATCGCTCGGATTGAGGAGCTCGTCCAAACTCACGCCATAGAGTTTGGCGAGCGAGATCAGGTTTTCGGTATCGGGCGAGCTCTCCGCGCGCTCCCATTTACTGACCGCCTGGCGCGACAGTCCCAGCTTTCGTGCCAGCCCTTCTTGGCTAAAGCCCTTGCTGCGACGAAGGTCGGCGAGCCGCTGCGCAGTTTCTACATTCATGGTTCCTCCTATGTGATGCCAGCCGTGCCGCCGGACCGTTTTTGTTCTTAAGGCGCCTTGCACAGTTAAAAATGTATCCGCCACCGCCAAAAGCATGCCACCTATTCTAGTGAGATTTTTGACAACCGGCGGTTGCGGATGCATATGAGCTGCGGAAATGTGTCCAAACAAAGCAATGACCCGTAGCTTGGTTGTCCCCGTTGCGGCGTTAACGGTAGTATGGTCGTACTGTTTGTTTCGCACCGCCAACGGAGGGAGTTCCGCGCCGTGAACCGCGATTTCGCCTCATCGCTCATCCAGCTCAATAACACGTTCTATCGCGAGCACTCCGCCTCCTTTTCCGATACGCGCCAAGCCCCGTGGCCCGGCTGGGTGCGCACCATGGACATCGCGCTCGAACAGCTCGACGTCGCCACGATCGAGCATCCCGTCCGTGTCTTCGATCTTGCCTGCGGCAATATGCGATTCGAGAACTTTGCCGCCGGCGGCGCACTCGCCGCCAAGGGCGTCGACGGCGCAAACCCCTCGGCAGATGCCAGTTGCCCGTTTGAGTTCTACGGTGTCGACTCGTGCCAAGATTTGGCTATCGGTGCACATGGACACGCCCTGCGCATTCCCAACCTGCACTTCCAGGAACTCGATGTGCTCGACGCCCTCATGAAGCTCAACCCCGCCGAGACACCCGACGTGCTTTTCGACGCCCCGCTCGCCGACATCTCGGTCTGCTTTGGATTTATGCACCACGTGCCGTCGTGCGAGTACCGCGTACGCGTGCTCGACGCCCTGGTGCGCCAGACGCGCCCAGGCGGCATCATCGCCATCAGCTTTTGGGAGTTTATGAACGACGAGCGCATGGCGCGCAAGGCCGTTCGCGCCGAGGCCCGCGCCGAGCTCACTCCGCCTTTTGAGGGCTACGATTCCGCGCAGTTTGAAGCCGGTGACCACCTCATTGGCTGGCAAAACGACCGCCACGCCTACCGCTATTGCCATCACTTTGACGATCAGCAGATCACCGACCTGGTGCGCGGCGTCCGTACGTTCTACAAGAGCGGCGAGGTCCCCGTGCGCGAGCTCGAGCGCTTCCATGCCGACGGTCGCAGCGGCGATCTCAACCGCTATGTGATCCTCAAGCGCCTGTAGGCATCGGCGACTCGCCGTCGAGCCGCACCGCGTCTTTCGGGCAAAGTATGCCCACCCTTTTTTTCAACCCATTGACGGAACGCGCAGCTATGCGTTCCATACTTATGACCAAGGAGCCTCATGGGAGCCGTCCACGTTCGCACGCCTAAGAACTTTGTGCTCGAAGAGCGCCTGGAGCGCTACGCCGATGCGATTGAGACGAACCCTGAAATCTATGCCAGAGATTGGCGCGAGGCCTGCGCGCCAGTTGACAGCAAGCCCTTCGAACACCTTCGTCTGGATCTGGGCTGCGGCAAAGGCACCTATCTGGTTGAGCGCGCTCGCCGTGAGCCCGACACGCTCTTTATCGGCATGGACCAGGAGCCCATCTGCATCGCCTATGCCGCACAGAAAATCTGCGAGCAGGAACTGACCAACGCACTCGTTCTGCCCCGAGGCGCCGCATCGCTGCCGCAGCTATTTGCCGCAGGCGAACTCGATGCCATCACCATTAACTTTCCCACGCCGCAGCCCAAGGCCAAGTACGCAAAAAAACGACTCGTCCATGTCGACCATCTGATGCTCTATCGCCCGCTCTTTGCAGCCAACGCCACCGTCACGCTGCGCACCGACAGCAAACCATTGCGCGATTACGCCCTGGGACAGTTTGCCGCGGCCGGCTACGATGCGCTTTGGGTAAGTGACGACGTCCGCCGCGACCATCCCGAGCACCCCGAGACCGAGTACGAGTGCCGCACGCGCGAGATGGGCGCCATCGTCTATGGCATTTGCGCCACACCCGGCGCGCGGCCTAGCGATGAACAGCTCGCGGCGGGCCGCGTGCAGGAGCAAAGCCTTGCCTGCTACCTGCCCGACAACCTCGATGAGCTCACCTATGTACCTCTGGGCATGGAAGAGGCCGTCGAGAACTTTAGAAACCGCGCCCGCAAAGGCAAGAAGCGCCTGCCGCAAGAGTCCTAGGGGCTTCTGATGGTCGCGGCGTCAGCAAGCAAGCGCAAATAAGCGCCAGCGAACGGCCCTCAAACCTAAGTGAGTAGACTTTTTTGCAATAGCCAGGCACAGCCTGCATGGCGAAACATAAAACCGCAGGTAGAACCCTTGCGCAAAAGCCATGTGCTCGCGACATTGCAAAAAGTCTACTCACTTGGCTGGCGACTGCACCAAACGGCTGGGCAGAACGCCCATTTCCTGCATTTTCTCGCGCGCTGGCGCCCCGCGCCGCCGCTACGCCATAATAGTTGGCGGACAATCGCAAGAGAAAGCAACCATATGGCACAGACCACGACAGATACCGCCGCCAGCACCGTCTCCGGCGCCGGCGCCGCCAGCTCATTCTCGGGCGGCACGGGAACCGAAGCCGAGTTTGGCTCGCTCGGCGCGCTCTCCCCCACCTGGTGGGAGCCCGAAGACGGTAGCGAGCCCGAGCCATGGCTCACGGCCGATCAAGCCTTCGAACGCTTCTTTGAATGGACGAGCAGCCGCGGCATTGAGCTGTGGGATCACCAAGAAGAAGCCCTCATGGACCTGGCTGCCGGCGATCACGTCATCTTAGGCACACCGACCGGATCGGGCAAGTCGCTTGTCGCGCTGGGCATGCTCTTTATGGGCATGGCACAGGGCAAGCGCTGCTACTACACGGCTCCTATCAAGGCTCTGGTCAGCGAGAAGTTTTTCGACCTGGTGCAGGTGCTCGGCCGCGATAACGTCGGTATGATCACCGGCGACACGCATATCAACACCAAGGCGCCCGTCATCTGCTGCACGGCAGAGATCCTTGCCAACGACGCACTGCGCGAGGGCGAAGATGCCGACGTGGGCTGCGTGGCCATGGACGAGTTCCACTACTTTGCCGACCCCGACCGCGGTTGGGCCTGGCAGGTGCCGCTGCTCACCCTGCCCCACACGCAATTCATGCTCATGAGCGCTACGCTCGGCGATGTCACCGCGATCGCTGCCTCGCTCAAGGAACACACCGGCGCTACCTGCGACCTAGTTGTCGACGCCCCGCGTCCTGTTCCGCTGAGCTACGACTATGTGACGACCTCCCTCGAGGGCACCGTCGAGCTCGCCATGCGCCGCGGCGAGGCCCCGCTCTATATCGTGCACTTTAGCCAGGATGCCGCCCTTGCGACGGCACAATCGCTCGCCAATTTTGGCATCGCCAGCAAGGAGCAGCGCGAGGCCATCAAGGAGGCGGCCAAGGGCACGAGCTTCTCGACGGCCTTCGGCAAGATCCTCAAGCGCTTGCTTGGATGCGGCGTCGGCGTGCACCATGCTGGCATGTTGCCGCGCTATCGCCTGCTGGTCGAGCGCTTGGCGCAGCAGGGCCTGCTGCCCGTCATCTGCGGTACTGATACGCTTGGCGTCGGCATCAACGTACCCATCCATACCGTGGTGCTCACCGCGCTTACCAAGTTCGACGGCTACAAGATGCGTCGCCTGCGCGCCCGCGAGTTCCATCAGATTGCCGGTCGCGCCGGCCGCTCGGGCTTCGATACCGAAGGCATGGTGATTGCCGAGGCACCCGAGCACGAGATCGAAAATGCCAAGCTTATGGCCAAAGCGGGCGACGACCCCAAAAAACTCCGTAAGATTAAAAAGAAAAAGGCCCCCGAGGGCTTTGTCACCTGGAACAAGCAGACCTTTGAGCGCCTGATCGAGACGCAGCCCGAAACGCTCAAGCCGCGCCTGCGCATCACGCACTCCATGGTGATTAGCGTGGTCGAGCAGGGCGGCGATGCCCGAGCCCGCGTACACGACCTCATCGAGACGAGCCTGCAGACTCCCGAGGAAAAGGCTAAGCTCGAGGTTCGCGCCGACGAAATTTTCGCCACGCTCATCGATTCCGGCGTCGTCGTTCGCACCGAGGTGCCGCCCGCGCCCGATGCCCCGACTGACGCCGCACCAGACATCGACTACGCACTGACGGTCGATCTGCCCGAGGACTTTGCGCTCGACCAGCCGCTCTCGCCATTTTTGCTTGCCGCGTTGGAGCTGCTCGACCCCGAGAGTGAGACCTATACCATGGATCTGATCTCGATGGTCGAGGCTACGCTCGAGGACCCCAAGCAGGTATTGCGCGCACAGGAGCGCGCCGCGCGCGACCGCGCGATGGCCGAAATGAAGGCCGACGGCGTCGACTATGAGGAGCGTCTGGAGCGCATTCAGGACGTCACGTACGAAAAGCCGCTCGAGGATTTGCTCGACGCCGCCTTTGACAAGTACTGCCAGGAAGTGCCTTGGGCAAACGACTACCAGCTCTCTCCCAAGAGTGTCCTGCGCGATATGCTGGAAAGCGCGAGCGATTTTAAGGGTTACATTCAAAAGCTCGGCATCGCCCGCTCCGAGGGCATTTTACTGCGCTACCTGGCAGAGGCCTACCGTTCACTCGACCGTACCGTGCCCATCGAGAAGCGCGACGAGCGCCTGCGCGACATTATCTCGTGGCTGGGCTTTGTGGTGCGCTCGGTGGACTCGAGCCTGGTGGACGAGTGGGAGAACGCCGGCAACCCGGCAGCCCTCGATGCTGCTCCGCCGCAGGGCATCGACGAGGTCGTGGCGGACCGTCGCGGCTGCACGCTGTTGGTGCGCAACGCGCTCTTCCGTCGCGTGACCCTTGCCGCCCGCGAGCACGTTCGCGACCTGGGCGAACTCGACGACGACTGGGGTATGAGCGAGATCCGCTGGCAAAAAGCACTCGACGCTTACCACGAGCAGCACGAGGAAATCCTCACCGACGGAGATGCTCGCAGCGCCGCGATGTTTTCCATCGACGAGTCTGACGAGAAGACCGCGCACGTATGGCACGTGCACCAGATCTTTGCCGACGAGGATGGCGACCACGACTTTGGCATTATGGGCGATGTCGATCTGGACGCCACACAAGACGGTGGCGAGGTCATTTTCAAAAACTACCGCGTGGGCTTTATCGAGAACTTGCTCGAGGACTAGCCGAACATACTGGAACGAAACGAAGCGGGGCCGCTGGCAACATCGCTAGCGGCCCCGCTTTTGCACTATACGTTATGCCTTACTCGGCATCCTCGACCTCATACGAATCCGCCTCGGCCGGCTCATCGTTTGTCTCTGACGCAGCCCCGCGCGCCTCGTCAAACGCCGCCTTCATGGTCTTGTTGCCCCACGTGAGCTTGCGAATGGTGAGCTCATCGGCCTTGTTGTGGGCCAGACGCAGATTCTCGGTACTGCGACGCAGGTCGTCCTTGGTTTTCTCGAGCTGCTTAATGGCGGCATCGATCTCCTTGATCGCCGACTCGAACTGCTTGCTCGCCAGGTTGTAGTTGCGCGAGAAGCCGTCCTTGAACTTCTCCATCTTAGCTTCGAAGTTCGTGACGTCGATATTCTGCTGCTTGTACTCCGCCAGCTCCTGCTTATAGCGCAGCGAACCCATGGCGGCGTTGCGAAGAAGCGTAATCATGGGAATGAAGAATTGTGGGCGGATCACGTACATCTTCTCGTAGCGGTAGCTCACATCCACGATACCGGCGTTGTAAAGCTCGCTCTCGGGCTCGAGCAGCGTGCAGAGCACCGCGTACTCACAGCCTTTCTGGCGACGATCGTGATCGAGTTTCTTAAAGAAGTCCTCGTTTTTATGCTTGGTCGCGGTCTCGTCGTTCTCGTTTTTCATCTCGAACATAATTGAAATGACCTCGTTGCCACTCGCGTCGCTCTCGCGGAAGATAAAGTCGCCCTTGGTGCCCTCGGACGCATCGTTATCCTTCTCGAAGTACGCGTTAGGAAATGCCGTCATGCGCAGACGGTTAAACTCGGTCTCGCAGTGCTGCTCGAGCGACTCGCCCACCATCTTGGTGGACAGGCGGACCTTCATGTCCTTAAGGCGCTCGATCTCTTCATCCTTGTAGCGAATCAGCTCATCGCTCGCGCGCTTGGCCTGCGCAAGCTCAAGCTCGTGCGCCGCCTTGGCCTGCTCCTCGCGAGAATCGCGCACCGCCAGTTCGCTCGTGAGCTTCGCGCGCGCCTCATCACGCTCACGCTCTGCTGCGGCGACCGCCTCTGACAGGTTCATTTTTGCCATCAGTTCCTGCTCGCGCAGCTGGGCACGCAGGCCCTCGGCCTCTTGCTCGGACTGAGCCTTTGCGGCGGAAAACTTCTCTTGCACCTTCGCGCGATAGTCAGCAAGCGCGCGCTCGGCCTCGCTGCGAGCGGCATCGAGCTCACGCTGCGACTCTGCCGCGGCAGCGGCAAGCGCCATCTCCTGGGCCTTGTCCGCCGCGGCAAGCCTGGCCTGCAGCTCGGCAATCTGAGCGTCGCGCGCGGACAGGTCGTTTTGAGCAGCATTGCGTGCCGCCGCCTCGGCAAGCTTGGCTTCATCATCTTTGCGCCCCAACTGCGCACGCAAATTGTCGATTTCGCGCTGAAGTTCGGCGTTTTCCTTTTGAGCATCGGCACGGGCCTCAACCGCCGCGCGCTGGCTTGAGCTCTCACGCTCTGCGGCAGCGCCCTCAAGCTTGGCGCGCAGCT
This sequence comes from uncultured Collinsella sp., assembly GCA_905211535.1. Taxonomy (GTDB): domain Bacteria; phylum Actinomycetota; class Coriobacteriia; order Coriobacteriales; family Coriobacteriaceae; genus Collinsella. The sequence continues at coordinate 5,530 of CAJMAZ010000033.1, read as the reverse complement.
CGGCAAGCTCGGCATCGCGTCTGGCGACTTCTTGTGCCAGCTGCTGAGCTGCAGCATTCTTCTGCTCGACAAGCTGAGCGTTGCGCTGAGACTCTGCCTCCTGCAACGCCGCCGTCGAACGCGAGCGCTCAAGCTCCAGTGCCTGCTCGCCCTCGCGCTGGACTGCCTTCACACGCTCATCCAGGTCGCGCGAAAACTCAGCATCGCGCACTTGTTTGACGATATCCGCATAGCCGGACGCATCGACCTTAAAAACTTCGCCGCAATGCGGGCACTTAATCTCGTTCATAGCAGCTCCTCGATGGACGCAAATTTCGACCGCCTACACTCTACCGCGCCGCACGGACAAAAAAGGCGCCACCGCCATAATGGCAACGGCGCCAGAGCCACCACAAAGGTGTCTGTCCCCTTTGTGGTGGCTCTGGCGCCCTATAGCCCAAAAAAGCTAAGAATCTGATCACGGCTTACGGGCTTGTACTCGTTGGCATCGAGACCGACATCGTAGCGAAAGATAGGGCGCTCGCGATCGCGGTTGCGCGCGTTGGTGCGGTCTCCCCTGCTGTGGATATGCCCGTGCAGCATGATGGCACCACGCGCCTTGCCATTCCAGCTGAGCATGGGGTAGTGGCTCATAACCAGACGATGGCCCTTGGCATAGCCGGGAGCAATCTCCAGGTAATCGCGCACGTCTTCCCAAATCTGCGGTACGTCGGAATCTTCCCAGTCGCCGTCATGGTTACCGCGGATGAGCGTCACATTCTTGCATTCGATACGCTCGCGCAGGCGCACCGCCTCCGCCAGGGGCAAACGATAGGTAAAGTCTCCCAAGATATAGAGACGGTCGTCCGCCGCCACGCACTCATTGACGGCATCGATGACCTTGCGGTTCATCTCCTCGACCGAATCAAACGGCCGATCCATGTCGTGCAAGATATTCGTATCGCCCAGGTGCAGGTCGGCGGTAAACCACATCATCGTCTATGCCCTCATTTCGCAACGCGTTCAACTCGTGCTAAGTATACAGACGCAGCGATGCGGCGGTTAGCCAAAGAGCCCGCCAAACAGTCCACGGCGGCGCTTGCCTTTCTTTTTCGAAGCGTCACCCTGAGTTTTCTTGTCCTGTCGTTTCCTACGGTCCTGCTCCAGCTCATCGTCGTCGAGTAGCATATCCCACTCAAACGGATCGTCTGTCAGATCGAATAGGTCATCGTCGTCAAACACGGCAGTCTTCCTTACCGATTAGCGAGCATCCACCACGTAGAGTCCAACGCGCACTTGATGCCACGGGCTGCGCTCGGGGGCAACCTGTTGCACGCGAGCCTCAAACACGTCCTCGTGGCCGTAATACATCATCAAGGACAGCGGGCCGACCTCGTTTCCCGGAATGTAGCCAAGCTTGGTGTTGCCGTAATAGATCGCAACTGCCTCGGGGTCATGGGGATTATCGCGCTCGGCGCACAACGTCAGTTTATCGCCCGCTTTAAGATCGCCTAGGACCAAAGCGCCGTCGGCATATTGAAATCCTGCAATATGAAACGACAGAAGAACACGTGAAGGCTCGTACATGGCAACTCCTCTAACGGCCGGATAAACCGGTGTGTAACCTTATTGAGAAGTCTACGGTCCCGTGCGGACACAAATACATCCTGTCTGCGTCCTTCAATCGTTTGCCTCAACGCTTGCGCGACAGAACGCTTGCAGATAAGATAGGAACACGGATGGCACCCGTTGCCGCGGGTCTTGCCAACTCCGATACACGTTTTCATCGTGAGAAGTGGCCGTCTTCGCTTACGCGGGGGCGGCTATTTCATTCGGCCGATAAACAGACCGAGTTCGATAGCCGCAATCAACAACGCCAATAACGAAATAACATCGCTTACGTTCATACCAAATCCCTTCTAAAGGGAGTTGGCCCATCCGTGCTCCATAACAGTAGTCTAACGCAAAATGCAGGTAATAGGAACACTTGTTCGTATTACCTGCGCCCTTTTCTAATGCACAAACATGCGCACGAACTTGTGCTTCCAGCTTGCGTAGGGCGCATACCGAAACGGCACGTCCAGCCAGGTTGCCTTGTTCACGATACTCTTCTTGTGGCTAAACGTATCGAAGCCCTCGCGTCCATGGTACTGCCCCATACCGCTCGCGCCCATGCCGCCAAAGCCCATATGGCTCGTAGCCAAGTGCATGATCGTGTCGTTGACACAGCCACCGCCAAATGGCACGTAACGCACAAAGCGCTGCTGAACTGCGCGATCCTGGCTAAAGATATACAGAGCCAGCGGCGTCGGACGATCCGTAATAAACGCTTCAGCCTCGTCTAGGCTCTCAAACGTCAGCACCGGCAAGATGGGACCGAAGATCTCCTCCTGCATCACGGCGTCATCGGGGGTCACGCCGTCCAAAATCGTCGGCTCGATCTTGAGCGAAGTCTCGCGCGCGGTACCTCCAAGCACGACCTTATCGGGATCGATCAGCCCGCGCACGCGCGCAAAATGCTTGGCGTTGACGATATGCCCGTAATCCTCGTTATCGAGCGGATGCTCGCCAAACATACGGCGGGCCTCCTCCTTGATAAGGTCCAGCAGCTCGTCGTGCACGCGCGCATCGACCAGTAAGTAGTCGGGCGCCACGCAGGTCTGTCCCACGTTGAGCCATTTACCAAAGGCGATACGCCGTGCCGCAACCTTCAAGTTTGCCGTCGCGTCCACGATGCAGGGGCTCTTGCCGCCCAGCTCAAGCGTCACGGGCGTAAGGTTTTTACTTGCGCGCTCCATGACGAGCTTGCCGACCGAAACGCTACCGGTAAAGAAGATCTTGTCCCAGTGCTCATCGAGCAGTGCTTCGTTCTCGGCGCGCCCGCCCTCGACAACCGTCACCAGGCGCGGATCAAATGCCTCTTCACAGATTTGCTTGAGCACCGCACTCGATGCCGGAGCATAGGCGCTCGGCTTGATGACCACGGTATTGCCCGCGGCAAGGGCACCGGCGAGCGGCTCGAGTGTTAGCAAAAACGGATAGTTCCACGGAGCCATAATGAGCGTGACGCCATAAGGCACGGCTTGCGTTTTGCACACACTCACGGCGTTGGCAAGGTCACACGGACGCAGGCGCGGACGGCTCCATCGAGCCACATGAGCGATCTGATGACGAATCTCGGAAAGCGACGTGCCGATCTCGCACATATACGCCTCGTCATGTGACTTACCCAAATCGGTCTTGAGCGCATGGGCGATATCGACCTCGTGCGCACGAACCGCATCGCGCAGGCGCACCAGTGCACGGCGGCGAGCATCGACATCAAACGTAGAGTGCGTCTTAAAGTAGGCGCGCTGATCGCCGACGATGCGCGCAATTTCCTCGGTGTTCATGGCAACCTCCTAGTTCTCGTCCTCAAACATACCACCCGCGACGACCTCATACATACGCTCGAGCTCCAAACGGTCCATCAAAAGTGGAACGGGGTACAGCGGATTGGCCTCGGCATCGGCATGTGCCGCCATTTCGGGAATGTCGGAGCGGCGAATGCCCGAGACATATCTGGGGATTCCCAGGGTCTCGTTCATACAATCGATCCAATCGATAAAGGCCTCGGCCGCCAGGCTGTCCTGCGCGTTAACCGGCGCGATGCCGGCCATGCGGGCGAGATCGGCGAGCTTAGGAGTAGCAGCTTCGCCATAAGCGCGAAGCATATGCGGCAGGATGATCGCGTTGGCCAAACCGTGCGGAATTCCGTATCGGCCGCCCAGACTGTGCGCAATGGCATGCACATATCCAACATAGGAGCGCGTAAAGGCAACACCAGCCTTATACGCCGCCGAAAGCATATTGCGACGCGCACGCATGTTGTCGCCATGCTCATAGGCCTCGAGCAAATTGTCGTGGATGAGCTGCACCGCCTGTCGTGCCATCTTGCGCGTATAGGGCGTGGTGCTTTGCCCGATAAAGGCCTCGACGGCATGCGTCAGGGCGTCCATACCCGTCTGCCCCGTAATGGAGGCGGGCAGACCGCGCGTAAACTCGGGGTCGTGCACCGCAAAGCGCGGGATAAGTACAAAGTCGTTGATGGGGTACTTGTAGTGCGTCTCGTCATCGGTAATTACCGCCGCAAGCGTGACCTCACTTCCCGTGCCTGCCGTGGTGGGAACGGCGATGAGCAGCGGCAGGCGACGATGAATCCGCAGCAGGCCGCGCATCTTGTTGATGGGCTTGTTTGGCTGCGCGATGCGTGCGCCCACGCCTTTGGCGCAGTCCATGGCTGAGCCACCGCCAAAGCCGATAATGGCCTGGCAGGCGGTCTCTCGATACAGGGACGCCGCTTCCTCCACGTTTGAAACCGTGGGGTTCGCACACGTTTTGGCATAGACCGCAACGCCAATTCCCTTGGACGCGAGCGCTGTCTCGAGCGGTGCCGTGAGCCCCAGACGGGCAATGCCGGGATCCGTCACGATAAGAACCCGCTGTATCGAACGCTTTTGAAGCACTGTGGGCACATCCTCAGCGTGTTCTAGAATGCGTGGCTCGGTATAGGGCAGCACCGGCAATGCGATGCGAAAAACCGTTTGATACGTTCGACACCAGGCGCGGCGGACTAGATGCATAAAGGAGGCTCCCTCATTTGTTGATCGGTCAACATTTGCTCGACCGATTGTACTCAGCGGCGGTCAAAGACGGCCTGCCAATCGTTAATCAATCAACATCTTCATATCTTAAATTGTTTTATTAAAAATCATTCCTAATAGGCTTCACATTTGGTTGCATTTATGGATAATAGAACTCGTCAAGACGCACGTCCGGAGAGGGCCCTTACGGGACCGGACGAGCGCACAATCGCCATCGATCGAAAGGATCGAATCATGAAGTTTGTTTGCCCCGTTTGCGGTTATGTGGAAGAGTTCGACGGCGACCAGCTGCCCGAGGACTTCAAGTGCCCCCAGTGCGGCGTTCCCGGTTCTCGTTTCCTGAAGCAGGAGGAGGGCCAGCTCGAGTGGGCCGCCGAGCACGTCGTGGGCGTCGCCAAGATGGAGGGCGTCTCTGAGGACATCGTTGCCGACCTGCGCGCCAACTTTGAGGGCGAGTGCTCCGAGGTCGGTATGTACCTGGCCATGGCTCGCGTCGCTCATCGCGAGGGTTATCCCGAGATCGGCCTGTACTGGGAGAAGGCTGCCCACGAGGAGGCCGAGCATGCCGCCAAGTTCGCCGAGCTCCTGGGCGAGGTCGTGACCGACTCCACCAAGAAGAACCTCGAGATGCGCGTTGAGGCCGAGAACGGCGCAACCGCCGGCAAGACCGATCTTGCCAAGCGCGCCAAGGCCGCTGGCCTTGATGCCATCCACGACACCGTGCACGAGATGGCTCGCGACGAGGCTCGCCACGGCAAGGCTTTCGCCGGCCTGCTCAAGCGCTACTTTGGCTAAGCCAACCGCCTGAGAGATAATCTTTAGCTCGATAAGGCCCGGACCGTATTGGTTCGGGCCTTTTTAATATGAGCAGGACATTGTCAAGAGGCAAAATCGGGCCTGGCCCCAAC
>CAJMAZ010000032.1:0-26873 GCA_905211535.1 uncultured Collinsella sp. | reverse complement strand
GCCCGCTTTGGGTCGTCGCTTGCTCGTTACTGAAAAGCTGATATTAAAGTTTGTGTGCCGCCCCTTATGGGGCGGCACGTTTTTATGTGGGGACTGGTTGGGACGGCACCGTTCATGGGTGGGGTACACTGGGTAGCGGCTTTTAGTTTATCTACTACCTGATGGGGTGTTTTTTATGGGTAAGAAGTCTCGGGCTCGGGTTGCTGCGGCGGGGACTCGCAAGGATCCTGGTCGTCGGGTCCCTGAGGGCAAAAAGGCCGATCGTGCCGAGAAGGACAAGAAGGTCGGTGCACATGCTCATCCTGAGTGGGCGCCTCATCTCAATACGGCTAGCGAGGATCTGACTGCTAAGTTGTTTACTCTGGTCGAGGTTATCTTGGGCGTGGTGCCCGTTGTGGTCATTGGCCTGTTCCTGGCCTCTAAGGATGCCGCGAGCGTGGATAAGCTCACCGATGTCTTTTCTCAGGACCCCTCGATGGTGGTTACGTTTATCTCTGCGTGCCTGCAGCCGTTTGTGGCGTACATGCTGTACATGATTTATCGCAAGTACTGCGAGGGCGATGCGGGCTTTGCCGCCGGCAACCTGATTGGCCTCTTGTGCTCCGAGATTTTGCTGCTCAATATCCCCGGCGTCATCGGCATGGGCATCTTGTTGTGGCGTGTCTGGCGCAATGTCGCCCCGCATTTCGAGAGCTGGCTGTTTGAGCGCCGCGCAATGGGTGTGCTGGTTGACATCGCGGGCTCGCTCGTGATTCTAGCCTTGGCGTTTTTGTGTGCCACTACCGCTCGAGGTCTCGCGGGCATGTAGTCTGTCTTCACCGACCACGGAGCGCAGGGCAACTGCCGGCCTTACCGCTCCGGGCGTCAGACCCGCGGCGCATCCCTTTCCCTCTCGCTCACGGCTTCGCAGAGTCGCGCGAGGCAAAGGCATACGCCGCGGGTCTGACGGCGCGGGCTTGCCAGCGAGTTTTGGCTCATAGATTGGTTTGTGTGCCGCCCCTTTTTGGAGCGGCACGTTTTGTGTGGGGTCCCTGTCTACACAATTTTCGTCAAGTTTTTGGTTAGGTTTTGGTCGGTTGGCCCAAGGGCGGAAGGGCAAAAGATTACTGGCGAAAAAAGCTCAAAGAAAGTGCTGGTAGGGGAGTTGTTGAGCTTTTCGGCAGCTTTTGAGCAAAAGAAACTTTGTGGCTATTGTCGGTGATTGCGTTGTCGCGGTCATGGTGGTGCGGGATGCTGGTCGTAAGCGTCGAATGCTCCGATTGAGGAGGCCAACATGGATCTGTTTCTTGAGACCCCGCAGCAACAAGCCGAGCGCATGTTGCGCCAGCAGCAACGGCTTATGGAGATGCAAATGCAAGGGGTAGCCGCCCAGCCCCCTGCGCAAAATGCCACGCCCGCGGTTTCGCCTGCGGGCGGATCGGCGCCAGAGAACTATTCCGTACAACAAGATTCATATGCGCAGGAGCTTGCGTTCGACAAGCGCCGCACACGTCACCGCCGCGTGGGCCAGCGTCTGCGCACGTTGGCGATGATTGTACTCATTCCGTTAGGACTTGCGGCGATTTTCCTGGTCTCGTATGCGCTCACCTGCATCCTCAACGGTGCTTCGCCTAGCGAAGTGCTCCAACATCTGTCAGCCCTCGGCCAGCGCCTAGGCGATGTCATAACAACCATCCGCGCCGGCTGGGAGAGTTAGCGTTTGTCACATTAGGACTTCTAGGGTGTAGGGATTATCGCCACGAGTAGAATTCTTGCAACCTGTGGGTCCTGTCGTGCAACTGAATAGTATTATTGAAGATAAATAATAATAGGATTTGCTATGTATAAGCAGGATTTAGAGCGGACTCTTTTGGACATTGACGAAGAGGCGGAGCTGGAAATAGGTCCAAGAGACGACAGGCCGAGCGTTGTATTGGTGGGAGGAAGCGCCTTCATGCTAAACGATGTGACGAATCGGTCGGTTACACATGACATTGATGTGTTTGAGGCAGACAGGTGCCTCCGCGAGATCATAGCTCGATACCCCGAGGTGAACGGTATGGCGGTGGCATATTGCAACCAGATGCCATTCAATTACGAAGATCGCTTAATCCCCTTGGAGATTGGGGCGCGTTTTATTAGGTACTTTACGCCATCTTTGGAGGACCTGGCGGTGATGAAGCTTTATGCCTATCGTCCGAACGACATCGTCGACCTCCATAGTCGAGCGTTTATCGACCGACTTGATTGGGATCTGCTCGAACGGCTTATATTCGACGAGGGCGAGGCGCTGGCGTCGTCGCCTTCGGAGCGAAGCTATCAAGAGATGGTCTGGGCATACAGACAATACAAAAAGGAGGTGCTCGGTTGAATCTGACCTTTGAGGGATTCTTAAAAGGCTATTGCCGAGAGCTATCCGGACAGCAGTCGCTGAGTTTTAGAAAACTGGTTGAGCAGGCGACGACGGTTGCGCCGCGCGTGGCGGAGCCTCTGTTTTTGCTCGCTTTGGTGCAAGGAAAAGCCGAATACGTTCTGGGTTTATCCGAGGGTTCGTGGATGGAAGAGGGTTACCGAGGCGTTTTGTCCTTGTACGCCCAAACGGGTAGCCTGGCATCTCTGTGCGCCGAGGACAAACTCCCTAATCGTTATGCCAACGTTTGGCGTGCGTATAGAGCGGTGAAGGAAAAGCCAGTGGCGGACAGACGAATCAACGCCCTGATGCGAAAAAGAACATTGGGAGCGCTAGAGGAATCGGGCGTAACGCGCTACGGTCTCTGCCGCGATTTGAATCTGAATAAGGGAAACGTGTACGCATACTTAGCCGGCGATGACTCAAAGGTGAGCAGGGAGACGGCGCGCCGCATTATGGAATATGCGGAGGAGAGGGGCACCCAAGAAGGGGCCGGGCGCCCGGTGCGTGTGGCGGGGTAAGATTAATCGCGGTTTTGATTGATAATCGATTGGGTTTGTTGGGCGGAGTCTATGTCTGCTATTGATATTGCGCTTGTTGTGATTGCCTTGGTAGCGGTGGGAGTTGCTGTGGTTTGCGCCCTGCAGCTTAAAGGCCTTCGTGCCGAGTTGCGAGAGCGTGGCGGCAACGACGCGGAGACGCTCGCGGCGCTCGAGCAGGCCAACAGCGCGCTCGATGCCCTCAACGTCGCGCTGGCAGAAACCCGCCGCACGGCAAATGCCATCGCGCAGCAGCAGACAACCGATGCGGCCGTGGAGCAGCAGCGCTACCTGACCATTGCGCGCGAGTTCTCGCAGGCCGGCGACCGTATGGATGACCTGCGCCGTGAGACGGCTCAACAGCTTGGCGCCAACCGCGAGGGCATCGAGCACCGCCTGGACAAGGTGCGCGAGACGGTCGATGCCCAGCTGGGCGCCATCCGCAAGGATAACAACGTTCAGCTCGACCAGATGCGCGCGACGGTGGACGAGAAGCTTTCCCGTACGCTCAACGACCGTCTGTCTGCGTCGTTTAAGCAGGTGAGCGACCAGCTCGAGGCCGTGTACAAGGGCCTGGGCGATATGCAATCTATCGCCACCGGCGTGGGCGATCTTAAGCGCGTGCTGGGCAATGTAAAGGCGCGCGGCATTTTGGGCGAGGTGCAGCTGGGCGCGATCTTGGCGGACATCCTTACGCCCGACCAGTATCTGGAAAACGTCGCCACCAAGCCTGGCGCCTCGGAGCGTGTTGAGTTTGCCGTCAAGCTGCCGGTAGACGAGGGCGATCCCGTGCTGCTGCCGATTGACTCCAAATTCCCGGGCGACGCGTACGAGCATCTGCTCGACGCCCAGGAGTCGGGCGACGCGGAGGCCGTTGCCGCAGCGCGCAAGACGCTCGATATGATGGTCAAACGCGAGGCCAAGGACATCTGCGAAAAGTACCTGAGCGTACCCGCGACGACCAACTTTGGCATTCTGTTCGTGCCGTTTGAGGGCCTGTATGCCGAGGTCGTCAGCCGCCCCGGGCTTATCGAGACCCTGGGCCGCGACTATCACGTCAACGTTGCCGGCCCCAGCACCATGGCGGCCATCCTCAACAGCCTGCAGATGAGCTACCAGACGTTTAAGTTGCAAAAACGCACCGATGACGTGCTGCGCGTACTTTCCGCCGTCAAGGCTGAGCTGCCGCGCTATCAGGCGGCGCTGCGTCGCGCGCAGCAGCAGATCGAGACCGCGGGCAAGACGGTCGAGGGCATTATCACCACGCGCACCAACGTTATGGAGCGCAAACTCAAGGACATCGATGCGCTGGAGGATGCCGAGGAGGCCGACGAGATCTTGGGGCTCACGTCCGCGGGCCTGCTCGCAGACCAAGAAGACAAGGACTAGCCGTGCCTGACGGCGGGGCGTCTGCGCAAGCGCGGAGCGCGGGCGCTTTTCGCGTCGTACGTGCCTGAAGCGCGCTTCGGTGTGCAACAATGGCGTTTCGCCCTGCCAGATGCGAAAGGAAGCCCATGTCTCAGAGAAGCACCAGCCCGCTCAAGCGCTCCACCGTGCGCCGCACGCTGCGGCGGTTTTGGGATGTCACGCGCACACAGCCGCTGATCGTCTTTCTCTCGGTGTTCTCGTCGGCGGGCTATATCTTTTTGCTCACGTTTGCCAACACCTACGTGATGGCGCTTATCGTCGACCGCGTCCAAGCCGGCCCCGTGGCAGGCGACCAGGTGTTTGAAGTTTTTGGCCCCTACATTCTGGCGCTCGTGCTCGTTAATCTGGTAGGCCAGATCCTCTCCAAGCTGCAGGACTACACCGTCTACAAGCTCGAGATTGCGGGCAACTATCACCTGGCGCGCTTGTGCTTTGACACGCTCTCCAATCAATCCATGACATTCCACACCAGTCGCTTTGGCGGATCGCTCGTGAGCCAGACGAGCCGTTTTATGAGCGGCTACACGGGGCTGGTGGACGTGACGGTGTATTCGCTCATTCCCACTATCACCTCGGTCGTCTGCACGGTGGCGGCGCTCGCCCCGGTGGTGCCGACGTTTACCGTGATCCTGGTGGGCATCATGGTCGTCTACATTGCGTTTGTCTGGCTTATGTACAAGCGCATCATGCCGCTTTCGGCCGCGACGTCCGCCGCGCAGAACAAGCTGTCGGGCGTGCTGTCCGATGCGGTCACGAATATCCTGGCCGTCAAGACCTGTGGGCGCGAGGACTTTGAGCGCGACCTGTTCGATACCGCCGACCGCGCCGCGCGCGACGCCGAGACGGTTTCGATGTACGCCATGATGCAGCGCAACTTTACGACCTCGGGCCTTATCGTCATCACCATGGCCGTGGTGAGCGTGTTCGTGGCGGGCGGTAACGCGTGGTTTGGCATCTCTGCCGGCGCGCTCGTCATGATTTTTACCTATACGTACAACCTCACCATGCGCCTGAACTACGTGAGCTCCATGATGCAACGCATCAACCGCGCGCTGGGCGATGCGGCCGAGATGACACGCGTGCTGGACGAGCCGCGTCTGGTGGCGGACGACGAGAATGCTCCCGAGCTCAAGGTGGGCGAGGGCGCGATTGATTTTGAGCACCTGAGCTTTGCATACCGTGACGCCGCGGCGGGCGAGAACGTGTTCGACGACCTGACGCTTCATGTGGCGGCGGGTCAGCGCGTGGGCCTGGTGGGCAAATCGGGCTCGGGCAAGACGACGCTCACCAAGCTGTTGCTGCGCTTGGACGATGTTCAGGGTGGCCGCGTGCTCGTGGACGGCCAAGACGTCTCGCGCTGCACGCAGCAGAGCCTGCGCCGCCAGGTTGCCTACGTGCCGCAGGAGGCGCTGCTGTTCCACCGCTCCATTCGTGAGAATATCGCCTACGGGCGTCCCGACGCTACTGACGAGCAGATTCGCGAGGCTGCGCGCCTGGCCAATGGCCTGGAGTTTATCGATCGCCTGCCTCGTGGCTTTGACACCATGGTAGGCGAGCGCGGCGTTAAGCTTTCGGGCGGCCAACGCCAGCGAGTGGCCATCGCCCGCGCTATCTTGACCGACGCGCCGATTCTGGTGCTCGACGAGGCGACTTCTGCCTTGGATAGCGAGTCCGAGGCGTTGGTGCAGGAGGCGCTCGAGAACCTGATGCGCGGCCGCACCTCCATTGTGGTGGCACATCGCCTGTCCACCGTGGCGGCGCTCGATCGCATCGTGGTGCTGGCGGACGGCGAGATTGTCGAGGACGGTACGCATGCGCAGCTTGTCGAGGCGGGCGGTGAGTACGCAAGCCTGTGGAGCCGCCAGACCGGCGCATTTTTGGAGGCGTAAGCGCCCCGGACGTGGGACAATCGTGCCTGTAGTTTGTTGTGCCGCTGAGCCGAGGAGCCGCTATGCCACGCGAGACCAATGCCGCCAAACGCGAGCGCGCCGTTGAGGTGTGCGAGCGCCTCAACCGTCGCTATGGCCCGGTCGAGTGTTTTTTGGACCACGAGAATCCCTTTAGGCTGCTCATCGCGGTACTGCTCTCGGCTCAGACGACCGATGCACAGGTCAACAAGGTGACGCCGCGGCTGTTTGCCCAGTGGCCCACGCCCGAGGCCATGGCCGGCGCGAGCGTGGCCGATGTGGCCGAGACCATTAAGTCGCTCGGCTTTTATAAGAGCAAAGCCAAACACGCCGTGGAGGCCGCGCAGATGATCGTTGCCGACTACGGCGGCGAGGTACCGGCCGACATGAAGGAGCTCGTCAAGCTGCCGGGAGTGGGGCGCAAGACGGCGAACATCGTGCTCAACGTGGGGTACGGCATTGTCGAGGGCATCGCGGTCGATACACACGTCAACCGCATCGCGCATCGCCTGATGCTGAGTCCTAAGACGCATGCCAAAGAGCCGCTCAAGACCGAGCAAGATCTGCTCAAGATTTTGCCGCACGAGTATTGGGAGTCGGTCAACCACCAGTGGATCACCTTTGGCCGCGAAATCTGCGACGCCCGCAAACCCAAGTGCGACGAGTGCCCACTGGCAGATCTTTGCCCCAGCGTACGCGTGACGGGGTAGGGTCCGGCACGCTTTGCCGGCGTCCGAAGGCTGTGGTCAATGTTGTGCAACACATTTGAGCCGCGAGGGCTCAATATGATGGCGACAGATGCCGTTTGTTGTGAGGGGATGCCCGAATATGTTTTGCACCAAGTGTGGCTCCGAGATGCCCGACGGAACCGATTTTTGCACGAACTGCGGGGCGCGCATGGGCGCTGCCTCTCCGGCGGCTGCGCCTGCTGAGCCCGCATCGATTCCGGCGGCAGGGATGCCTCCCGTGCAGAAGAAGTCACATAAGCGCGCGGTGATTGTCGGTATATGTGTAGCGGGCGTGCTGGTGGTCGGTGGCGCTGCGCTGGCGCTGACCGGCGTGCTGGGTCCGCTTGGGCAGGGCAACTCATCGCAGATTACGGTGCTTGGGTCTGACGAGGGCTCGGCTGAGCACAAGGACCGGGGAGGCGCCAAGGAGAAGTCTGCCGCCGACGAGGATGAGGCGGATGAGCCTGAGCAGACCGGCAGCAGCGTAAAAGTCGACCTCAACGACCAGGCAACTTATGCCGCGGCGAACCTGTTCCTGTCGAACTTTACGGAGGAACACTTCGATCGGGACTGGTATCAGGCAGGCGGCTTCGATTCGACTGACGGACTTTCTGATGACGAGAAATACAAGCTGGTTAAGTTTGTCTGGTGCCATTTTATTGACAACGCGCCGTATCGAATCGAGAAGGGTGATTATGACAATGGTCACTATCAGCGCATAGCGACCGATGTGATCAATAGAGAACTCAATCGCCTGACGGGCCTGACGCTCTCGGATGCTGACATGACCTTTGATAAGGGATCGGGTGGGCAGATGCTTGCCGATTCGGCCGAAGCACATGGTGGGTACTTGTATCTGAAACAGGAATACGGCCAGGGAAATTACGGCCCATCGTGTGCCATCGTTACGGGCGCGACTGACCTTGGCGGCAACATCTACGAGCTCACCTATGAGGTCTACAGTGCTGGCGGTGCGTTACTTCCTTCCGACATCCCCGAGAGCACCTACGGCCTGCCAAAGGACCAGTTCATCGCCGCAATTCAAGCGGATGCATCCAGGGGCCGTACCGAAACTTGCACGGTCCGCGTCGCACAGGGTGACGGCGCTCCGACCTTCATGCTGCTTAAAATGGGCGTCTACGACTAGACTCGGCGTATAGTTCACTCTGATAGCGCCAGGCGGCTTGCCCGTCTGGCGTTTTTGTTGCGGGGCTGAGCATGCGCTTGAGCAGGAGTATATGTCGCCTCCTGCCGCCCCATGCAAAAATGTGTTGCTAATTTAGAAGCCTATTCAAGCGCGCCGAAGTCGTGGCGTGCTGGCGTAGCATGAGCAAAAAATCAAGCAATGGAGGGTAACGTGGCAATATCGAAGACGCGAGAGCTCGAAGATTATTTTGAGCGCATCGTGCGCACGCGCGAAGGCGACCTACCTGGTCGTCGCAAAGGCGACGAATACTTGTCTCAAACCCATGCGCTCTACCATGGTGATCCTGCGCCCTGGGCTCTGACGCCAAAGATATTCGACAAGGATATGACGGCGCTTCTTAAGGAGGCCGCCGAGCGCATGTACGGCATTATGGACAAGGTGACGCGGGCGTTTTGTTCCGATGCCTCCGTGCGTGCGTGGTTTCGCATGGATCCGGCTTTTGCTGACCTGTGCGCTATGGATGCCGGCTATGATTGCCAAATTCCCCTTGCGCGTGTTGATATCTTTCTTGACGAAGATGCCGGTTCATATACGTTTTGCGAGCTCAATACCGACGGCAGTGCCGGAATGGTAGTGACCGATGCGGTCTGTCAGGCAGTGCGAATGACGCCTTCCTTTGAGGAGTTTGCATCCGACCACCCCGGCTTTCGGCAGTACGATTTGTGCGGTAGCTGGATAGACGCATTGTTTGAGACCTATGCAGAGTGGAAGCTGGCCCATCCTCGCCGCACCGAGGATAGTGCACGATCGGACGACGGGGCCCGCGTTGACGAGGGGCTCTATGCACCGCAATCAAAGATATATCCCGCTTCGGTGGCAATCGTCGACTATTCGGAAAGCATCGACTTGGAAGATGCGGCTCATTTTGTCGACCTTATGAGGCGACGGGGTGTGGTGGCGCGCTTTGCGGATGTGCGCGACCTGCGGATTGGCGAAGACGAGAGCGGTGCTAGGCGGCTGTGCGATGCCGCCGGTCCTATTGATTGCGTTTGGCGGCGCGCGGTGACCGGCGAGCTGTGGGATAAGCCGTGCGACGGACGCTCGGCCTTAATCGAGGCGGCTCAAGAAGGGCTCGCGTGCATCGTTGGTGGTTTTAGAACGTGGCCGTGTGCGACTAAGACCGTATTTGCATTTCTGTGGTCTCGGGCCGGTCAGTCCTTGTTGAGCCCGGAGGAGCAATCGTTTGTACGGGAGCATGTGCCCTATACCGAGATTTTGGACGAAAGCGCCCAGTTGTCGAGATTTGCCGAAAAGGATCGATGGATTGTCAAGCCGTGCGGCGGCTACAACGCGGTTGGCGTTGTTGCCGGCTTGGATTCCACGGAACGGGAATGGTCCCAGGTGCTTGCTCGCGCTGCGGCCGCTGGGGAGATTGTACAGGAGTATGCTCAGCAGTATCAGACTCCCTGCTTGCGCGGAACGCTTGTCAATGGGCCGCATCGAGGAGAGGCACCCAAAGGACTTGTGGATGATCTCGGTTTTGCGCCCGCTTCTAATATGGAAGGCCTGTACCTGTATCGCGGTCGTTTCGCGGGCGTGTACACACGCGTCGGCTTTGCCAACACCATAGGCGAGTGGACGAGCCGCTTGAACGTTGCGAGCTTTTTTGAGGAATAGCCGTTTCTTGGGGCACCTTCCGTGGTTGCGGCGTTCGACGTGACGAGGAGATTTTGGCGAAGCCGATGAGCCCGGTTCTATCTGGCGTTTTTGTTGCGGGGCTGGGCGTACGCCTGAGCTGGAGTCCTCTTCATGCGCTACCATGACAGACAACGAATTTGACGAACGACCCGCTGAGCTTGCCTCGGCGGGCTTTTGGCGTTGCAATGCCGGAGGAACAGCATGCTCATTCACCGTATAGCCGCGCAGCTCTACACTGCCGAGGCACTGCAGACCGTCGAGGCCGGGCTCGATGCTGGCGAGGACGTGACGCTGGCCGTGTCTCAGTCGGGCCGAACGCTTATGGCCGCCGCCCAGTTTGCGCGTCGTCCGCGCCCCACGGTCTACGTTGTGAGCGGCGAGGATGCGGCCGATCGCGCCGCACGCAGTCTGGCCGCCTATGTGGGCCTGGCGCACGTGTGCCGCTTTCCCGAGCGCAAGGACTACCCTTGGCGCGAGCAGGCGCCCGACGACGCCGTGGTAGCCCAGCGCTGCGAGGCACTCGGGCGCATCGTGCGCGGCGACAACTGCATCATGGTCGCCTCGGCCCGCGCGCTGCTGCGCTGCGTGCCGCCGGTCGAGAGCCGCTACTGGGAGTCCACTACTTTTGCGGTGGGCGAGGAGATTCCTTTTGACGAGGTGCCGCAGCGCCTGGTGGGCATGGGCTACACCAATGCCGGCGCTGCCGACGCGCCCGGCCTGTTCCGCGTGCACGGCGACACCGTCGAGGTGTTTCCCGCGCAGGAAAAGGCGCCCGTGCGCATTGAGTTCTTTGGCGACGAGATCGACCGCATCCGCCGCATGGTGAGTTCAACGGGCCAGACCATCGGCAACGAGGACAGCATCGAGATCTTCCCCTGTCGCGAGCTGGCGCTTACCGACGAGGCCGTTCACAACATGCATGTGGCGCTCTACCGCGCCAGCCAGGACGACAGCAAGTTGGCGGCGCTGCTCGAGATGGTGGATGCGCGCATCGTCACGCCTGAGCTCGACCGCTTTTTGCCGGTGATGTACGGCCAGACCGTGAGCCCGCTTTCGCATGTGAGCGGCAAGGCGCTCGTAGTGCTGTCCGAGCCGCGCTCGCTGTTCGACGATTGCCTGCGCGCCTACGAGGATATCGAGGCACGTGCCGGCGAGGCGGGGGTCGACCGTCTGGACGGCCTGTATGTGCGTGCCCAGCAGCTCGATTTTGGTGCTCAGCAGCGCCTGAACTATGTGAGCCTGATTCGTGCCGGCGGTGCGGTGACGGCAGAGCTCAAGATTGAGCAGCCGGCCATTGCGGGCTCGGACAATCGCTTTATTACGCGCATCCAGGAGGTCGTGGGCAAGCGCTATGCCTGCGTGTTTGCCATCCCCGACCGCGGTGCGCGCGAGTCGATGGAGCTCACCTTTGGCGACGAGGGCATTACCTTTGAGGAATCGCTGACCGCCGCGCCCGAAAATGCCGGCGCTATCGGCGACCGCGTGCGCGTGGCAGCGGCGGATTCCGCCGACCGTGCCGCACGCCAGGAGGCCCATGCTTCCATTCGCGAGCGTAAGGCCGATGCGCTCAACGCCCGCTCGCTCGAGGCGGGTGCCGCCCAGGCTGCCGCCGGTGCCGCCGTGCCCACCATCTCGCGCGGACGCGTGACCTTTGTCGATGCTGCCTTGCCGCAGGGCGTGGTGGTGCCCGATGCCAACCTGGCTGTATTCTCGATTGCCGACCTCAACGCCCGCATGGATGCCAACCGCGCGCGCAGCCGCCGCAAGGTTGACATTACGCAGATCACCTTCCCATTTAAACCGGGCGACTACGTGGTGCACGCTACCCACGGTATCGCGCTCTTTAGCGAGATCGCGCGCCAGGAAGTGGGCGGCAAGGAACGCGACTACTTTTTGCTGGAATACGCCGACGGCGACAAACTCTACGTGCCGCTGGAGCAGGTTGACCGCATTACGCGCTACGTTGGTCCCGACGGCGATAAACCGCGCTTGACCAGGCTCAACACCGCCGACTGGACGCGGGCCACCAACAAGGCGCGCAAGAATGCCAAAAAGCTGGCGTTTGACCTGGTCGACCTCTATACGCGTCGCTCGTCGATTACCGGTATCGCCTGTCCGCCCGATACGCCCGAGCAGATCGAGATGGAGGAGAGCTTCCCCTACGACGAGACGCGCGACCAGCTGGAGGCCATCGCCGACATTAAGGCTGATATGGAGGCGCCCAAGCCCATGGACCGCCTGCTGTGCGGCGACGTGGGCTTTGGCAAGACCGAGGTCGCTCTGCGCGCGGCGTTTAAGTGCGTGGACTCCGGCCGCCAGGTCATGGTGCTCTGCCCCACGACCATTCTTGCCCAGCAGCACTACGAGACGTTCTTCGAGCGCTTTGCCCCGTTTGGCCTTGAGGTCGAGGTGCTCAGCCGCTTTCGCACGCCGGCGCAGCAGAAGCGCGCGCTCAAGGCGTTTGCCGAGGGCACGATAGACGTGCTCATCGGCACGCATCGTCTGCTTTCGGCCGATGTGAACCCCAAGAACCTGGGCCTGGTGATCATCGACGAAGAGCAGCGCTTTGGTGTGCAGCACAAGGAGCAGCTCAAAAACCTGCGCGAGCAAATCGACGTGCTCACACTCTCGGCAACGCCTATTCCGCGAACCATGCAGATGGCCACGAGTGGCGTGCGCGACATGAGCCTGATCACCACACCGCCGACCGGGCGTCGTCCCGTGATCGTGCACGTGGGGGAGTACGACCCCGACGTGGTGAGTGCAGCGATTCGCCTGGAGGTGGGCCGCGGCGGTCAGGTGTATTACGTGTCCAACCGCGTCAAGACCATCGACGATGCCGTGGCGCGCGTGCACGAGGCCGCGCCCGAGGCGCGCGTGGGCGTGGCGCACGGCAAGATGAGCCCGCGCGAGGTCGAGGACGTGATGATCGAGTTCGCGACCAAGAAGATTGACGTGCTCATCGCCACAACCATCGTGGAGAGCGGCATCGATAACGCGACCGCCAACACGCTCATCATCGAGGATTCGCAGCGCCTGGGTCTGGCGCAGCTCTACCAGCTCAAGGGCCGCGTGGGCCGCTCGGCCACGCAGGCATACGCGTACTTTATGTTCCCCGGCGAGCTGCCGCTTACCGAGGAGGCCACGGCGCGCCTGACCGCGCTTTCCGAGTTCCAGGATCTGGGCAGCGGCATGCGCATCGCCATGCGCGATCTGGAGATCCGCGGTGCCGGTTCGCTCATGGGCGCCGAGCAGCACGGCAACCTGTCGAGTGTGGGCTTTGACCTGTTTACGCAGATGCTGGGACAGGCCGTGGCCGAGGCGCGCGGCGACGACGATGCCGGCGTGGAGGCGGCGAGCGTGGGCATCAACCTGCCGGCCGACTACTTCTTGTCTGAGGAGTACATGCCGGCGGTGGACCAGCGCGTGCTCGTGTACCGCAAGCTCGCGGCGGCTGAGGACCTGGAGAGTATCGACGAGGTGCAGGAGGAGACCGAGGCTGCGCATGGCGAGCTGCCGTTGGCGGGACTCAACCTGTTCAACCGCGCTCGCATTCGTATTCGCGGCGAGCGCCTGGGGCTCGAGAGCGTCACGCTCAGCGGTGGACGCATTACCTTCCTGGGCGTCGACGTGCCCAAGAAGGTGGCCTTTGAGCTTAAGACCCGCTATGGCGCGGTGAACTTTCCCAAGAGCCGCAAGCTGTCGGTACCCTACAAGGCAGGCGCCGGTGCGGGCAGCGGCCTGGGTCGCGGTCTCGACGCCAACGACGGTACCGGCCCGGTGGCTGCGGCGCTCATGCTGCTGCAACAGCTGGGTGCCAGCGACGACGACTAACGGGTCGACGCTGCAATCACCCCATTTGGGCACTCTGGTTCCATCGAAAGGAAAGCATGTTCGGATACATCTATAAGAAAGATGTCGCCATGATCGCGGTTGTCCTGTGCCTTTGTCTGGGCGTGGGCAGTTTCTTCGATTATCAGATCTCGAGCGCGCTGTTCAACTCGTCCAGCATGTACGGCCGCTTTATCGAGGCCGCCGGCGAGCTGCCGTTTGAGCTGACGGCGAGCGTCGCGGGCGTTATGCTCGTGCGCGCGGTGCGTCCCGACTCCGGGGGGAGCAAATGGCTCGCCGTGCTCGGCATCCTCGTCAACGTTGGCCTGGCCGGCTACGAGATTATCGGATCGCTGCACGTCGGTGGCAAGCTTATTGCGTTTCAGCTGGTCCTGACGTTTGCGTTGGTCATCGCAGCCAACTTCATCGCCTACCGCCTCACGCGCACGACCGAGCCCGACGAGCTTACGCGCTGGGCGTTGATGGTGCTGGCCGTGTGGGTCGCTCAGGCCATCATCCTCAACGTCATTGTTAAGCCGTTATGGTCGCGCCCACGCATGCGCGTGATCGAGGTCACGCCGGGGCTCAATTTTCAGCCGTGGTGGGTGATCGGCAACCCCGACAAGTGGGCCTATATCGCCGCCGGCGTGATCAAGGACGGGTTCAAGTCGTTTGCGAGCGGACACACGGCGCATGCGGCGATCGGCCTTATGCTCGCCGGGCTTCCCGCGGCGGCCTTTAAGGAAAAGCCTTCGCGTCGCCGCGTGATCTTTTGGGCGGCGGCTGTGGTCGCGGCGCTCGTCGCCTTTGGGCGCATCGTGATTGGAGCACACTTTTTGAGTGACGTGAGCTGCGGCTTTGCGCTGGTGTTGGCACTTGAGTGCCTTGCCGCGCGCATTGCCTATCCCAACGGCGTACAATAGCTCCGTTTGAGTCATCTGGCCGATACCCGGTAAGAGAGGATTGCCATGCTCGCGTTTAACAACGACTATTCCCACGGCGCACACCCGGCGGTGCTGCAGGCGCTCGTCGATACCAACATGGAGCCGCAGCCCGGCTACGGAACCGATGCACATACCGAGCGTGCCAAGCAGCTTATCCGCGAGGCCTGTCAGGCCCCCGACGCCGACGTGTTTTTTCTGGTGGGCGGCACGCAGGCCAACGCGACGGTGATCGACATGCTGCTCGCGCCGTACGAGGGCGTCGTTGCTGCTGAGACTGGCCACGTCGCCTGCCACGAGGCGGGCGCCATCGAGTTTGGCGGCCACAAGGTGCTCACCATCCCCGGCTACGAGGGCAGGATGCACGCCGAGGATCTGGAGGACTATATCCAGGTATTCTACGAAAACGAGAGCTACGAGCACACGGTGTTTCCGGGCGCCGTGTACGTGAGCCTATCGACTGAGTACGGCACGCTGTACTCCAAGGCTGAGCTCGCGGCGATTCACGCAGTGTGCCAGAAGCGTGAGATTCCGCTGTTTGTGGATGGCGCCCGCCTGGCCTATGCGCTGGCGGCCGATGAGTGTGACATTACCCTGCCCGAGCTGGCGCAGCTGTGCGACGTGTTCTACATCGGCGGCACCAAGTGCGGTGCGCTTTGCGGCGAGGCCGTGGTGTTTTGCGGCATGCACGCTCCGGCGCATCCCATTCCGCGCATTAAGCAGCACGGCGCGCTGTTGGCCAAGGGCCGACTGACGGGCGTCCAGTTTGAGGCGCTCTTTACCGACGGCCTGTATTTTGAGATTGGTCGCCAGGCGATTGAAACCGCTCAGGCGCTGCGTCGCGTGCTGCACGAGCGCGGCTACCAGTTCTTTTTGGAGACGCCGACGAACCAGCAGTTTGTGATTCTGCCCAACGAGGACATGGCCCGCATTCGCGAGCATGCGGCGATCGAGTACTGGGAAAAGTACGACGAAACCAACACGGTGGTGCGCTTTTGCACCAGCTGGGCCACGACGCAGGAGGATATCGATGCGTTGGCGGCGGTTCTGTAGCCTGATGTAATGACGAGGGGCCGCCTTGCGCTGGGTTTGGCGCAGGGCGGCCTTTGTTTTTGAGGGAGAAGGGTTGTATGACCGAGATGTCCGAGCCGACGATTCGCCTGGCGACGCCCGAAGACGCACCAGCGTTGCTTGCCATCTATGAGCCGTATGTGCGCCAGACGGCGATTACCTGCGAATACGAGGTGCCGAGCGTTGAGGAGTTCGCCGGGCGCATCGAGCGCACGCTCAAGCGCTATCCGTATCTGGTGATGGAATTGGGCGGGCGTCCGGTAGGCTATGCCTATGTGAGTCCGCTCAACAGCCGCGAGGCATACGACTGGTCGGTCGAGACATCGATCTACCTGGCGCGCGACGTGCGCCACGGCGGGCTGGGCCGCAAGCTGCACGATGCGCTCAAGCAATGCCTGGTCGCGATGGGCATCACCAACATGTGCGCGCTCATTGCCGTGCCGCACGACAAGGACGACGAGTACCTGACGCACAACAGCCAGGATTTCCATGCCCATATGGGATATCGCCTGGTGGGTGCCTTCGACCGCTGCGCCCAAAAGTTCGGCCGCTGGTACGACATGTGTTGGATGGAGTTGGTCCTAGCCGAGCGCACACCCAACCAACCCAAACCAACCTGGTTTCCCGACCTCCCCAAACCTACCATTTAGGGATAGGTTTATTTTGGCAGGTTAGCCGATGGGCTCGGTGTATTTGGCGCGGTCGGTGCGCTGGATGCGCTTGGAGACATGGAGCGGGCGGCCGTCGGTGTCGTAGACGTAGTCGGTGATCAGAATCAGCGCCTGCCCGCGCTCGACGTTGAGCAAAAACGCCTCGTTTTGCGAGGCGTAGCACACCTCAAAGGTCTTATGCCCCTGTGCCGGCGCGCGATGGAACTCCTGTCGCAGCGTGGCGTAGAGCGAACCGTTGATATCGCGATCGATGAGTGCCTCGAAGCTTGGCGGCAGATAAGTGGTCTCCAGGCACAGCGGCGCATCGTCCAGATAACGCAGACGGACAAGTTTGACGAGCTTGCTGCCCACGGCGGCGTCAAAGAACTTAGCTATGCTGCCGGCCGCCTTGGCAAAGCCCGAGTCCACGGTGCGCGTGGTGGGCTTCATGCCCTGGCCTTCGACCTGCTTGGTATAGCTCGAAAACACCAGGTTGTTCTCGTGGAGCGCGGGCGTGTCGGCCACAAAGGCACCACGTCCGCGCTCGGTGCGAACCAGGCCCTCATCAACGAGCACCTTAAGGGCATGGCGCACGGTGCTGCGCGACAGCCCCGATTCGTCCATGAGCTCCATCTCGGACGGCAGCTTGCCTCCGCGTGCGTAGGTGCCGGCGGCGATGCGGTCGCGCAGCATGCCCGCCAGGCGCTCGTATTGGCTCAGTTTCTTTTTCGACGAAATGTTCATGCGGCCAACCTATGTCTAACTTGTATGGTTTCTGAACCAAGCATGTATCTTACACGAGAATAAAACCGCTGGTAACGGATTGCCGAAAACCTTACCAACAAAAGTTCTAGGACAAATATATCATACAACTAGTCGACATAACCAAAACATGTATGTAACTTGTATGCCATCGAGAGCATCAAACGAGAAGAAAGGCTGATGCGCGATGACTACTCAGGAACAGGTTAAGGACGTCGTCTCCCAGGTTTTGGCTGACAAGGCAGACAGGGGCGGCATCAAGCGCGTCGTGTGGATTGGCGCCGGCGGATCCAACGGCGGCAACTATCCTGCCCAGTACTTTATGGAGCACGAGGCCACGCAGGTCGTGAGCTCCAGCTACACCAGCAACGAGTTCGTGCACGCTACCCCGGCCTACGTCAACGAGAACACCCTGGCCGTCGTCGTCTCCATGCGCGGCACCAAGGAGACCATCGTCGCCGCCCAGGTCGCCAAGGACCACGGCGCCAGCACCATCGCCATCTATGTTGACGAGTCCGGCCTCACCGAGGTCTGCGACTACAAGATCCAGTATGACAGCCTGGCCGTCGACGAGTCCTGCATGGGCCGCACCAACTCCGCCGTCGTGACCATGATCGCCATGGAGCTTACGCAGCAGACCGAGGGCTATGCCGAGTACGAAACCGCTATGGCCGCCTTCGACTTGGTCGACCCCATCTATCGCAAGGCCGTCGAGTACACCCGTCCGCTCGCTGCTAAGTGGGCCGAGCAGAACGCCGACAAGCCCTGCATCAACGTCATGGCCCAGGGCCCGCTCTTTGGTGCCGCCTACGTCTTTAGCATCTGCAACGTGCAAGAGATGCTGCAGATCGACTCTTGCACCATCAACACCTGCGACTTCTTCCACGGCCCCTTCGAGATCCTGGACAAACGCACCTCGCTGTTCCAGCTCATCAGCGTCGGCCGCAGCCGCTGCAACGACGAGCGCGGCATCCGCTTCGTTAACCAGTATGGTGGCGAGCGCGTTTATCAGCTCGACGCCAAGGAGCTCGGCCTCAACGACATCAAGGACAGCGTGAGCGAGTACTTCAACCACCTGATCTTTGCCCCAATCCTCAACAACGTCTACATGCGCGCACTCTCTGACGTCACCCACAAGGACTACATGACGCGTCGCTACATGTGGAAGCTGGATTATTAGTTACGGCGTTTTACCAAACGCCGTAACCGCTCGACGCTGCGCGGGCCGCATTTGGTCAATCTGGCGTTCAACTTCAAGGGCGCGACCAGAAGGTCAGCGCCCTTTCGTTTCACGCCACCTTGCCTCAAATGCGGCCCGCTCGCTGACTTATGCTCAACCAGCGGCGCTTTAGTCGTTGGGGACGTTCTTAAATGGCTAGTCATTCAGGAGCGTCCCCAGCGACTAGTCATTTAAGAACGTCCCCAATGACTACCCAATGACTATGTGGGCGAGCGGATTTTTCCGTTCGGCGATTTGTGTCTTGAAAAATGTATATAACGACTATAACGTAGTGTGAAACATATTGGAAACAATACCGAGGAGGCTGCGTTGAAGAAAAGCAATCTGGGCTATGTGCTGGTGCTGATCGCCGCGCTTATGTGGGGCAGCATCGGAATCTTTGTAAACGGCATCTCGGCCATGGGCGTTTCGTCCCAGAGCATGGCTGCCTTTCGCTTGTTGGTCGGAGCACTTGTCTTGGCGCCGGTCCTGATGTTTATGGGCTGCCGTCCGGGTGAGGGGTCTACCGTGGCTCAGGGTCCCCTGGCGCTATTCAAGGCAAGCCCCAAAGAGCTCGTCCCCTGCGCACTTGTCGGTATCGTCGGCTTGGCCGTCGCCAACACCTGCTATTACGAGTGCATGGGCGAGGTGGGCATGTCCACGGCCTCGGTGCTGCTCTACACCTCGCCGGTGTTTGGCGTCATGCTCGGCCGCGTGCTTTATCGCGAGGACGTGACCCCCAACAAGCTCGTTGCCATTGTCTTTAACATCGTTGGCTGCGTGCTTGCGGTGACCAATGGCGACCTTTCCGGTTTTCATTTTTCGGTTTGGGGCGTCACGTCGGGCGTGATTGCAGGCCTTTGTGGTGCGTCGCTCGCGGTGTTTAGCCGGATAGCAACCAAGACGGTCCACCCGCTGGCTGTCACGTTTTGGGGCTTTGTTTTTGGCGGTGCGGTTATGGCAGCTATTACGGCTCCATGGCCGGATGTCGCCGCGGCAATGTCGCCACAGCTGCTGCTGTTGTTCCTTGGCTTTGGACTCATCCCCACAGCCGTGGCTTACATCTTATATATGCAGGGCCTGTCCATGGGGCTCGAGACATCGAAAGTTCCCGTCGTAATGTCTTTCGAGACGGTCGTCACCGTACTGGTGGGCATTGGCGTCTATGCCGAGCCCGCCGGCGTGATCAAAGTCCTGGGCATCGTGCTGGTGCTCATGTCCATCCTGATTATGAACACCGATTTCTCCAGGCTGCGCAACAACGTCATTGTCAAACGTATTGTCGAGAGCATGACCTTTAAGCCCAATGCGTGGTGGACCGAAAAATCTCAGGACATGGATCTGTTTAAGGAGCGCACCGGCATCGCGCTGGAGCCCACCGTGCAGGAAAGCCCCTGGTACTTCGTGCGATAAGGGATTGGCGCGGCGTCTGATCGGGCACCGCCTTGCCAGCGTCGATCTGCCCTGCGCCAACGTTTCAAGTACGTTAAACCCGTCAACGGTCGATTTTCACCCGCGAACGGTCTTTATACTAATTAGCAATATAAGCAACGTATAAGACGTTATAATGACCATAACGAAAAGGAGGAGGCAAGATGAATCAGATCATTCTCGCATCTCATGGCGGCCTGGCCGCAGGCGCCAAAGACACGCTCGAGATGGTTCTCGGCGACGTGTCGAACGTCCACGTCGTGTCGCTTGCTCGTGACGACAAGGAGCCCATCACCAATAAGGTGGACGCCATGATCGCCACGTTCAACGCGGACGACACCGTCTATGTGCTGACCGATATGCTCGGCAGCTCGGTCAACAACAACATGGTCGAGCTTTCCAAGAACGGCACGAAGTTCACGGTTGTCAGCGGTTTCAACATCCCGCTAGCGCTCACGCTCGCTATGAGCCCCGTCCCCGTCAAGGGCGCCGAGCTCGCGGCCCTCATCAACGAGGCCCGCACCGGTCTGACCAACCCCAACGCACCGGTCGAGGCCGCCGCGGCTCCCGCCAAGAAGGCCAAGGCGTCCCGTCACAGCTCCGGTCCCGCCAAGATCGTCCTCGCACGTCTTGACTACCGTCTGCTGCACGGCCAGGTCGTCTTTACCTGGACCACCAAGGTTCAGGCCGAGCGCATCATCGTCGTCGACAACGCTGCCGCCAACGATGACATCAAGAAGGGCGCTCTTAAGCTGGCCAAGCCCCAGGGCGTGCGCCTGAACGTCTTCACCGTCGAGCGTGCCCTCGCCAAGATGGACAAGCTCAACACCCTCGGCGAGCGCGTCATGTTCGTCTTTGGCAACACGGCCGAGATGCTGCAGTTCTGCCAGGGCTACAAGCTCGACGCCATCAACCTGGGCGCCACCGCCAACCACGACGGTGCCGATCAGGTCGGCGGCAAGGACAGCTCCGTCTTCCTCGACGCCACCCAGAAGGCCGACGTCAACCAGCTGCTCGACATGGGCATTAAGCTCTATGTTCAGCAGACCCCTACGTATCAGAGCGTCGACATCGACGCCAAGCTGTAATCAACCAGGCTTTTGCCTGACTGAAAGGAGAAGGGTATGAATACGTTCATCAGTGCGGTGCTCGTCGGCCTCGTCGGCGTGTTCTGCATGTGGGACTCCCGCCTGCTCGGTCGTCTTAACTTCGAGCAGCCCCTCGTTGGCGCTACGCTCGTCGGTCTGCTGTTGGGCGATGTGCCCACCGGCCTTGCCGTCGGTGCCGCCGTCGAGCTCGTGTCCATGGGCCTGGTGCAGGTCGGCGCCGCCGTTCCGCCCGATATGGTCCTGGGCGGCATCGTGGCCGCTGCCTTTGCGTGCCTGACCGATGCTTCCGCCGAGACCGCCATGACGATCGCCATCCCGGTCGCCGTCCTGGGTCAGCTTCTCGGCATCGTGTTCCGTTCCATCATCGCCGCTCTCACCCATGTGGCAGATAGCGCGATCGATAACGGAAAGTTCAAGACCGCCTACCGTATGCACATCTGCGCCGGCTCCGGTCTGTACGCCGTCATGTACTTCCTGCCGATCTTCCTTGCCGTCTTTGTTGGCACCGACCTGGTTCAGGCCATCGTCAACATGGTTCCCGAGTGGCTGTCCACTGGTCTTAACGTTTCGACCAAGATCATGACCGCCTACGGCTTGGCCCTGCTGCTCACCATGATGATCAAGAAGGGTATGACTCCGTTCCTGTTCATCGGTTTCCTGCTCGCCGCTTACCTCAACCTGTCCGTCATCGCGGTCGCTCTGATCGGTGTGTGCCTGGCTGTCGTCTTCATGGGCTTCAAGTTCAACGGTTCCCATGCAGCCGCCGGTGTCGATTCCGACTACGATCCGCTCGAAGACGACGAAGACTAAGGAGGAACACACTATGGCAACCGCAACCAAGGACGTGTCCCTGAACAAGAAGGTCAGCCAGTTCTTCTGGCGCTCCTGGGCCATCCAGGCCTCTTGGAACTACGAGCGTCAGATGAACATGGGCTTCCTCTACGGCATGGTTCCCACGCTCGATCGCCTCTATCCGGACGAGTCCGACCCCAAGCAGCTCGCTGCTAAGAAAGAGGCTTACCACCGTCACATGGCGTTCTACAACTGCACCCCGCAGACGAGCGCTTTCATCCTGGGCCTCTCCGCCTCCATGGAGGAGGAGTACGCCAAGGATCCCGAGAACTTCGATCCCGATTCGATCAACGCGGTCAAGACCTCCCTCATGGGTCCGCTTTCCGGCATCGGTGACTCCTTCTTCCAGGGCACCATCCGCGTTATCGCCTTTGGCCTGGGCGTTCAGCTGGCTCAGCAGGGCTCCATCATGGGCCCGATCCTGGCCATGCTCATCTCCATCGTCCCCTCTGTGCTGATCACTTGGTTCGCAGCCAAGATGGGCTATCAGGGCGGCCACGAGTACCTGAGCAAGCTTCAGGGCGGCGACCTCATGGAGAAGCTCATGTATGTCTGCGGCATCGTGGGTCTTATGTCCGTGGGTGGCATGATCGCTACGCTGATCGGCGCCACCACCCCGCTGCAGTTCGCTGAGGGCACCGTTGTTATCCAGGACATCCTGGACGGCATGATGCCCCAGATGATCTCCCTCGGCCTCACCGGCCTTATGTACTGGCTCATCAAGAAGAACGTCAACACCGGTTGGCTTCTCGTGATCGCCATCGTGGGCGGCATCGCTCTCTCCGCGGCCGGCATCCTGGCCTAGTCGCGACCAAGCGCCTATTCGCTTTCCCCCGTGGGCCTGCCTGACATCCCATACCCCAGGCAGGCTCCCATCCCTAAATGTGTCAAAGGGACAGTTCCTTTGACACATCCTCAACGGGCCGGCAACTCGGTCAAAATCACGGTAACCCTGCGAGCGCCCGGCAATGTGGCGCCGCAAAAAATCGAAAGGAATGTGTCAGATGTACGAGATCGACCTTAACCTCCCTAAGCAGATCGTCGCTGACGTCCTGTCCAACCACGAGATCCACAGCGTCGCCTTCGTCGGCTGCGGTGCTTCCATGTCCGACCTTTACCCTGCCAAGTACTTCCTGGCCAACAACACGGACAAGCTGAACGTTCAGATCTTCACCGCTAACGAGTTCAACTACGACACGCCTTCCTGGGTCAACGAGCACACCTTCGTGATCACCTGCTCCCTCGGTGGCTCCACGCCCGAGACCGTCGAGGCCAACAAGACCGCCAAGAAGCACAACTGCCCGGTCGTCTCCCTCACCAACAAGGCTGGCTCCGCTCTGACCGTCGACGCCGACCACGTCATCGTTCACGGCTTCCATGCCAACTACGCTGCCAAGTGCGAGAAGCCTGGCTACGCCATCGCTCTTGCTCTCGAGATTCTTCAGCAGACCGAGGGCTATGACCACTACGAGGACATGATCACCGGCCTCACCAACGTCTTCGATCTTTGCGAGAACGCCGCTCAGCACTGCAAGAAGCTCGCCAAGAAGTTCGCCGAGGACTTCAAGGACGACAAGATGATCTACTTCATGGCTTCCGGTGCCTCCGAGAAGATGGCTTATTCTCACGCCGCCTTCCTGTTCACCGAGATGCAGTGGATTGACGCCGCCGCCTACAACACCGGCGAGTACTTCCACGGCCCGTTCGAGGTTTCCACCGAGGGTAAGCCCTACGTCTTCTTCATGTCCGATGGCGCAACCCGTCCGATGGACGCCCGCGCCCTCACCTTCCTTGAGCGCATGGGCGCCAAGGTCGCTCTGATCGACTCCAAGGACTACGGCCTGGCTGACGCCGTGCCCGCGAGCGTCGTCACCTACTTCAACCCGCTGCTGCACCTCGCCGTTATGCGCGAGTACGGCAACCAGATCGCCGAGGCCCGTCAGCACCCGCTGACCATGCGTCGCTACATGTGGAAGCTTTCCTACTAATCACAAGTAAGTAGACCTTACGGGTTGATTGAGAGGGGATGGGGTTTGCGCCCCATCCCCTTTTTTGCTCTGGGGAGGGCGTGTCTGTCGCGTCGCAAATCCCAGATAAAACCTACCAAAATAAACCTGTCCCTTTTTGGCAGGTGGGAGGAGATGCGTATGATCAAGGCAGTGCTGTTTGACATGGACGGCGTGCTGGTCGATACCGAGTGGTTCTACAACCGTCGTCGCGTGGCGTTTATGGAGGAGAAGGGCTTTCACTTTGACGAGATCCCCGATCTTTCGGGGTCTAACGAGCCCGCCATTTGGGAGGCGCTGGTGCCCGACGATGTTGAGCTGCGCGAGCGCCTGCGCGTGGAGTACAAGCAGGTCTACAGCCCGGACCATCCCGTTCCGTATGCCGAGCTGCTCAACGAGCAGACGGAGCCTGTGATGCGCGCACTGCACGAGCGCGGCGTGAAGTGTGCCATCGCGAGCTCGTCCTATCGCGAGTTGATCGACGAGCTGGTGGAGATTGCCGGTATCCCCGACGTGCTGGACTACACCATCAGCGGTCACGAGTGCAGTGCGTTTAAGCCCGACCCCGAGATCTACCTGCGTGCCATGGAGGCGCTGGGGGTGGAGCCTGCCGAGTGCCTGGTTATCGAGGATTCGCCTTTGGGGATCGAGGCTGGCAAACGTTCCGGCGCCCGCGTCCTGGCACTGCGTCCGCACGAGGGCGTCAACCTCGATCAATCGCGAGCCGATGCCGTTATCGATAATCTGACCGACATTTTGGCCGCTTTGTAGCGTCAATCCGCCGCGAGAAGCACGGGTTCAAACGTTTTTTGCGGTGGACTGGCTCAATTTGGTTTCGATTTTGATCCGTTTGGCTTCGATTCGGACTAAGTGAGTAGACTTTTTGGCGCAGGCCGAGCACAATGCATATCTTCCTTTGTAAAACCGCAGGTCACAGGGGTGGCGGTTTTGGGTGTGCTCTGCAGGTCGCGTAAAGTTTACTCACTTGTAATTTGGGCCTTTGGTCGTGGGGTTGCTGGTCCCGCTTTGGTTGTCGGGAGAGGGTGAATTGAAGCGCCCCCGCACGCTCCATGCTACAATCGCGGACATATCCCACAACTACATCTGCCTTCGAAAGGAGCCTGCGTGGCGAACGCCATCGATCAGCTCACGGACCGAGTGCTCGTGCTCGGCCGCCTCACCATCGTCCGCCGCGCCATTACTGCTGTGGCGGTCACCATTTCCGCCGTTCTCCAGACATTTCTGATCCAGGCGTTCATTCAACCCGCCGACCTGCTTCCGAGCGGTCTTACCGGCGTCGCGGTCCTGCTCGATCGCGTTACCTCGCTGGGTGGCGTTCACATCGACATCTCGCTCGGTATGCTCGCGCTCAACATCCCCGTGGCGCTCCTATGCTGGAGCGGCATCAGCAAACGCTTCGTCATCTTCTCGATGATGCAGGTCGTGCTCTCGTCGCTGTTCCTCAACGTCTTTCACTTCGCTCCATTTTTGGGCGACAAGATCATGCTAATCATTTTTGGCGGCGTGGTCTCGGGTCTGGGCGCTGCCATCGCGCTAAAGTCCGGCGCATCCACCGGCGGCACCGACTTTATCGCGCTGTGGGTTTCCAACCACACGGGCAAGACCATCTGGGGCGTCATCTTTGGTTTCAACTGCTTTATCCTGGCGATCTTTGGTTTTATGTTTGGCTGGGACAAGGCGGCGTATTCCATCGTGTTCCAGTTTATTTCGACCAAGACCATCGACAGTTTCTATCGTCGCTACGACCGCGTGACGCTGCAAATCACGACGCGCAAGGCAGACGAAGTCATGACCGCCTATGTTGACCATTTTCAGCACGGCATTAGCTGTGCCGAGGTCATCGGCGGATACAGCCGCGAAAAGATGTACCTGCTGCACGCCGTTGTCTCGACCTATGAGAGCCAGGACATTATCAAGCTGGTGTGCGACATTGATCCCGGTGCCGTGATCAATGTGTTCCACACGCTCAACTTTGTGGGCGGCTGGTGGGGCGGTCATGTCGACGAGCCCATGCCCACGGCCGTACCCGATCCCGACAAGCCCGCGCGTATGGCCAGCAGACAGGCGCGCCTCAGCGAGCAGGACAGCCTGCAGCAGGACGACGGCAGGTAGAGTGTTGGTATTTTGCCGGCACGGCGCAATCCTGTCCGCTTGAGCCTCCCGAAAGCCTCGCTGCTTTCGGGAGGCCTTCGTTTGCCCAGATAAAACCTACCAAAATGAAGCTGTCGCTTTTTGGTAGGGAGGGTGTATCGTTTTATCAATATGAGGTAACATGAAACTAGACGTTATATACGTATGAGAAATTTAGCTATTTTGATAAGAGTGATCAGATATGCCTACGCCCAAAAATGCACCGCTTTACCAGCAGATTTATGACGAAATCAAGGATGCGATCGAGAAAGGTGTTTATGCACCCAAGGAGCGTATTCCGTCCGAGCTTGAACTAGCCGAGCAGTACGAGGTGAGCCGTATTACGGTGCGCCGCGCTGTCGAGGAGCTGTGCTCCGATGGTTACCTGGTTAAGCAGCAGGGCCGCGGCACCTTTGTCTCCACGCCGCACATCAACCGCCAGTTTCACGCCTCGACGCTGCAGACGTTTACCGCGCTGTGTGCCGGCAACGGCATGAAGGCCGGTGCGCACGTGATCGATCGCCAGATCGTTCCGGCGCGCCAAAACGAGATGGAGTTCTTTGGCCTGCAGAAGGATGCGCTGCTGCTGCATATCAAGCGCGTGCGTACGGCCGACGGCGAGCCCATCTTTGAGGAGAACATTTTTGTGCCGTTTGATGCCTACCGCGAGCTGTTGACGGCCGATCTTGAGGACAAGTCGATTTTTGCCGAGGTCGAGCGTGTTGGCGGAACGCCGATTGTCTCGGTTGGCTATCGCACGGTCGAGGCCGTTCGTGCCAATACCGAGCAGGCGGCCGAGCTGGGCATTGCTCCGCACGATCCGCTGCTCAACCTGCGTGCCGGCTTTACCGGCCCCAACGGCGAGCCGGTCCTGATGGGTAAGCAGTACTACGTGGGATCGCGCTACGTTATGGTCATGTAGTTCTAGTTACGCGGTTTTACCAAACCGCGTAACGGCTCGACGCTGCAAACGCCCCTAAGCGGCAATCTGACGTTCAATCGTCGGTCGCGTAC
>CAJMAZ010000031.1:0-27376 GCA_905211535.1 uncultured Collinsella sp. | reverse complement strand
CAGGCTTTATCTGAACGACTTTGCGAAGCAACCGGAGTAAAGATAAAGCCTGGCCCGCCCGCGAAGCGCCACAAAGACCGCAGGGACGGGAGCAGCTATACTACTCTCAGTAGTTAAGGGTCGCGGATCCGCCGCGTCACCGCTCTCAACAGGAGGTCTTTGTTTATGGCAGATCAAAAGCCGGTTGTCGGGATCATCATGGGTTCCAAGTCCGATCTGGGCGTTATGGAAGGTTGCACCGCCGAGCTCGAGGCGCTGGGCGTGCCCTATGAGCTTGTCATTGCGAGCGCACACCGCACACCGGCGAAGGTCCACGAGTGGGCTTCGACTGCCGCCGATCGCGGTATCAAAGTGATTATCGCCGCCGCCGGCAAGGCCGCTCACCTGGGTGGTGTCGTGGCTGCCTTTACGCCGCTGCCGGTTATCGGCGTGCCTATGAAGACGAGTGACCTGGGCGGCATGGATTCGCTGCTGTCGATGGTGCAGATGCCTTCGGGCGTGCCCGTGGCCTGCGTTGCCATCAACGGCGCCAAGAACGCCGCCATTTACGCCACGCAGATTCTGGGCGCTTGCGACCCCGAGTACCGCAAGGTTATCGAGAAGATGAAGCAGGAGATGGCCGACGCCTAGGCGTTCCGCCGTTTCACCGCAGTATAAGGAGAGCCATGTCCGACTATCAGGGAAAACGATTCAAGGCTTCTCAGATTCCCGATCCGTCGAAGCCGGGTGCTGCCCATGCGGCACAGCAGGGTCGGACATCCTCTCCTCAGCAGCCGCGCGCGCCGCGTTCCGTAACGCCGGCGACGCATCGTCGACAGGACGCGCCGGCCGCATATCGACCTTCATCTTATAGCGCCGCTAAGAAGCCGCCCCGGTCTTCATCGCATGCCACGCCGTCGGATTACACCGAGCCGCCGCGCAAAAAGCGCCGCTCCATTATTCCCATTCTGCTCATCATCGTGGGCATCGGTCTGATTGTCGCCGCTGCCGCTATCTTTATTAATGCTCAGATTGGCTATAAGCAGGCGAGCGATTCGTATCAGAAAATCGAGAAGCAATATATAAGCGATAAGGACGCCAGCGGCGTACCGATTATCGACTTCGATGCACTTGCTCAGACGAACCCCGAGATTGTGGGTTGGATTTATGTGCCGGGAACCAACATCAACTATCCCGTGGTGCAGACCAACAACAACTCCAAATACCTCAACACGCTGTTCGACGGTACGGCCAATGCATCTGGGGCCATTTTCCTGGATAGCGATGACACCGCGCCGGGAATGGTGGATCAGCAGACTACGATCTATGGTCACCACATGAACGACGGATCGATGTTCAATGTGATCTCGGACACGACCGATCAGGCGACGTTCGACAGCATAGAGTACGTGTATTACATCACGCGCGACGCCACCTATAAGCTGCGTCCGCTGGCGACCAAAGTGGTCGAGGACACGTATGCCAAGGCGCGCACGCCCAATTTTGAGGGCGACGACGGGCTCAAGAACTACCTGTCCGAGATGCTCGACGGTGCCTCTGCCGTGGCGAGCGATGCCACCGATCGTGCCGCTTCGGCAACCAAGGTTGTAACGCTTGTGACCTGTCGTTCGTTATCGCTGAGCAACACGCGTGCCGTCATGGTGCTCACACCGGCCGAGGAATAGATTGTTGAGAGCAGCCCGTCCCAAATGAGCTGCTCGATGACGGTAAAAGGGAGAAATGATGCTTGAGAATGGCAAAACGATGCCTTCGGTTGATGCTTGGCTGCGCGAGGCCAAGGCCGATGCTTCGGCGGCAGGCTGTGGGATGTATCTGACGCATAACGGCGTGGTGCGCGCGACGCCCAAGTCCGAGGTCCGCGGGATCGAAACCGATGGCGTAGCTCCCGGGCGCAGGGTGGGCGGCATGGTGTTCGGCTACGACGCCAGCAAGGTGCAGGCTGCTATCGAGGCCACGCGCGCGATGCCAGGTATCGGCTATGTGCGCGTGTGGTTGGCAAGCGGCGAGCTTGCCGTAGGTGACGACATCATGCTCGTGCTCATCGGCGGGGACATTCGCCCGCACGTGGTCGATGCGCTGCAGGCGCTCGTTGGCACCATCAAGAATGAATGCGTGAGTGAGGTCGAGCGCGAGGCGTAGAGGCTTGCGTCGATAGAAGGCTCGTTTATAAAAATGCCCGCCGGTACGTGTGATACCGGCGGGCATTTTGCGTTTTGGGCGCGGTTGGCGCTACACGCGCGTCGCATCCTTGGGGCTCATGGTCATGCTCTGGAAGCGATTCTCCATAAAGTCATTATCGAAGTACTTGCCGTAGAACTGCGCAACGGGAATATCCGGTTCCGTGCCGTTGACGCGCTGATACCAATAATCAAGCGACTGCAGCGTCATAACGCCATCGACCAGCATAATGATGGTGAAGATGACGGTAGCCGAGTAGCGGCTCTTCCACGGAATCATGTTGATGAGCTTGAGCAGTCTCGGCAGCAGCAGCTTGATCCAGATGAGGCCACCCAGGCCCCACAGGCAGGCGAAGCCCGTGCAGGTACGTCCGCCGGTAAGGACGGCGAGCGGATCGGGCATGCCAAAGAGCTTCATATGCGAGTAGCTCCACGAGACCACGCCAAACGAGGTCTGCATAAACCAGCCCACGAACACCTCAAAGCTTGCGCCGAGCAGCGCGCTCACCAAAAAGATAATGATGGGGTTCTTTTTGTAGAAGCGGTTGAGCACCATGGTCATGAGTACGGCGCCAAATCCGTAGATGGGGCTGAAGGGGCCAAACAGCATGCCGGCGCGGTTCTGGTAGACGCCCGGGTCGTCGACCGTCATGTGCCAGACGTCCTCGGCGAGCAGGCCGAGTATGCAGCAGACAAAGAATACCCAGAACAGGTTGAAGTAGTTGAGCTTGATGTAGCCTTCGCCGGTTTCATCGCGCCCGAGCATGCCCTCGGCGGCGGCGTCGCGATCGAGCATCTCCTGCAGGCGGCGCTGCAGCTCGCGCTCCTGGCGCAGCGTGGGGTCGACGGTGGCCGAAAGCGCGACGAGGATGCCGAGCTGGATGGCAGGGCGAAGCAAGAAGGGCCCGATGCCCTGGAGCATCACGTCAACCAAAAGCTCGACGACGGTAAACGCGATAAGGATATAGGACAGACGGGCGGCATTGCGGCGCTGGTTCTTGATGAGGTCTAGGCCAAAGACGATCAGGATGACGGCACTGGCAGCCGAGAGCATGATGCCGGCGACGATAAGGCCGACCGCGACGAGCGTGTTGTCGCCGAGCTTGGCGGCGGCGTTGCCGTTGATGAGCGCGGTGATGACCTGCCACATAAAGGCGCCGACCGAAGGGAGCGTGCCCACGCCGGACAGGATGCACAGGACGGCGTACACCTTAATGATGAGGGGGATCTTCTTGACCTCCGTGGCGCTGGGGACGCTGGGGTCGAGTTCGTTTCGATCCATACATAACCTTTCTCGTTTTGCTGTAGGTACAAGGATACGCCGCCGACCTGCCAAAAGACAGGACGAACGTCCCAATTGCAACAATGCAAGCCCCAACGGCGGGCGAGACGCGTCGCAACGGAAGTATGCGGGATCGTCGGCCCCGAGGCGGTTGCCCAATAAAATGTTTGGCTGCAAAACGGATTATAAGCTCGGTGGGCTTTTAAAAAGCGCTGTTCATGCGCGGGAGTGCTTGTCTTGCCGTGCGTATAATAGGGCAGGTAACGCCAAATAACGAGGCTCTGAGGGGATGCCATGTCTCAAGAAACCATCCGCGCGGCCGAGCGTGCCGCGGGACAGGTGAAGACCATGTCGACGTATGATCCGGACTCCGACCAGCTGCATGAGGAATGCGGCATTTTTGGTGTGTGGGCACCCGATCGCGATGTGGCTCGACTGACGTACTTTGGTCTGCGCGCGCTGCAGCATCGCGGCCAGGAATCGGCGGGAATCGCCGTGGGCGACGGCGGCACGGTTATGGTTCGCAAAGACCTGGGACTGCTCGATCGCGTGTTTTCCAACGCCGACCTGTCGACGCTCTCCGGTCAGCTGGCCGTGGGTCATGTGCGCTATGGCACCGCCGGTGCCAAGAGCTGGGAAGCCTCGCAGCCGCATCTTTCTACTATCAACGGCGTCATTATCGCGCTTGCTCACAACGGCACTCTGGTCAACACCGACGAGCTGCGCCGCCAGCTGATTGAGCTCGGCGTGCCGTTCCTCTCCAACTCGGATTCCGAGGTCGCGACCAAGCTTATCGGCTACTTTACTCAGCGTACAGGCCATCTGCGCGAGGGCATTCGCAAGACCATGGAGCTCGTGCGCGGCGGCTACGCCATGACGCTCATTAACGAGCAGGCGCTCTACGCATTCCGCGATCCGCACGGCATTCGCCCGCTCGTGCTGGGCAAGCTGGTGGACGAGGGTCTGGACCAGGCCGATGCCGCATCCGTTTCGCAGCTGCCGTCGCAGGACGGCGCCGCGACGGTCGACGCCACCACCCATGTCACCCGCGCCGGCGGCTGGGTCGTTGCCTCCGAGACCTGCGCACTCGACATCGTGGGTGCCGAGTACGTCCGTGACGTCCGTCCCGGCGAGATCTTGCGCATCAGCGCCGAGGGTCTGGTATCCGAGCAGGGCGTGCCTGCAGCCGAAGAGCCCGCCAACTGCATCTTTGAGCAGGTCTACTTTGCCCGCCCCGACTCCATCATGAACGGCAAGAGCGTCTATGCCTGCCGTTACGACATGGGTCGTCAGCTGGCACACGAGGAGCCCGTCGAGGCCGACCTGGTCATCGGCGTGCCCGACTCCGGCCTGCCGCCCGCGGAGGGTTATTCGCACGAGAGCGGTATTCCCTTTGGCGAGGGCCTTATCAAGAACCGCTACGTGGGCCGTACGTTTATCGAGCCCACGCAGGAGCTGCGCGCCATGGGCGTGCGTATGAAACTCAACCCGCTGCGCGACAACATCGAGGGCAAGCGCCTGGTCGTCATCGACGACTCCATCGTGCGCGGCACCACCATGGTGCAGCTCGTCAAGATGCTACGCAACGCTGGCGCCAAGGAGATTCATATCCGCATCAACTCGCCCGAGGTCATCTGGCCGTGCTTCTACGGCATCGATACCGACGTGCAGTCGCAGCTTATCAGCGCCAACAAGACGGTCGACGAGATTTGCGAGTATATCGGCGCCGATTCGCTGGCCTTCCTTTCGGTCGAGGGCCTGCTGAAGGTCATGCCCAAGGGCGGTTACTGCGATGCGTGCTTTACCGGCCGCTACCCCGTGGCGATTCCCGAGAGCTTTGGCCGCGACAAGTTTATGGAGGGCTTTAAGCCCCGCAACCTGGATAAGCCGCTGCACTTTGACGACGACGCCGTGGTCGAGAAATACGACGACCGCAGCTGGGAAGAGAAGCACGGCGAGGCCTAAAACCTGCCATGTAGGGACAGGTTCATTTTGGTAGGTTTTACCTGCTGTTTTATTGATATGGCGGCGTGTGCTGTTATGGCACACGCCGAAATGAACACAACTACGAGCACCGTTTGGCGCCCGCGCGGCGGACGGTAGTGGGAGAGGAAGGCTCAGATGAGCGACAGCAAGCATGTGACGTACGAGGACGCCGGCGTCGATACCGCCGAGGGCGGCCGCGCCGTTGACGCTATTAAGCAGATGGTCAAGGACACCAACCGCCCCGAGGTTATCGGCGGCATCGGCGGCTTTGGTGGCTTATTCTCGGCCGCCGCGCTTAAGGATATGGAAGACCCGATTCTGATCAGCGGTACCGACGGCGTGGGCACCAAGCTCGTGCTCGCCCAGATCATGGACCGTCACGAGACGGTGGGCCAGGACCTGGTCGCCATGTGCGTCAACGACATTCTAGCTTCGGGCGCCGAGCCGCTGTTCTTCCTGGACTACGTTGCCATCGGTCACATCGAGGCCGAGCACATGGCAAAGATCATCAAGGGTGTGGCCGACGGCTGCAAGCTCGCGGGCTGCGCGCTCGTGGGCGGCGAGATGGCCGAGCACCCCGGCGTCATGGCTCCGGCCGACTACGACCTTGCCGGCTTTACCGTGGGCGTCGTCGACCGTCCCAAGATGCTCGACCCCGCGAACGTCCGCCCCGGCGACGTGATCCTGGGCTTGCCTTCCACCGGCGTGCACTCCAACGGCTACTCGCTCGTGCGTAAGGTCATCGGCGTCGACGGTATTAAGCCGGGCACGCCCGAGGCCGCCGCTAAGGCCGAGGAACTGAGCCGCCCGCTCGAGGAGCTCGGCGGTGCTTCGCTGGCAGACGCCCTGCTGGCTCCCACGCGCATCTACGTCAAGCCGATTCTGGAGCTACTGCGCGGTGGCGCCAACGTTCACGCCATTGCCCACATCACTGGCGGCGGTATTACCGAGAACCTCAACCGCGCGCTCGCCGACGACGTCGACGCCGTGGTTACCCGCAACGGTGCCGAGATGGGCTGGGACGTTCCGCCCGTCATCACCTACGTGTCGCGCCAGGCCGAGCTCGCGCCCAACGAGGCGTGCAAGACCTTCAACATGGGCGTTGGCCTGTGCCTGATCGTCGCCCCCGAGGACGAGGCCGTGGTTACCGAGGCCCTGGTCGCGCTGGGCGAGAAGCCGTTCCGCGTGGGCGAGTGCGTCGAGGGTTCCGGTAAGGTCGTGTACTCCGATGAGCGCTAACGAACAGATGGCTGCTGTCGAGAGCCTGGGCTTTGTGCCCTACACCCGTCCGACCGGCACCGATACGGCCGAGCCGCTCAAGATCGGTGTGCTCATCAGCGGTTCGGGTACCAACCTGCAAGCGCTGATCGATCTGATCGCCGCCGGCAAGCTCAACGCTTCGATTGAGCTTGTGGTGTCGAGCCGTCCTTCGGCTAAGGGTTTGCAGCGCGCTGAGCGCGCGGGCATCCAGACGCTCACACTGTCCAAGGATGTCTATGCCGACCCTATTGCCGCCGACGAGATCATCGCGCACGAGCTTCTCGAGCGCGGCTGCGAGTATGTGGTCATGGCTGGCTACATGCGCATGGTGCATACGCCGCTGCTGGCGGCATTTCCCAACCGCGTGGTCAACTTGCATCCGGCGCTGCTGCCGAGCTTTACCGGCGCGCATGCGATCGACGACGCGTTTGCGCGCGGCGTCAAGGTAACTGGTGTGACCGTGCATTTTGCCAACGAGATCTACGACAACGGCCCCATCATCGCCCAGCGCGCGCTGGCTGTCGAGGAAGGTTGGGATGTCGACACGCTCGAGGAGCACATCCACGCGATCGAGCACGTGCTGTACCCCGAGGTCGTGCAAATGCTCGCCGACGGCCGCATCCACGTGCTGGAGAGCGGCAAGGTCGCAATTGACGCGCCTCGCGGCTAGCGGCGCACAGTACAATTTAGCCGAGTAGTCAGGGTGGTCATTGGCGCCAAGGCGCGCGTGGCCACCTTTTGTTTTGGGTAGTCATCGGGAACGGTCTTTAACGACTGGTCATTCAAGAACGTCGCAGGTGACTAGATGAGAGAGGTGAGCGCATGGCGGATAACGAAGCGCTGTTTACGCCTGAGCTGGTGTTTTTTGATTGGGAGTGCGCGACGCCGGGCGAGGTGTTTGCGCGGCTCGAAGGTGAGCTTGCCCCGCGCGGCTACATTGCCGACGGTTGGCTCGACGCCGTTCGCACGCGCGAGGATACCTATCCCACGGGTCTTGCCATGCCGGCGGCAAACATTGCCATTCCGCATACCGATCCGGGGTTTGTGGCCAAGCCCTATATCGCGGTGGTGAAGCCCGCCGCGCCCGTGACATTTAACGCTATGGCTGGCATGGGCGCTCCGGTGCCGGCGCAGATCGTCATCAATCTGGGCATCGCCGAGCCGGGCGGCCAGGTCGAGGCCCTGCAGGCGCTCATGAACATCTTTATGGACGCCGATGCCGCAGCCGACGTGCTCGGCCAGACCACGTCCCAGGGCATGGTCGACGCCATCCGCCGTCACTT
Source organism: uncultured Collinsella sp. (assembly GCA_905211535.1). Taxonomy (GTDB): domain Bacteria; phylum Actinomycetota; class Coriobacteriia; order Coriobacteriales; family Coriobacteriaceae; genus Collinsella. The sequence goes on along the minus strand of CAJMAZ010000031.1, from coordinate 19,388 downwards.
CTAAGGTGGGACTGAGCCGGCACTTGGGGACTGTCCCTAACTGCCGACTGCCAGAGCTGTCCCCTTTGCACCAAAATGGTGCAGATTAACTTGTCCCCCATGTGCCAGGTGTGCCGCGGGGTCCGCGTTGTGACACAATGGCGTTTGTTCGATTCGTTATGCGAAAGGCCAACTATGGCAAATAAGAAAAAGAACTCCGAGGCCGCGCCGACGCCCGAGCAGCAGGCCCGCGCTGCCTCCAGCTCTCGCAAGAAGCAGCGCAAGACGTACGTGTCTAAGACCGTCAAGATCGTCCTGGTGGTCATCGGCGTGCTGGCGATGCTGCTTTCCGTCTCGGCGATGGCGTGCTCCGGCCTTATGTCGCAGGCCGAGGACACCTCGGGCTACAAGCTGACCGGCGGTGTTGCTGCAACTATCAACGGCACCAACCTCACCGAGGACACCGTGACCAAGCAGATCATGAGCATGCGCACGTCCAACGGCTACACCAAGGATGAGGATTGGGCGCAGTATCTGGTTGACAACGACCTCACGCCCAAGAAGTACCGCAAGCAACTCATCGACTCCTACACGCAGCAGATTCTGCTTCAACAGGCACAGAAGGAGAACGGCGTGACGGCGTCGGACGAGGAGGTCGAGAAGGCTTGGAAGGATGCGTGCAAGAGCGCGGGCGGTGCCAAGGCCTTTAAGAAGACCCTCAAGACCTACGGCTATACCGAGGACACCTACAAGGATTCGCTCAAGGAGAGTCTGGCGCAGCAGAAACTTAAGGATGCCGTCGCGCCCACGAGCAAGCCCAAGGACAGCGAGATTGTTGATTACATCAACGAAAACCTGTCCAGCTACAACGACGCCCGCCGCTCGTCGAACATCCTGATCAAGGTTGATTCCGACGCTTCCGACGAGGACAAGGCTGCCGCCAAGGCCAAGGCGCAGGAGTGCCTGGACAAGATCAACTCCGGTGAGCTGAGCTTTGAGGACGCCGTTGAGCAGTACTCCGACGATACCGGCTCCAAGGAGAAGAAGGGCGATGTGGGTTGGGATAAGCTCACTACCTTCGTCGACAGCTACCAGACGGCGCTCGAGGGGCTCAACAAGGGCGACGTGAGCGACGTGGTCGAGTCGACGTACGGATACCATGTCATCAAGTGCACCGACTACTTCCATGTCGATAGCCAGGTCGATGACATTAAGCAGGTGCCCAAGGACATTAAGAAGTACGTCTCCAACGTGGTGAAGACGCAGGCGGCCAGTACTGCATACAGCGAGTGGCTGGAGCAGTACAAGAAGGACGCCGACATCACCGTCAACCCCATGCCCAAGGACGTGCCCTATAACGTGAGTCTGAAAGGCGTCACCAAGAGCTCGACCGACGATTCGTCGACGACTGAGTAATCATGGGGCGGTGTTCGCGCGAGTGCCGCCCACGCTATTAGAGAGGATTTGCAGATGACCAACGAAGAGCTGCAGAAGGAAATGATCGCGGCCATGAAGGCCAAGGACAAGGTTCGCCTGTCCATCATTCGCCAGGTTAAGGCCGAGGTGAAGAATATCGAGGTCAATGAGCGCCGCGATGTGACCGAGGAAGACGTCAACAGCATGATCAAGCGTCTGATCAAGCAGACGAGCGAGACGCTGGAGATGTCCATCAAGGCCGGCACCGACCAAGAGCGTACCGACACCCTGACCGAGCAGGTCAAGATTCTGGAGAGCCTGCTGCCCGCGCAGGTTTCGGGCGAGGAGCTCGAGGCTCTGATCGAGCAGGTCATCGCCGAGCTGGGCGCCACGTCCAAGAAGCAGATGGGCCAGGTTATGGGCGCACTCGGCAAGGCCACCGGCGGCAACTTCGATAAGCCGGCCGCAGCAAAGATCGTCGGCGCAAAGCTTGCGTAAGGGCCGAGCGGTACATAGTTGATGTTGAGGGGGCGTGGCCGTCATGGTCGCGCCCCTTTTTGCTGGGCTGGGCACTCATTGGGGACAGACTTAAATGAGTGCCCAATGAGCGGGTACTCATTTAAGTCTGTCCCCAATGAGTGGGTGGAAGGTTGCGGGTTCTTTACGGGAATGTAGTGTGGGCTGCGGAAATGTGGTTCTTTCCGTACAATAGTTCAACTCGTGTAAACGCAGGGAAGGGACATTCATGGCAGACATGATCGAGATCAAGCATCTCAACAAGTACTTTGGCGACCTGCATGTGCTCAAAGATATCAATCTCACCGTCGAGCGTGGCGAGAAGCTCGTAATGATCGGGCCTTCCGGTTCGGGTAAGTCGACGCTCATCCGTTGCGTCGATTATCTGGAGGAGCCCACGTCGGGCGAGGTCGTCATCGACGGTACGCCGCTCACAAAAAAGAATCACCTGGAGATGGCTCGCAAGTATAGTTCCATGGTGTTTCAGCAGTTCAACCTGTATCCCAACATGACGGTGCTGGGCAACCTGACGCTCGCGCCCATCAAGCTGCAAAAGAAGAGCAAGGAGGAGGCGACCGAGATCGCCATCGCTGCGCTCAAGCGCGTCGGCATGGCGCATAAGGCCGGCGAGTATCCGCAGAATCTCTCGGGTGGTCAGCAGCAGCGCATCGCCATCGCCCGTGCCCTGTGCACCAAGCAGCCCATCATCCTGTTTGACGAGCCGACCTCGGCGCTCGACCCCGAGATGGTCCAGGAGGTTCTGGACGTTATGATTGAGCTCGCGCAGGAGGATATCACCATGATCTGCGTGACGCATGAGATGGGCTTTGCGCGCCAGGTGGCCGACCGCGTCATCTTTATGGAGGACGGCCGCATTCTGGAGGAGGGCACGCCCGAGCACTTCTTCGATAACCCCGAGAACCCGCGTTGCCGCGAGTTCCTGTCCAAGATTCTGCACTAGGCGCGGTGATGGACATGACGGATATGACGAGGGCGGCCGTGTCGCGCCGTCACTTTTTGCAGCTGGCTGGCGCCGGTATGCTTGCGCTGACGGGGACCGCGCTTGCCGGTTGCGGCAACTCCACCAGCGGCGAGGGCTCTGACAAGGGGTCTAAGCTTGCGGCCATTAAGTCGCGTGGCCATCTGAATGCCGGCGTTAAGAAGGATGTTCCCGGTTACGGCTATTACGACACCGCCAAGGGCCGCTTTGAGGGCATGGAAGTCGATTTGTGCTACCAGATCGCCGCTGCCGTCTTTGGCGTGAGCTACAAGGAGGCCCGTGCCCAGGAGCTTGTCGAGTTTACCGACGTAACGCCCAAGACGCGCGGCCCGCTGATCGATAACGGCCAACTTGACGTGGTCGCGGCGACCTACACCATCACCGACGAGCGCAAGAAGAGCTGGGATTTCTCGACGCCGTACCGCACCGACTACGTGGGACTTATGGTCAAGAAGCGTTCGGGCTTTACCTCGATTGAGGACCTGGACGGCAAGGTCATTGGCGTGAGCCAGGGTGCCACCACGCAGGGCCTGATCGAGCAGATGATCAAGGACAACGGCTTTAGCTGCAAGCCCGAGTTTAGGGCCTTTAGCGGCTACCCCATCATCAAAAGCTCGCTCGACGCCGGCAATATCGACGTCTTTGCCATGGACCGCTCCACGCTGGCCGGTTACATGAACGAGACCGTTGAGCTGCTGCAGCCCGAGGTCAAGTTTGGCGAGCAGGGCTACGGCGTGGCGACCAAGAAGGGCTGCGACCTTTCGGCCGTGGTCGATCAGGTGATTTGCGATCGCCTGGCCGACGGCTGGCTCGACCAAGAGGTCAAGACCTGGGGTCTTGTATAGGCGCATCGTCCAAGGAAGGAATCAAATGCTCGAAGGATTATTTGACGCCGACCGTTGGTCGACGACATTTCAAAACATGGGGCCCTTCTGGGAGGGCTTTGGCGTGACGCTACAGGTGGTCGTTGCCGGTCTGCTGCTGTCGCTGGTGCTGGGCACACTGCTGGGCGTGTTCTCTACCACTCGTTCGCGCGTGCTGCGCGCCATAAGCCGCGTGTACGTGGAGTTTTACCAGAACACCCCGTTGCCCGTACAGGTGCTCTTTATGTACATGGCCGGTCCGCAGTTTTTGCAGGCCATAACCGGTGCCGACCAGCCGGTGCGCATCGCGCCGTTCGTGCTGGGCTTCTTGGGTGTGGGCCTGTATCACGCGGCCTACATTTCGGAGGTCATCCGCACCGGTATCGAGGCGGTTCCGCGCGGTCAGATGGAGGCGGCCCAGAGCCAAGGCTTCACCCGCGCGCAGGCATACTGGTACATCGTACTGCCCCAGACGTTCAAGATCATTCTGCCGCCGCTGTGTAACCAGGCACTCAACCTGGTCAAGAACACGTCGGTGCTGGCGCTTGTGGCCGGCGGCGACCTTATGTACCGTTCCGACAACTTTGTGAGTCTGTACGGTTACCTGCAGGGATACATCGTCTGCTGCCTTATGTACTTCATCATCTGCTTTCCGCTCGCCATGCTGGTGCAGTGGCTCGAGCGCCGCTCCAAGGAGCGTCCGCGCGGCGTGAGCCTGGCCGAGCTGGGGCTCGACAACGTAGAGGAGGCCTAGCGCATGGAAATCTTCAACGCGACCAACCTGCTCTACATTTGGGGCGGCTTTGTTAAGACGATCGAGATCTCGGCGCTGTCGATCTTTTTCTCGCTCATCTTTGGCACGGTGCTGGCGCTCGTTAAAAGCTACGCGCCCCGCCCGTTCCGTATTTTGGTGAGCGCCTATATCGAGTTGTTCCGCTGCACGCCGAACCTGCTGTGGATCCTGTTTATCTACTTTACGGTGCAGGGTTTGGACATTGTGATTTCGACCATCGCCTTTACGCTGTTTACCAGCGCCGTTATGGCCGAGATTGTGCGCGGAGGCCTCAACTCGATTCCGCGCGGCCAGTTTGAGGCAGCGCAGAGCCAGGGTTTTGGCTTCTTTGCCACCATGCGCTACATCATTCTGCCGCAGACGTTTAAGACGATCATTCCGGCGCTGTTTAGCCAGTGCACGACCGTCATCAAGGACAGCTCGTATCTTTCGGGCATTAACGTGGCCGAGCTCATGTACACGGCAAACGTCGTGATGGCCCACGCAATCGACCTGTCGCAGGTGCTTATGCTCTACGGCCTGGTGTTTGCGATGTACTTTGTGCTCAACTTTGGTATTTCGCTGCTGGTGAGGGCATATCAGAGGCGAATGGTGGCAGCGTAGAATGTGGCAAAGGGACAGCCCCTTTGTCACATAGAGAAAGGAATCGCGATGAGCGATCTGGAGAATAAGAAGAGTCCTGTGGTCATTACCATCGCGCGTGACTTTGGCGCCGAGGGCCACGAGATTGGTCGCATGCTTGCCGACGAGTTGGGGATTCCGCTGTACGATAACGAGCTGCTGGTGCGTGCATCACTGCGCGCGGGCGAGTCGCTCGACAAGATGGCCGCCTACGACGAGCGCCTGGCCGTGGAGAATATGGCGTTTCTGCCCGACCGCTACGATGCGCGTTCGTACTCGGATAAGTTGTTCCAAAAGATGAGCCAGGTGATTTTGGACCTGGGCGAGACCGAGAGCTGCATTATCGAAGGCCGCCTGTCCGATTATCTGCTGCGCAACAACCCCAACCACATTGCCGTGCTAGTGACCGCTCCCTTTGAGGACCGCGTCGAGATCGTGCGCAAGAAGCGCGGCCTTAATAAAAAGAAGGGCGCCAAGCTGGTCAAGCAGCAGCAGAAGGCGCGCGAGGCGTTCTATAAGCGCTATAGCGCCGGAAAGTGGAAGATGACGAGTGGTAAGGATATCGTCGTCAACCGCGCCAAGCTGGGCCGCGAAGGCTGCAAAGACGTCATCGCCGCTGCCTACCGCTACAAGGTGGCTCAGCTCGAAGGCTAACCGACCAAAACCACCACAAGGGGACAGGCACCTTGTGGTGGTTTTTGTTTTAGGCAGAGAAAGTCAACTGGTTCTGCCGGGGCCGATCGCTCAAAGAACTCAAGGATGCTCAAAAAACTCAAAGATACTCAAATAAATTATAGATAGTAGGGGCATAATTAAGTTATATGAGTTAAAGGGAGGCTTTATGGCGGCACCGACGGCGTACAGGCAGGCAAATCCATTCACGCCGATGTTCGGACGTGTACCGGCGTATATGGCCGGCCGTGAGCAAATCATCGATGATATGGTGCTGGCGTTTGAAAATGACGACTCCGATCCCAATCTTTGCTCGGTTTTCTATGGTGCGCGTGGTACAGGTAAAACGGCGCTTTTGGCATATCTGTCGTACCGCGCCCAGCAAGAGGGCTGGATTACAGCGAATGTGACGGCCTCGGAGGGGATGCTCGAAGACATTTTGCAGCGCCTCAACGAATCAGCCGCCCATCTGATCGAAAAGCCCGCTTCTAGGCGTGTGAACAGTGTCGGCATTGCCCCCGTAGGAAGCATGAGCTGGGAAAACATCGATGTTGAATTTGAGGGCGCTAACTGGCGTACTAAGATGAACGCTTTGTTTGCTCAGCTTGAAGCGACTGACACCGGGGTGCTTATCGCCGTTGACGAAGTGGATGCATCGTTTGCGCAAATGACGGAGCTTGTTACTACCTACCAGCACTTTGTAAGCGAGAATAAAAAGGTAGCTTTGCTTATGGCGGGGCTGCCGTTTCGCGTGCTGGCGCTGCTGACGGGGAAATCGACATCGTTTCTTCGTCGCGCGGCTCAACATTCGCTGGGATCAATTTCACCGACTGAGGTAAAAGAAGCGTTTCGACTAACGATTGAGGACGGCGGCAAGACGATTTCTGATGAGGCGATCGACCTCGCTGCCAAGGCGATCGATGGTTTTCCATTTATGTTCCAGTTGGTGGGGTATCGGGCATGGAATGCTTCGCGCCAAGCCTCCGAGGTTTCTATTGAGGATGTCGAACGAGGCGCGAAACTTGCGCAAGAGGAGCTGGAATCGCGAGTTTTCGCTTCAACGGCGGCGGAACTTTCACGAGGGGACCTTGAATTTCTTCGTGCAATGAATCCGGTTGGGACGACGACCAGGCAAGAGCTGGCAGCGAGGCTTAAGAAGAGTTCCGGTTCGATTTCAACGTATAAAAAGCGTCTGGTAGAGGCTGGGGTAATTGAAGAGCCTCTACAAGGACGTTTTGAGTTTGCATTGCCAGGCTTCGGCCGATATGTCGCATCGCTTTACTAGAGGGTCGTTGCTGCGAAGGATCGCTTCGTGTCCCTTTACTGTCTCGATCTGTAACAATAAGCCTGCTTTTAGGGGCCTATCTGTTACAGACTGAGACAAACTGGCAGAGTGGCCTTCTGCTCCGCTCAAACCACCGCAAAGGGGGCCTTTGTGGTGGTTTTTGTTTTAGGCCGAGGGGAAGGCTTTGGTGAGACCGGCGCGCGTTTGCGTGTCGGTCTTTTGGTAGATAGAGCTCAGGTGGCGCTGTACCATGCGCATCGAGATGCCGAGCTCCTCGGCGACCTGTTTAAGTGGACGTTCGTCCTGGGTAACGGCTATGAGCACGTCAACTTCGCGCGGGGTGAGAGCGTGGTCGGCGATGAAGGCCTGACGCTGCTCCTCGATGGTGGGGGCGGCGAGCGCTTCTTCTGCCAGCTGCTCGCGCTCGCGTTCCTGCTCGGTTTGGGGTAGGCGGAACAGGCCGGCTGCCACGAATGCCGCGCAGGCAGCGACGAGCAAAACGAGCGCGCCGATCATAATGAGGGCAACGTTGTTCGAGGTCACGAGCGCCAGCGAGATACCCGATGTGGTGAACGCGCATACGTTGTTGGCCGCGCGACCCATGCCGGCCCATAAGGCGGGTGCGTGCATGCGCGGCGCTAGCTGTGTAAACGTAGCGGTGAAGAACGTGACGAAAAAGCCCGAGCTCAGGTAAAAGACGACAAGGCCCAGGTTGGGATCGGCGCCGGCCTCCACGGCTAGGATGGAAATGGTCGAGAGCACGGCGATGCCGAGCATGACAAGTCCCATGTAGCGGCGCTCGGCAAGGTCAAAGATAAGACCGGCGACAAGGCCGCTTGCCGCCAAAAAGAGGCGCGGCCAGGTTTGCACGGCAATGGTGCCGTGGGCGTTGGAGAGCGTGACCACGTTGTCGAGGGTCGAGAACAAGCAGGCAAGAATCATGACGAGTGCGATGCTCCAGCATGCCTGTTTGGCGAGGGCATGAGAGGGCTCAACAAAGGGATTGATGGCGGGGCTGGAGCTCTCGGCAGCCTTTTGGGGAACGAAGCTGAGGGCGGATGCGGCGATAGTCGCTGCGCCAAGGACGATGAGCTCTGCGATACCGCTGCAATTGAGCAGGTTGATGGCGAACTGTATCAGGATGCCCGCAGCATAGGCCGCTCCTGCGCCGGTGGCGAGCTTGGGATCGTCTTGAAACGCCAGTGAAAAGGCGTAGTGCGTAGCGGCGCCCAACAGGCCGAGTCCGAGGAATGCGAGGCACCCCAGAATCTCGAGAGCAAGCGAACCCGTGGGGGACTGGATCTGGGTCAATCCCAGGATGGCGATGGGAACGGCGGCGCTGACAACTGCCTGGGGCTGGCCTTTGCGTTGGGCGAGACCGAGCAGTGGTGCATATCCGATAAAGCCGATGACGCTGGCGCCAAGGATAAAGCCCTGTGCGATCACAACGCGTTCGGCACCGGCGAGCAGCCCGACGTTGACGTCGAAACGAAACTCGGCGGCAAGGAAGGCGAAGGTGAAGAGCGCGAGTGCCAGAAGCGCGTTGATTTTAGACCTGCTCAGGTTCAAGGACGGTCCTTTGGGTGGACGAATAATCGTGTCCTCGATTGTAGCGTTCCCGGGACGAGTGTGGCGATGGCGAAATCATATTGAATTAAACCGCAGGTAAAGGCCTAGGTTCACATCTACGAACCTAGGCATACGGAGTCATTTGGCACATCTTGGTGGTACAGAACCACCGCAAAGGGGACAGGCACCTTTGTGGCGGTATGTCCCTACGACCAAGGAGGCCGTTATGAACGTAAGCCACTTTGACAAGCAAGCTCAACGTGAGTCCACCTGCTCGCTGGCTCACGGTACCTGGCGTTGTGCGGGTGCCAAAATAGCTTGCGCCGGCGCGTGTGCGCTTATGGTCGGTCAGTTGCTGCTGCCGAGCGTGGCGCTGGCGACGGAATGCGCCGATCCCGCCGCTGGGACGGATGAGGTTGCCGCGGCTCCGGTGACGCCGACGGTTGCGGGGGATACGGCTGCAACGACCGCACCAGCTGTTTCGACCGCGCCTGCAACCGATGCTGCTCCGGCGGCGCAAGCCACCGTTGAGCCTCAGCAGACGGCCCCGACTGGCGCCACCGATGAATCCAACGATGCGGCACCCGCTGAACAAAATACTCCCAGCGACAACGCCGCCACGCCGGCGAATGACGCCGTCATGCCCTGCGGTGTGACCGATGTTGTTGGCGGCAGCGGCGTTAGGGTCAATATTACGGTGCGGAACAATTACACCGACATCAAGAAAGAAGAAACGATTGAGTATGTGGAGGGGATTGCCCTTGTAGATGGAGACCAGTCTGCTCTCGATGGTAGCGCTTTGACTTTTATCGGCCTGGGGGACTTGATCGTCCATGCGGCGTATGACAGTGCGAGCAATAAAACAACGCTTACCCTGGATATCAGCAAGATTCAGAGACAGAAGGAGGAGCAGAAGTACTTTACGGAGTACAAGGAGAATAAGTCCAAGATGACGACCACCTATGATGGATCCAAGCTTACGTATACGGGTACAGAGCCCGGGAATATCATCATCGGTGATCCGGACGACGCCTTTAAAGGAGACACCGAGGCGACCGGGAAACCCACTATTAACGAGATCCGGGATGACTACTACACCCGCACCCATGTCTACGAGAGGGCGTGCCTTGTTATCCCGGCAGCGGAATCAGAATCGGAATCCATCTCCTTTGCCAATGTTCAGAATACGAACTTCAATTGGCAGCTGGATACTGGTCCGCAGGCGACGGCAGGTGTCCCTAACTACGATGCAGATAAATACGAAATCGCTTATGAATGCTGGCAGGAATTTGAAAACAACGAACCCGTTGCTGCCTGGTATTCCGATAACGGCTCACATGGTTCCCTGCCGACTATTACAAAGTTTAAAAGCGGGAAAGAGTACGTGTATTCTCTTATGATGAAGCCAAAAGACGGATATTCCTTCAGCGATGAAACCGTTGTTACCGTAAACGGGGAAACCGTAAAGTCGAGTCTAAGCGGAGAATTCCTGTATGTCCCTGCTATTAAAACAATTACGATGCCTGCTTCGTCGGAAAACGAAGCTCTTGAGAATCTAAACGTCAACGATGTGAAAACCGACTACGCGCCCGGCGAGGCGCCGCGTGCGACCGCGACGATTCCTGCCGCCGATGCCGATAAGTATGAGATCGCCTATGAGTGCTGGGAAGAGATGGATGGCAGCGACCCTGCGGAGCTCAAGCCCGTTGCCTTCTGGTATTCCGACCCCGCAAAGTACACGCCGGGCATGAAGAAGATTGACCACTTCGAGGAGGGCAAGTTCTACATGTACTCCGTTGAGCTGAGGCTCAAGGGCGACAATACCGTGTCTGATGGCTGCGAAATGAACGTCAACGGCCATTGGGTGCACCACATCAAGACCGTCAACGGCGTCTTTGCGCCCAATGCTGGCAATATGTTGTGCGAGCAGCCAATCGACGAATGGCGTGCCATCGACGTTATAGAGATCAACGGCGCCACGACCACCTTTAAGGCGGGCGATAAGCCGGTCTTTACGGCGGGCACTCCGACTGACTCGGACTCTATTCTCCAATGCGAGTTCTGGACGGGCAGCGACGGCAGCGAAGTGAACTCTCAGAAGTTCTGGGATCAGAACATCACGAATCACATCGACGTCTTTAAGCCCGGCGTGACCTATCGCTACGGCGTCTACCTCAAGTCCGCGCGCGGCTTCTACTTCACGCCCGACACCAAGCTGGTGATCAACGGCGTGGAATGCGGCTACCAGGTTGCGGATAGCGTATCCGATGACGACACCGGTTGGATCTATACCCTGTGGCTCAACACCGATCTGACCTTTACGCCTGAAGCCACGCCGGCTCCCGATCCGCAGCCCACGCCGGATCCCAATCCGACACCGCAGCCTGAGACCAAGCCCGAGGCCAAACCTGAAGCTAAACCCTCGGCCAAACCGGCTACGACCACCACGGTGAGCAAGACGGTTGAGAAAGCCACGCCGGCCAAAAAGTCCGCCGCCGTCCTGGCCGCCACGGGCGACACCACCGCGATGACGGTCACCGCCCTGGGCATCGTCGGTGCAACCGTTGCCGCCGCAGGCATCGCCGCGACCAAGCGCCGCAAGCGCTAGGTTTTGGTGACGGCGCCCATCCTCGGCTTTTGCAAGATCTCAATCTGTAACACCAAGCTGCCCAAAACGGCTCCAGATGTTACAGATTGAGATGAACCGAATGGCCGCCAATCTAATGTCTCGATCCGTAACACCAGGCGGGGAATTTGACCTCTAACTGTTACAGATCGAGACAAACCGACCGGCCGAGTCCAGGACCACCGCAAAGGCGCCTGTCCCCTTTGTGGTGGTTTGCGCAGGTAGAACGGTAGGTTCGTATATATGAACCTACCGTTCGCTTTGTTTTTGGACGACGATTACGCTGGATGACTTTTGGTTTGCAAGAAAGGAACGACCATGAGGTGGACTACTGTTCGAGCGCTTTGCCGCCGCCTGACGGTTGCCACGGTGACCCTCGCGATGGTGACGGGTTCGTTTCCCGCGGGCGCGTTTGCCGAGGCCTTCAACACCGATAGCACTTTTGTGCAGACGGATAACGGCCAAGTAGCCGGCGCCGCTTCCGCCGATTCGGCTGACGCCCAAACGTCAGACTCTGCTTCCGCCGACCCCGCGCCCGATGCCGGCGCTGCCGACCTCACAGTGCTCGATACCGGTGACGCCCCTACGCCCCCGGCCTCCGAGATTTCATCGGCGGCGGGCCTGACGGGCGCCGGGCAGACCGAGAGCACACCTGCGGGTACGCTCGCCACCGATCTTGTCGAGGGCAAGGAACTCGCCGAGCAGCAGAAGCAAGAGGAGGCTTCCGGTGCCGAGGCAACCTGGAACGAGGAACTTGGACTCTGGGCAACCTCGAAGGGCACCGCGGGCGTAAAGGACGAATACGACGATGGCTACGTGGCCGGCGAGCAGACCCCCGCGCAGTACTACTTCTCGATCGATAGCCTCACCAACGAAATTTCTATCGAGTATGGCGACGCAGGCATTACCACGTTGGAGGTGCCCTCGACCATCGACGGCAAAAATGTCGTGAGCCTTAAGGGCATGGGAAACGCCGCTCTCACATCGGTCACCTTCGCCCCCGATTCGCATGTCCGCACCGTTGGCGGCCTGGGAGGCAGCAGCATCAAGGAAATCGCACTGCCCGATTCGGTTGAGGAGTTGGGCTGGAATGCGTTTACCGGAAGCAAGACACTTCAGACGGTGACCTGGCCCAATAACGCGGCCTTTACCACGATTCCCGAGCAGGCCTTTGAGGGCTGCGAAAAGCTCGATGACAACGTGGTGGCAACGCTGCCGCCTTCGGTTAAGACTATCGACTATCGTGCCTTCGCCAATTGCGGCGTGCCGCAGTTCTATGTCTCGGATACAACGGTACTCACCTTTACGCAGATCAACGTGCCGGGTACGGTGGAGCGGATTGAGCACTATGCCTTTGATGGGTGCTCGCATGTGTCATCGGTGACGATCGGCGACGGTGTCAAATCTATCGGGGCGCTCGCGTTCGCCTCTCTTGATCCTGCGATTGCCGGCAAAGAGATTGTGCTACCCAAAAGCGTGGAAATGATAGAGTGGGGAGCTTTTGAGAACACGAGATACGGAAACGAGACGAACCATAATGCCGTTGCCCTGCGCGTGATGAACCCCGATCTTCAGTTTGGTGAGGCGGGCTATCCGGGCGACTATAATGAGCGCGTGACAATCGATGGCGTAACGTATGCGATTCCCTTTAGTGAAGGCCAGACCATCTATGCCTATGCGACCGATTCGGCTGGCAACCCCTCGATGGTCAAAAAGCTTGCCGATGCCGTGGCCGATCGCAAGGACTCCGTCGATTCCTCGAAGCCTGCCTACACGTTTGAGTGGATGGGCGAGGCGGCCCAGGTGACGGGCAAACTTCCCCAGAGCGCGACGGCTACACTCGTGCAGGCGGGGCAGTCTATGCCGCTGGCGGTTGGCGATGACGGCAGCTTTACAGCGGACGCTCTCTCCAAGACAGCAGCCACCCTGCGCATTTCGCTCAGCGGTTACTATGACATGGTGCTGGCGCGCCCGGGCGACCAGATGACGGGCACATGGAATATCGGAGAGATTAAGGCGGAGGACTTTACCAAGATTCCGGCTTCGCGCGCGATTGAACTCAATGTGGCCTATCTCGAACCGGTCGCAGGCCAGGATAAGACCGAACGCATTGAGCTCGATAGTCTCGATAACATCGATCTGACGGTGAAGAGCGGCGGCAAGACGCTCAAACCTGCCAAGGGCGACAAGGAAAACGACTACCGTATCCAGGGTACGGCGCTCGTGGTGTCGCAGGCCATTGCCGACGCGGACCAGGATCTGGAGATAACGCTCGTGCCCAAAGACAGCCTCAAGCTGGGTGGGGCGACGGCGACGGTGAAGCCTTCGGCCGGCAAGGTCGATATCGACTTGAAGCCTTGGGGCACGGCGACGGTCACGACCAAGGGCGACTACCAGGGAGCCAACCGCGTGCTGGTGTTCCGTACGTCCGACGGCAAGCTAGTTGCCGACGGTGTCACCTATCTGATGGGTTACGAAGACGATGGCACCACGCCTATCATGAAGGCCGAGACGCCGCGCCTTAAGGCCGGTTCGTACACCATCGTCGCCTTTAACAAGACGAGCTACGACATCCAAGCGACGAGCTATTCCACGTTTAGCCGCTTAGGGTTGACCGTGGGTAAGCATATCGCGCAAAAACAGGTGAAGATCGAGGACGGCAAGCAGCTCGATGTGACGCTCGACGTGCCGACGTTTGACGTGGAGACCTATCGTGCCGAGCGCGGGCTGACGGCGGGCTCGGTTATTGCCGAGTCGCCCGCAGTTACCGGCGTGGAGACCGAGCTGCGCATTCACTATGAGCTCAAGGACAGCCAGGCTGCCAAGATTGAGATTCCGCTGGCCAAGGATGCCGTCGAGGATGTGTCCGCAGGCGCTCGCGAAGCCGGCGCCAGCTCCGATGCCATGTGGGCTAACACAACTTGGGAGGGCGACAACCTCGTTCTCGATATGAGGAAGGGCAAGGGCGCCGACGTGTTTGTGCGCTTTAAGCCTAAGGCCGCGGGCACCTATGCCATCTCGCCGCTCATTACGCTGGGCGAGGTGACATTGCCGCTGGGAAGCACCACACTCGAGGTTAGTGGATCGCGCATCGAGGTCGACAACACCGACGTTCACAGCCTGCTGGGCAATGTGGCCTACGTTTATGCAGCGCCGGGCAAGAGCGTGCAGCTCACCGTGGGGACGGGCTCGTCGGCTGCAAAGTACACCGGCAAGACCAATAAACTCGGCCGTGCCAAGATTGAATACGACCTGCCGCAGGACACGCTTGCCGCCGAGCGTGTGACGCTCGAGGCGCGCGTGGGCTCGACCGATGTTGCCGCCGCTGCCGCAGAGGTGACGGCTCGCAACTATGTGCGCTATGTTCCGGGTGCTTCGGTCTGGAACTTTGATGTGACGTATCGTGGCGGTACGCAAAACCTGGTCAAGGATGGCAAGGACACCGGCAAGAGTCTGTGGACCTTCCATCATCTGCCGCAAAAGAAGAACGCCTACTGGACGTTCGATATCACGCTCGAGGTGGGAAACGAAGAGGCCGCCGACACGCTCGACCTGTACGTGGACTGCGTGGATGGCAAGACGGTGACGATTCCTCTGACTCAAAAGTCGCGCGAGGGCACCCGCGTACGCTATGTCGCGGAGTATGTGGACGAGGGTTACCTTAAGCTGCTCGACGAGTTTAACAAGGCGAATGACTCGACCTATGTGAACTGCGGCAACTTTGAGCAAATCTTTATGCCGCAGACCTACCGCATCTCCAACGCTCAACTTATGACCATACTGAGTTTTGACGCCAACGCTTCGGCCAAAAAGCATTCCGCCGCGGCCGAGGAGCGCCAGCAGGAGTTTTCGAATGCCGTGCAGCAGTGGCACGAGTATATGATGGATAACTCATTTAATGATGTCGACGAGGCCTTTAACGACGCGATTGACCAGATGGTCGCCGATGCGTTTGCCGAGGAGGACGAGGACGGTATCGAGGACGAAGCCCAAGGTGGAGCTGCCCGTAAGGCTCGTCGCGCCCCTGCCGCTAGCGACGGCGAGGGTGATGATGCTGGCAACGACGAGGCCGCGCAGTTTGCGGCTGAGCTCAAGGCCGCGGTCGGCGGGTCGGCGGCGCTGCTGACCCAGCAGGGCGACAGCTATGGCGTCAATGTGGACAAGATGATCTTTGAGGATGCTTACGGCACCAGCGAGGATTGGTATCAGGAACTCGCGGCGGCCCAGGGCGCGAACGCTGCGGATGCGGCCGCCATCAAGGAGCTCGTCGACCATGCATCGCGAGCGGAGTTTATTGCCCAGCGGGCCGAGGATCTGGTGGGCCAGTCGATGGGTATCGGCCAGCTCAACCAATACGGAAGCTGGAATGACGCAACCGCTGCGGCGCTCAACAAGTGTGCGGGCATTAAGGCCAGCGAGTACAACGGTCAGTCGACGAGCGGGTTTAACGATTTGGGCCAGGCGCTCGGCAGCTCGCTGAGCTACAAGGCGGCTGACGACGATACCGTCAAGGGCTTTAAGGTCGCCGCGCCCGATGGCGAGCAGACGGCCTATATCGAGTCGGAGTTTATCGAGAACTCCAATAACAACAAGAACCAGGCGCTTCTGTTTAACTCGATCGCCATGCAGTGCGACATTCTGGACAACCTGTACGACAATTGGAATGTGGTCCATAGCCTCAACAACTCCAAGGTGCGCGGATGGCTCATGGCCTGGAAGCTCAACGGCGACGTGAACGCCCATATGAAGCTCATCCGTACGATCCGTTCGCTCAAGAGCTATAAGATCGAGTGCGAAATGTTCGGCCAGGTCTTTAAGACCGATGCGTGGAAGGCGGCCGGCCAGGCGTTTCCCGCGGCGACCCAGGGCATCGGCATCTTTACCGGCATTTACGGCGTGAACGATGCCAGCAAGAACTGGGAGAACGTGAACGTCCGTATGCAGAAGGTGAAGGGCGAGCGCGAGGGCTATGAGCTTCAGCATACGCGCTTGCTTGCCAAGCCCGAGAAGACCGAGGACGACTGGAAGTGCATTTACGCGCTGCGTGACGCCATGGAAAAGGCGCGTGCGTTTGAGGATCTGCTGTATCGCCAGCTCTGCCACGACAGCACCGATGTGGCGGTGGGCTCCATTATGACAATCGCCGGCGTGCTGACGGCCGGTTCGGCGGGTACCGTGGTGGGTGCTGCCTATGACGCGGCTTCGACCAGCGTAGGTTCGGAGCGCGCGATTAAGCTGACCAATGCCGAATGCGCCTACGATGTTGCCTGCGAGCAGGTTGAGCGCGCGTGCCAGAATCGTATTACGGTCAACTGGGGCGAGCTGACCGATGCCGAGGTCTACAAGGCCAACAAGGACGGCTTGATCTCGGACGAGAAGATGCAGTCAATCTTCGAGGCGCGTTATCGCAATGTGGCTGCCAAGGCTGCACCCGACCCTGCGGGCGTGGTGTACGAGGGCCTGCTGTCCAATACGGTTGAAGGCGCAACGGTTGAGCTGTGGAGCGCCGACGATGCGACCGGTACCAATGCAGTGCGTTGGGATGCCGAGGAGTATGAGCAGGACAATCCGCTTGCAACGGGTGCGGACGGTGCATACAACTGGAATACGCCGACCGGCTGGTATCAGGTGCGCGTGACCAAGGACGGGTATGAGGAGGCGCGTTCGGCTTGGCTGCGCGTGCCGCCGATTCAGACTGAGGTGAACATTGGCTTGGTGTCGACGGTGGCGCCCGAGGTGGCCTCGGCCCATGCCTATACCGATTGCATCGAGGTTGAGTTTGCGCAGTATATGGATGCGAGCGACGATGCCCTGGCCGCGCTGGATGCGCAGGGGCTGGGCGACGTGACGTATAAGTGGCTCGACAAACAGGACGATCCCAATGGCAAGCCGCTGTCTCGCGTGCTGCGTATTCGCTATGCCGATGCGCGTGAGGCGGGCTCGGCGGTGGCGTTTGAGCTCAACGGTGCTCGCAACAACGCCGGCACGGCCATGGCACGCTGGGCGAGTGGCGAGCTTTCCGTGGGCGTGCGTGCCGACAAGCTCAAGCTCAACG
Organism: uncultured Collinsella sp.; assembly: GCA_905211535.1. Taxonomy (GTDB): domain Bacteria; phylum Actinomycetota; class Coriobacteriia; order Coriobacteriales; family Coriobacteriaceae; genus Collinsella. The sequence goes on along the minus strand of CAJMAZ010000031.1, from coordinate 1,993 downwards.
TGGAGCAGGCTGTGACCATGCTTGAGGGCAGTGACTTTGAGCTGGTGGCGCACGTGACCGATAAGGCGGGCAAGCCGTTTGCGGGTGCCAAGGTTAGTGTTGGGCTGGAGTCCTCGGCTATCTGCTCTGTCGATGCCACCCAGGCCGTGACGGGCGAGGACGGAGCGGCGACGTTTGTGCTGCATGGTGCTCTGCCCGGTTTGACGACGTTGGCGGCGGCGGTGGACGGCACGGCGCTGTCCAAGCAGGTTGACGTTCGCGTGTCTGCCGAGGCGGTGCGACCGGCGCGACCGGTGGCGACAATTGGTGCGACGACGTTTGGTGCATGGTCGCCCAAGGAGAACTACATTACGGTGCCCAAGGGCACGAAGCTGGAGCTTTCGGCCGAGGATGGCACGACGATTTGGTACACCACCAACGACACCTGCCCCTGCCGTGACGAAGGCCGCGTAAAGTACACCGAGCCTATTGCGCTCGATAGCAACATGTATGTGCGCATTGCGGCACAGCGCCCTGGCATGTCGTACAGCGAGTATTCCGAGCGTCTGAACATTACGATTACGGTGACCGATGAGCCGGCGCCTGAGCCGACGCCCGATCCCGAGCCGACGCCCGAGCCGGACCCGACGCCTGGCGACGGCGAGCAGGGCGGCGGTGCGGATGGCTCTGGCGGCACCGGGGTCCCTGCGGGCAGTTCGACTTCGACGACCACGGTGACGACGGACAAGTCCAAGGGTAAGGGCGAGAACGGCAAGAAGTCCGGCGGCACGGAGCTTGCCAGCACGGGTGACTCCGCCGCGATGACGGTCGCCGCCCTGGGCATCGCCGGCGCAACCGTTGCCGCGGCCGGCATCGCCGCGACCAAGCGCCGCAAGCACTAGGTTTTGGTGACAGCGTCCATCCTCGGCTTTAGCAAAATCTCAATCTGTAACACCAGGCTGCCCAAAACGGCTCTAGATGGTACAGATTGAGATGAACTGTTCGGCTGCCAACCTAACGTCTCGATCTGTAACACGTAGTGGGGAATTTGGTCTCTAACTGTTACAGATTGAGATGAACAGGCGGGTGTTCGCACAATATCTTGATCTGTAGCAACTACAAGGCTCAACAGGGTCTAACTGTTACAGATTGAGACAAAACGACCGACCAAGTCCCAAACCACCACAAAGGTGCCTGTCCCCTTTGTGGTGGTGGAGCGGCCGGCATAGAAAAAGTCCCCGCCGGGCGTGTGCTCGACGGGGACTTTGCCGTTTGATGGCTAACGCTGAGGGTGATTACTCGCCCAGCAGGCTCTTGGTGATGGAAGCGGCGGCCTTCTTGCCGGCGCCCATCGCCAGAATGACCGTAGCGGCACCGGTGACGATGTCGCCGCCAGCCCAGATGCGGGGATCGGTGGTCTGGCCGGTCTCCTCGTCGGCGACGATGTAGCCCCACTTGTTGAGCTCCATCTTGCCGCCGATCTTGGCAGCGAAGGGGTTGGCGTTGGTGCCGATAGCCGAGATCGCGACGTCGCAGGGGATCTCCTCGATGGCGCCCTCGATGGGCACCGGGCGACGGCGGCCGGACTCGTCGGGCTCGCCGAGCTCCATCTTCTGGACCTTGACGGCGCATACGGAGCCGTCCTCGCCAGCGACAAACTCGAGCGGGGAGACGAGCGGCAGAACCTCGACGCCTTCGGCCTTAGCGTGGTGCAGCTCGGCGCGACGGCAGGGCATCTCGTCCTCGGTACGACGGTAGGCGATGATGGCGTGCTCGGCGCCCAGGCGCTTGGCGGTACGGACGGCGTCCATAGCCACGTTGCCGCCACCAAAGACGACGACGTTCTTGCCGTGCTTGGTGGGGGTGTCGTACTCGGGGAACTTGTTGGCCTTCATCAGGTTCACGCGGGTGAGGTACTCGTTGGCGAAGAAGACGTTGGGCAGGTTCTCGCCGGGGACATTGAGGAACTTGGGCAGGCCAGCGCCGGTCGCCACATAGATGGCGTCGAAGCCCT
>CAJMAZ010000030.1:0-28044 GCA_905211535.1 uncultured Collinsella sp. | reverse complement strand
TCAGCTGGGAGAGCGCGGGCTTTGCAAGCCTGAGGTCAGGGGTTCGATCCCCCTAACCTCCACCATGATGGACCTGTAGCTCAGTTGGTTAGAGCGTCCGGCTGATAACCGGGAGGTCACAAGTTCGAATCTTGTCAGGTCCACCATCAAAACTGTGAAGAGCCCTGGGGCATTGCCTTGGGGCTTTTTTCTTGTCTGCGATAAATCTCATTTTGGTTTTGTGTGCTGTGCGAAAGATTGGGTAGTATAGCTATTCAATGCGGTGGAGCTGCCGCGTGTTAACCGCTACGTACCGGAGGTGTTCCATGGTTCGTGTCGACATAGAGACCATCGTCATGGCCGCCGGTCCCGTGCCATCGCTTATCGTGCTTCGCGAGCGCTGCAGCAAATCGGACTCGCCCGCGCCACTGCGTTCCCTTTCCATTCAAACTGGTTCGTTTGAAGCCGCTGCCATTAGCCGTGGCATCGATAGCGGCCGCGCCGAGCGCCCGATTACCCATGACCTGTTGCTCGATACTGTTGGCGCCCTGGGCGCCAAGCTCGAGCGCATCGAGATCGTTCGCGCCGAGCCGCCGGTGTTCTACGCGACGATCGTCGTACTGGCCGATGGTGACGAGTGCAAGATCGATGCCCGTCCCAGTGATGCCATTGCCCTTGCCGTGCGCAGCAATGCCCCCATGTTTGTGGAGGACGACATCATGAATCGCCTGGGCACCGTTTCTGCCCATGCCGAGGAAGTTGACGACGAGCAGGAGTTCGAGAAGTTCGACGAGTTCGTCCATACGCTCTCCCCCGATGACTTCTAAATGCGGGGCGGCCAGGATGTGGAGCGTTCGCTGATGGCCGGCGGTATGTCGGCCGAGGCAGCGGCCATTGCGCGCGAGGCCCAGATGCGCTCGGAGGCTTCTGAGGCGGCTCGCATTGCCTATGTGACGCAGGCCCGCACGCTTCGCGAACGCCGCGGCTCGTTTATCAAGATGGTTGTCGTCTCCGCCCTTGTCGCGGCAATCTGCTCGCGCCTTCGTGGTACAGTTGGTGCGCTTGGGTTTTCGATCTCTACGGGCCTCGTGATCTGGGGTGTGGTCGATGCGGTCATGCTGACCAGTCAGATCAAGGTGCTCGACAAGCGCGCGATGGATATGATGCGCACCCGCGACGCTGCCGCTAAGATCGCCGCCGAGGCACAAGAACTGTAATGACGCCAGACTCGATGGGAAGGTCTAAAGATGGCACAGGATATGCAGGACGCCGGTAACGTCTCCGCCGAGCTCGACGCCATGGTGTGTGACCTGATTGGTGCGTTCTTGGACGACCTTGCTGCCGGCGAGAATCCGGGCGTAGTTGTGGCGATCGAGGACGCTGCTTCCAACCGATATCTGGCAGCGCTCGACGAGGACGGCGAAGAGGCGTGCCTGGAGGCGGCCACCAACTTTATCTCCGAGCACAAGATGGGCCTTAAGGACGAGGGCCTGGGCCGCATCGCCCGTTACGCCATCGGCTACACCGGTTGTGTCGAGATCGATGGCGGCTACCATGACGCCCTGCTCGTGAGCTTCTTCGAGACGACGCTCGAGAGTGGTTTTTCGGCATATGTGCTGTATGAGGGCATGGGCGCCGGCGATGGTTTTATGTGGAGCGACCCTGAACCTGCAGGTGAGGAAACCCCTCTCATCTAAAATCGCTAAAATAAACGAGTTTTCGGTAAAAGGCTCAATATTCCCGCTGAGCGTTACATCGCTGGGCGGGCCGCATACGCGTGCCGTTTGTATATGGATAGAAGATAGGGGAACTACATGCGCGTAGACAATCTGAGGAACATCGCCATCATCGCCCACGTCGACCACGGCAAGACGACGATGGTAGACAAGCTCCTGCGTGCCACGGACGCCTTCCGTGCCAACCAGCAGGTCGAGGACCGCGTCCTGGATTCCAACGACCAGGAGCGCGAGCGCGGCATTACGATTCTCGCCAAGAACATCTCTATCGAGTACAAGGACGTCAAGATCAACGTCATCGACACCCCGGGCCACGCCGACTTCGGCGGCGAGGTCGAGCGCGTGCTGCGTATGGCCGACGGCGCCCTGCTGCTGGTCGACGCCTTTGAGGGCCCCATGCCCCAGACCCGCTTCGTGCTGCGTCACGCTATCGACACCGGCCTTAAGATCATGATTGTCATCAACAAGATCGACCGTCCGGGCGCCAACCCCGAGAAGGCCTACAACGACTGCTTGGACCTCATGGCCGACCTGGGTGCCACCGATGACCAGCTTGAGTTCGCCATGGAGCACGTGGTCTACGCCAGCGCCATGAATGGCTTTGCCCGTCTTGATCCCAACGACGGCAACATGGACATGTATCCGCTGCTCGATATGATCATCGACGACATGCCCGCGCCCGAGGTTGACGAGAACGCCCCGCTGGCCATGCAGTGCGTGACCATCGACCACTCCAACTTCGTTGGCCGTATCGGCATCGGCCGCGTGTACTCCGGTACCATCCACCAGGGCGACCAGATCCTGGTTGTGAAGAACGACGGCTCCAGCGCCACCGCTACCGTCAAGCAGCTCTTTACCTTCGACTACCTGGGCCGCACCGAGTGCCAGGAAGTCGGCGCCGGCGACATCGCCGCTGTCGTGGGTATCGACCGCACCGATATCGGCGATGTCTACACCGATCCCGAGAACCCCGTCGGGCTCGAGCCCATCGAGATCGACCCGCCGACCCTGTCCATCGTCTTTGAGGCTTCGACCTCCCCGCTCGTCGGTCGCGACGGCGACATCGTGGGCGCCCGTCAGCTCAAGGAGCGCCTGTTCAACGAGGCCGAGAACAACGTGACCATGAAGATCGAGGAGCTCGAGGACAAGAGCGGCGTCGAGGTCTCGGGTCGCGGCATTCTGCACCTGTCCGTCCTGATGGAGTCCATGCGCCGCGAGGGCTTTGAGTTCCAGGTCGGCCGTCCCCGCGTTCTGTTTAAGAAGGACGAGAACGGCAACAAGATGGAGCCTGTTGAGCAGGCCGTCGTCGAGTGCCCGGACGAGTACTCGGGCAAGGTCGTTGAGGTCTTCGGTACCTCCGGCGGCATCATGACGAGCATGGATACCTCGGGCATCGTGACGCACCTCGAGTTTAAGATCCCGACCCGCGGCATCATGGGTCTTAAGAATCGCATCATGAACGTCACCCACGGCGAGGGCGTGTTCTACCACACCTTCCTGGAGTATGGTCCTTACGCTGGTGAGATCGGTAACCGTCAGAACGGCGCCATGATCTCCATGACCACCGAGAAGGCCGTTGCCTATGCTCTGGGTACGCTGCAGGAGCGCGGCCAGCTGTTTGTTGAGCCGGGCACCGAGTGCTATGAGGGCATGATCGTGGGCGAGCGCAGCAAGGCTGGCGACATGGTCGTCAACATCGCTCGCACCAAGAACCTAGGCAACCAGCGTTCCTCGACCTCCGATATCTCCGTCCAGCTGGTGCCGCCCCGCACCTTCTCGCTGGAGGAGGCGCTGGAGTACATCGCCGACGACGAGCTGGTCGAGATCACTCCCAAGAACATCCGCCTGCGCAAGCGTCTGCTCAACGCCACCGACCGCAAGAAGGCCGCTGTCCGCGCCGGTCAGGTCAACAAATAAACGCTGGGCTTTATAGCGACTAACAAGAAAGGGCGCCGACCGCGATGGTCGGCGCCCTTTTTGGTGCACAGGGATTGAGTTGGTCTGCACCACCACAAAGGTGCCTGTCCTCTTTGTGGTGGTTGGCGGCTAAGCGGTGGGGAGTTCTGGCGCGTTAGCCGGCTGCTGCGGCTTGAGGTGGGCGTTGCGCCAGATGATTTGGATGATGTAGCCGAGCATAAAGACAAAAGCCACACCGCTGATGAAATCGCCTACGAGGGGGATTGCCGTAAGCGTGCCCGCGGCGATGCCACCCACGGCTGCCATGGCGTAGCGGTTCTGGTTGTGTCCGACCATGCGGACGATCGCACACCCCGCAAAGGCACTCGACACCAACGCGATGCCGATAACGCCGCACAAGAGGGCTCCGGCAAGCGACAGACCGGCGATAGAGATAATCAGCAGTAGGACGGCGGGGACGATAGCAATCGTACCCAGAAGACCGCTCACCCACAGGGGCGTGGGGTGCTGGTGGAGCATGCCGGCGGCGCTGGCAGTCGCACGCGGGAAGACGAGCTCGAGAAGCAGAGCGACAAAGCAGGTCGAGAGTGCCGCGGCGACGATACCGCCGATGACATCGTTAGCGGTGGAAGTATCCTCGTTCTCGGTGCGGTCGATCTTGAGCGCACCGACCTCGGCTCCCGCGGCACGCTCGGGGTCCTCGGAGACGTGCGCGTTCACGGTGCCGGTGATGTGGGCGTTCTTGCCCAGGATGAGCTTGTCGGCCCAAACCTCGACATCGCCCTCGACGGTGCCATCGATGGTCACCGTGTCGCCCGCAAGCGCTGCCGACTTGGTAGAGCCGCGCAGGGCAACCGTCTCGCCTATCGCGTAAAAACAGTTGGCGGTGCTGTCGGAATTGAGCACAACGTGCTGACCGACGACCGTGACGCTGCCATCAACCGTGGTCTTGGCGATATCGATAGTGCGTGCCGCCAAGCGGACGGCGCCGCCCACCGTGCAGTCGCGGATAGAGAGGGTATCGCCCGCGGCGATGATATCGCGGTCAATGGACGCATCGTCTAAGTTGAGGGCCTGGCCGACCCAGTACAGGTCACCCTCGACGCCAGACGGATCGACGTCATTGTCGGTCGCAAGTACGTTTCCTGCGGTGTCCGTGCCGGCGAACGACGCCGTGGGAAGTGCGGTGAGCGCGAGCGCGATGAGCGCAAATGCCATAAGCAGGCAGCGACGCATCTTGTGTGACGGCGCCGTCGCGGTTTGATTGAAAGCCATGGTTGATCCTTTTGTTAGGTGTTCGGCATATACCTAACAGGGTACCCAACGCGGGGGCGCTCTAAAAGAACCTCTCGGTTGCATTTCGAAGGGTCGTGCCGTGCTGTCTACTTTTTACGGTGCAAGAAGCGTGCGATATCTTCTTCGGTGGGGCTTTTGATGTCAAAGCGCAGCGAGAGCCAGCGCAGACCCATGGTCACGACAACGCATACGACCAGCGCGGCGACATTGCTCATGATGCCGCTCATAACGAGACACACATAGCTTGTCGATCCGGCGATGGCGGCGATGGCATAAAAGTTAGTACGTTGGAAAATGCCCGGAACCACGCCCATAAAGCCGTCGCGCAACATGCCGCCACCCACCGCGGTGAAAAAGCCCATCATGATGCACACTGCCGGCGCAAAGCCGTAGACCAGCGCCTTGTCTGCTCCAGTGGCGGCGTAGATGCCGACCGAGATGATGTCGAGCAGGGGAATGAGTTTTTCGGGTTTGTCGACGATTGCCGGGAAAATGTAAATGATGGCTGCCGTGGCAATGGAAAGCGGGAGCGCCATCGGCTGGTTGAGGATGTAGACGTTGCCCACCTGCAGCGTCATGTCGCGCAAGAGACCGCCGCCCAGACCGCAGACCACCGCGAGCGCGACCGCGCCCACCAGGTCGAGCTTGTGCTCGCGTGCGACCAACACGCCCGAGATCGATGCCGCGACGACGGCGAACATCTCGAGCCAAAATGGGATGGCAACCATGGCATCCGAGGCGTGTGCGGTAACGATCATAGCGGCGGCAACGGGCAAGATGGGGTCCTTTGAGTTACGGGTTTAGACAATGCCCGTACATAGTACATGTTCGGCGCCGATTGCGACCCTATTGCTCGGCAAACGGTCGGGACTGGATGCGGACGTGGCGTTGCTGGAATGTCGGGGGTCCAAAACATGTACGTCGCCCTCCAAAAACGACATTTTTCGACATCTTTGGAGGCTGACGTACATGTTTGGATTGAACTCACAGCATGAGTGAGTTGATTTACTCACATCCGGTATATTTCCCCACTTCAACGGACATAAGAGTTGGATACCGGCTCAGAGCGAGAGGCCCTCAATGGATACCCCTGTTCTCATTTCGCATAAAACCGCATGGCTTGTCCATCATGCACCCCAGAATTTGGTGCAGTCTCTTGCGCAACGCGATTACAAGATAGGTGCGCAGGGCCTCTCTACCCAGCAACGCGTTGCGCGCATACGGCAGGCCCTAGTCGACTGCGGCATTCCACCCGATATGCTCAAGGCTATCGACATCTCGGTTGTATTCGAATTCGAGCGAATTCGCACCAAGGGCGTCAATTGCCACATTCTTGGACAAAATCTTCCCTATGAGCATATTGACGAGTTGACGCCCGGAATCTTCATCATCGACGAAGCCTTCACCTTCGTGCTCGCTGCCGAGTGGATGGATAGGATCGAATACCTCGAATACGGCTACGAAGTTTGCGGCGATTATTGCATAGGACTCAAACCCGCCGGCCCTTATACCGAGCAGCCAGCCACCACCTCCAAGGATGAAATAACCGAACTGCTCGATCGGCACCCCGGCAAACCCGGTGCCACGCGTGCACGGCTCGCGCTCAGGCACATCTACGATCACTCAGCCTCGCCTATGGAAACCGCTTCGGCAATCGCTCTCTCGCTCTCAACAAACGAAGGCGGCGTTGGCATCCGACGTATCGAACTCAACAAACCGCTCGAGATCCCTCAACGTCTCTGGCATTGCACCAAAGGTCGATCGCTCAAAATCGATGCGCTCGTTACCTATAAGCGCAAGGAGCTCGGTATCGAATATAAGGGTGGCTTTCACGATGAGTTCGAGCGCAAGGGAGCAGATGCGGAGCGAGAGGCCGTCCTCTCCCAAATGGGATATCGAATCGTTACGCTCACTTCGGCTCAGTTCGGCAGCCAGCTCGCCTTTCACCGCGCCATGAACAACATTCGCGAAGCACTCGGCATGCCTCGCTGTACCGACACCGGGTACCAGCGAAAGCAAAACGAACTACGCAAGGCGCTTATCCGTAACTGGAAAGGCATGAGAGACGAAGAGGCACCTTTCGAATAGCGCCACTCCCGTGAGTCAATCCAAACGTGTACGTCAGCCTCCAAAGATGTCGAAAAATGTCGTTTTTGGAGGGTGACGTACATGTTTGGTTGGGACGTGCGGCCGAGAGGGGATCCGATAACAAAAAAGCTCCCATTCTTGGGAGCTTTCTCAACCAAAATGGCGGAGGAGGAGGGATTCGAACCCTCGTGACCTTATACAGGCCAAACGGTTTTCGAGACCGCCGCATTCAACCACTCTGCCACCCCTCCGCGTGGGGTAAAAACAAAGCAGGCTCGAAGGCCTGCTTTGGAATTAACTGGCGGAGAGTCAGGGATTTGAACCCTGGAGACGCTTTTGACGCCTACACGATTTCCAATCGTGCTCCTTCGGCCACTCGGACAACTCTCCGTTAAATGCGAAAGTCAGTATACACGAGGAATCGCAAAGTGCAAACAGAAAAGTTGGCATTTTTTAAAACGCTTGGCCGCGTTTGGCGTTGCAGCGGGGTTTGAGATGCCAAAAAACAGCTTCCGACCAGCGTGGTTGATCAACTCAATTGTTCAAAAGGGGTATTCATAAGCGACTTGGCAATGAATTTAAAAATCTTTGGGTGGTACTGTGGACCACTGGTATGCATTTTGCGACCACAGCCTTGTGCCCGTTGACCTGCGGCTTGGCTCAGCTTGTCCCCGCGGCATCGTATCTTGTCCACAAATCCGTCAAGCTCTTGGTCGGCATTTGGTTGGAATGCGCATGAAACGTGGTGCGAGCATGGGCATATGTGGAGGTCATGAGGTTGTAGCTGCATATTCTTGCGGCCTGGGAGGTTGAAAGATATTATTACCAAGTCTTTTCCTGCTTCAGGCGCACCTTCACGACCTGAAGCCACATTTGCCCAGAGGAGGTGACAATATGAAGGCTTATGAACTGCTGTTCTTTGTTGACCCGTCGCTCGACCCCGAGACTCGTCTCGCTGTTATGAAGCGTATCGATACCACGATCGCTGAGGGCGCTGGCAAGGTCGACTCCGTTGACGAGTGGGGCAAGCGCAAGCTCGCCTACGAGATCAACGACCTCACCGATGGTGACTACACCCTCATCAACTTCCACGCAGATCCTACCCAGATCGCCGAGCTTGATCGCGTCCTGCGCATCACCGACGCTGTGGTCCGCCACATGATCGTCCGTCGCGACGACCAGGAGTAAGACTGTCGTTTTGGACTGGGCTTGTGCCCCAAGAGGAAGTAGTGAGTTATGAGCATCAATCGAGTGAACATCACCGGTAACCTCACCCGCGATCCCGAGCTGCGCGCCACCGCCGGCGGAACCCAGGTTCTGTCCTTTGGCGTCGCCGTGAACGATCGTCGCCGCAACGCGCAGACTGGCGAGTGGGAGGACTATCCCAACTTTGTCGACTGCACCATGTTCGGCACCCGCGCCGAGGCCGTGAGCCGTTTCCTGGCAAAGGGAAACAAGGTCGCGATCGAGGGCAAGCTGCGCTACAGCTCTTGGGAGCGCGACGGCCAGCGCCGGAGCAAGCTTGAGGTCATCGTCGATGAGATCGAGTTTATGAGCTCCCGTGGTGGCCAGGGTGGCTACGACCAGGGCGGTTACGCCCCCGCAGCTCCCGCGCCCGCAGCACGTCCTGCCGCGCCGGTGGCTACGCCGCCCGCGGTCGACGTCTACGATGAGGACATCCCGTTCTAAGGGTTGTTCACCTATTTTTGAGTGAGAGGCGGCTTCGGTTCGCCGAAGTTGCCAAATGAAAGGTATTTTGACATGGCTAATGATTTTTCTGCACGTCAGCCGCGTCGTAAGTACTGCCAGTTCTGCAAGGAGAACACTGAGTTCATCGACTATAAGGACACTCAGCTTCTCCGTAAGTACATGACCGATCGTGGCAAGATCAAGCCCCGTCGCGTCACTGGCGCTTGCACGCAGCATCAGCATGACATCGCCAACGCCATCAAGCGCGCCCGCGAGATGGCTCTCCTGCCGTACACCGTCCCCGTGGTTTCCTCTCGTGGCAACCGCGACCGCGGCTAAGAAGGGAGACGCATCATGAAGGTTATTCTTCTCGATGAGATCAAGGGCAAGGGCGGCGAGGGTGACGTCGTAGAGGTCGCTCAGGGTTACGCTGAGAACTTCCTGTTCCCCAAGAAGCTCGCTGTTGCCGCCACCAAGGGCAACCTCAAGCAGCTTGACGAGCGTCGCAACAACATCGCCAAGCGCGAGGCCGTCCGTCTGGCTACCGCCAACGAGACCAAGGCTGCCTTCGAGGGCAAGACGGTCACCGTTGACGTCAAGGTCGGCGACGAGGGCATCCTCTTTGGCTCCGTTACCGCCGCTATGATCGCTGACGCCATCAAGGCTCAGCTCGGTATGGACATCGACCGCAAGCGCGTCGAGCTCGGTAAGCCCATCAAGGTTGCCGGTGCCCACACCGTTGCCATCTCGCTGTACCGCGAGATCAAGGCCGAGGTCGTCGTTCTCGTCGGCGTTACCGCCGAGGAGCTCGCTGCCGAGGCTGAGGTCGAGGAGGCCGCTGAGGTCGCCGAGGCCGAGACCGCCGAGGTCGAGACTGAGGCTGCTGCCGAGTAGCATTTGCTGCAACGCAACAATCTTGTTCTAAGAAGGGCGCTCTGGGAAACCAGGGCGCCCTTTTGTTTTTTGCGCTGAGTGAGTGTCATGGTGAACGTTGCGTCGAAGCCTTATATACAGGACCGTTCATCCGTTTGGTTCGGTGATGATTGGCGGCGCGCGGCGCGTTTTGGGACCGTGGCTGATACTATGGATGCTCGCAAGCGATATGAATGAGGATGCTCATGGCATATGACGATAGGGAGACCGGGCTGACGGTTGAGGACCGCGGCTCAAAGTTGGGTCTTCCCCAAAACCAAGATGCAGAGGCCAACGTACTGGCCGCTATGCTGCTATCGCCCGAGGTGGTCGAGGAGGCCCAGGTCGAGCTGCAGCCCGATGACTTCTATCGGCCCATTCATAAGACCATCTATACCGCGATGGTCGATATGTACAACAGCCGCATTCCCATCGACTCCATCTCGCTGATCGATTACCTGCGAAGCATCAACAAGCTCGATGCCGTGGGCGGCGAAGCGTACATTTTGGAGTTGATGGGTCAGACTCTGTCGCTCGTGAACTGGCAGCACCATGCCGCCATCGTTCGCCGCGATTCAATGCTGCGTGAGCTGATCGGCGCCACCAACGAGATCAACGCGCTGGCATATAACGCCCCCACCGACACCAAAGAGGTTGTCGAGCTGGCCGAGAGCAAGCTGCTCAAGGTTACGGCGCGCGAGGTCAAGTCGAGCTACAAGACGTTGACCGAGTTTATGGTCGAGGCCTATAACGAGGCCGAGGAAGTGTGCCAGGCCGGTGGTCAGGCGACGGGCGTGCCCACCGGCTTTCCGTCACTCGACCGCATGCTCATGGGCTTCCGTGAGGGTCAGCTCATCATTATCGGCGCCCGTCCTGCCGTGGGTAAGACGTCGTTCGCTCTGAACCTGGCACTTAACGCTGCCGCTGCTGGTTATACCGTCGGCTTCTTCTCACTGGAGATGTCGGGCAAGGAAATTGCCCAGCGTCTGATTTGCGCCTACGCCATGATCTCGATCAGTGACTTCCGCATGGGCCGCATTAGCCCCGAGCAGTGGGCCAATATCAACGAGGCCACGCAGACCTTGTCCAAGCTCGATATTCTGATTGACGATACGCCCGGCACCACAGTGACTGAGATTCGCGCCAAGAGCCGCCGCATGCTCCATAACAAGGAGAAGGCAATCATCATTTTGGACTACCTGCAGCTGGTGAGTCCTCCACCGGGACGCCGCTCCGAGAGCCGTACCGTCGAGGTTTCGGAGATGTCGCGTGGTCTTAAGATCATGGCCAAGGAGCTCAAGATCCCGCTCATCGCGCTGTCACAGCTCTCGCGTCAGGTCGAATCCCGTACCGGCAAGCGCCCGCAGCTTTCCGACCTTCGTGAATCGGGCTCCATCGAGCAGGACGCCGATATCGTCATGTTCTTGGACCGCTCCGCCGACGAGGCCGAAGCCTCGCGCGACGATCGACCCGACGAGGGCGTTACGCGTATCGTCGTGGCCAAGAACCGTTCGGGCCCGATCGGCGACGTCGACCTGATGTTCCTGCCGGCATCCACCAAGTTCTATGAGCTTGATGGGGCACATGCCGAGGAGTAGGACAGGCGCCCGTTGCACGGGTATACTGGGAATGTTTTGTGCTTCTGCGTGCCGGCGTGGCGCGTAGACAGTCCATGAATGTAAGGAGTAAACATGCCGTCAACCGTTTTGGTCGGTGCCCAGTGGGGCGATGAGGGCAAGGGTAAGATTTGCGACCTGGTCGCCGGCGACTTCGATGCCGTCGTGCGCTATTCGGGCGGCAACAACGCCGGTCACACCATCGTCGTCAACGGCAAGAAGTACGGCCTGCACCAGGTGCCTTCCGGCATCATGTATTCCGACCACGTGTCGGTGATCGGTAACGGCTGCGTCGTCAACCCCAAGGTTGTCCTTGAGGAGATTGACATGTTCGAGGCCGACGGCATCACCACCAAGAACCTCAAGATTAGCGGCAACGCGCATGTCATCATGCCGTACCACATCGATCTGGATGGCGCCTTTGAGCAGAAACTCGGCAAGAAGAACATCGGTACCACCAAGCGCGGCATCGGTCCGTGCTATCAGGACAAGATGGCCCGCATTGGTCTGCGCATGCAGGACATGCTGGACGAGACGCTGTTCCGCGACAAGTTGGAGACCGCTCTCGCCCGCGTGAACCCCGAGCTCGAGCTCATCTACAACCTGCCCACCTACACCGTGGACCAGATTTGTGACGAGTACCTGCCGATGGCCGAGCGCCTGCGCCCCTACATCACCGAGACGAGCCTGCTGCTCAACAACATGATCGATGAGGGCAAGGACCTGCTGTTTGAGGGCGCCCAGGCGACGCTGCTCGACATCGACCATGGCACCTATCCGTACGTGACGTCTTCCAACTGCACCGCCGGCGGTGCCATTACCGGTTCCGGCGTCGGCATGAAGAACGTCGACCGCGTGCTGGGCGTCATGAAGGCCTACATCACCCGCGTCGGTTCGGGCCCCATGCCCACCGAGCTTTCCTATGAGTCCGAGGCCGGCCACACGCTGACCGAGGAGGGCTATGAGTACGGCGTGACCACCGGTCGCCGTCGTCGTTGCGGCTGGTTTGACGGCCCTATCGCCAACTATGCCTCGCGCGTCAACGGCCTCACCGACATCGCCGTGACCAAGCTCGACGTGCTTTCGGCCTTCGACACCATCAAGGTGTGCGTGGCCTACGACGTCGATGGCGAGCGCTACACCAGCGTGCCCGAGCATCAGGTGCGCTTTGAGCATGCCAAGCCCGTCTACGAGGAGCTCCCTGGCTGGAAGTGCGACATCACCGGTTGCCGCAGCTTTGACGAGCTGCCGCAGGAGGCTCAGGACTACGTGGCGTTTATCGAGGATCTGGCACACACCCGCGTGACGTTCATTGGCGTTGGCGCTGGTCGCGAGCAGATCATCAACCGATTCTGGAAGTAATCGGGACTATTTGGTTATTGCGATATACCCCTTTGCAGCCCGGACGGGCGGCCGAGGGGTATATTTGCTTGCAAAGGGCTCGCGCGGAGCGGGCCGTTAATCCATAGAGGAGGCACCCTTGAAGGCGGACACTCAAACCATCGACATCCTGTTGTTGGGCAGCGGCGGCCGTGAGCATGCTTTGGCAGCCAAGCTCGCAGCATCACCGCGCGCCGGCAAGCTCTACATTGCGCCGGGTAACGGCGGCACCGCGAGCTGCGGCGAGAACGTTGTTCTCGACGACTGCGATCCTGCGGCCGTGGCGGCGTTTGCTCAGAGCCACGGATGCGGACTCGTGGTAATTGGCCCCGAGGCTCCGCTCGTGGCGGGCGTGGCCGACGCCGTGCGCGCGGCGGGTATTCCCTGCTTTGGCCCGGGTGCCGAGGGCGCCCAGATGGAGGGCTCCAAGCTGTTCTCCAAGCAGCTCATGGAGCGTGCGGGCATTCCGACGGCAGCCTATGGTTCGTTTACCGACGAGGCTTCGGCTCTCGCCTACGTGCGCGAGCCGGGCGCCCCGCTGGTCGTCAAGGCCGACGGCCTTGCCGCGGGCAAGGGCGTTATCGTGGCGACCGAACTTGAGCAGGCCGAGGAGGCCGTGCGCGAGTGCTTTGGCGGCACCTTTGGCGATGCCGGCAACACCGTGGTTATCGAGGAGATGCTGACCGGTCCCGAGTGCTCGCTGCTGGCCTTTACCGACGGCAAGACCGTGCGCCCCATGGCCACCTCGCAGGACCACAAGCGCGCGCTCGAGGGCGACAAGGGCCCCAACACCGGCGGCATGGGCGTCTACAGCCCGGTGCCCATCGTGACCGATGAGGAGCACGCCACCATGGTGAAGGTCATGGAGCAGACCGTGGCCGAGCTCGCTGCCGAGGGTATCGACTACCGCGGCTGCCTGTACGGCGGCTTTATGCTCACGCCTGCCGGCCCCAAGGTGCTGGAGTTCAATGCCCGCTTTGGCGACCCCGAGACGCAGGTCGTGCTGCCGCGCCTTAAGAACGACCTGGTCGAGGTCATGCTCGCCTGCGCCAACTGCGAGCTCGATCAGATTGAGCTCGACTGGCGTGACGAGTGGGCCGTGGCCGTTGTCCTGACGAGCGCGGGCTATCCCGGCAGCTACGAGAAGGGCAAGGTCATCACTGGCATTGAGGATGCCGAGGCCATGGAGAACGTGACCGTGTACCACGCGGGCACTGCCGTGGTGGACGGCCAGCTCGTGACCAATGGTGGCCGCGTGCTTGCCGTGACCGCTCTGGGCGACACGTTCGAGAACGCTCGCAACCTTGCCTACGAGGCCTGCGAGAAGATTGATTTTGAGGGCAAGACCCTGCGTCACGACATCGGCCTGCGCGCGCTGCGCGGTCGCGACGCCTGGGATGCCTAAAATCCGAGAGGAATGAGACGGATGGACGAGAAGAACGAAGAGCTCGTGGACGCGCAGATCGTCGAAGAGGACAGCCGCATGTATGGGCACGCCGAGGGCGAGCCTGGTGGCGAGGTCGCTGACGAGCCGGCACTGGTGCTGGGCGATGACGACCCGCACGATGCTGAGCTGCACGAGAAGATTCTTTCGGAGGAGTGCGCCTGGAAGGGCAAGATCCTCGACGTCCACCGTCTTGAGGTTGAGCTGCCCAACGGTCACCGCAGCGCCCGCGATATCGTTCGCCATCCGGGTGCGGCGGCCGTTGTGGCACTGACCGAGAGCGGCAAGATCGTACTGGTGCGTCAGTACCGCACCGCCATCGACCGCGTGACGGTCGAGATTCCCGCCGGCAAGCTCGATCCAGGCGAGGACCCGCTCGATTGCGCCAAGCGCGAACTGCATGAGGAGACGGGCTTTAGGGCTGGTCGTATTCGCTTTTTGACGTCGATTGTCACGTCCTGCGGTTTTTGCGATGAGATCATCCACATCTACTTGGCTACCAAGCTCGAGTTTGATGCGCCCAACCCCGATGATGACGAGTTTGTCAACGTGGACCTGGTGCCGCTGCACGAGCTGATCGACGCCGTACTCGACGGCAAGATCGAAGACGCCAAGACCGTCGTGGGCGCCTTGGCCTGTGACAGCATCGCGCACCGCTTGGGTGGAACTGATCTTTAAAAGCGAGGGCGACCCTGGGACAAACACTACTGATTGTTTTGCCCCAGGGTTTTACGTTGTTATTTTATCTCCGAGGACTGCATGTTTAGAAGGTTTTTGTCTTATTACAAGCCCCAGATGGGGCTTTTTGTTGCTGATACTGTTTGTGCTCTGGTGCTTGCCGCCATTGACCTGGCGTTCCCCATTATTCTGCGCAATTTGACCGGTGGGCTGTTTACTCAGGGTCAGACTGCCATTATGCAGGCGCTCGGCATGATCGCGGTGGGCTTGGTGCTGATGTATGCCGTCCGCTGCGCCTGCCGCTACTTTGTGAGCTATTGGGGTCACGTGATGGGCGCGCGCATGGAGTCCAAGATGCGCGAGGACCTGTTCGACCAGTATGAGCGCTTTAGCTTTGCGTACTTCGACCGCAACAGCTCGGGCGACATGATGAGCCGCGTGGTCAACGACCTGTTCGATATCTGCGAGGCGGCGCATCACGTGCCCGAGTGGATCATCATCTGCGGCATCGAGATCATCGGCTCGTTTGTAATTCTCTTTACCATCGCCCCGGTGCTGGCGCTTGCTATGGCTGTGGTGACGGCAGCGTTTGCGGTCATCATGTTTTGGCAGAACATGCGCATGCGCGAGGTCTTTAGCGACAACCGCAAAAAGATCAGTGGCATCAATGCGCAGCTGCAGGATTCGCTGGCGGGCATGCGCGTGGTCAAGAGCTTTGCCAACGAGGAGACCGAGCGCTCTAAGTTCCGCGCCTCTAACGATCGCTACCTTTCGTCCAAAGAGAACATGTACCACGCCATGGGCGTCTATACCGCGACGTATGGCCTGCTCTCGGGTGTGCTCTATGTGATCGTGGTGCTGCTGGGCGGCTGGCTGGTCGCCCAGGGACAGCTGCAGGCGGTCGATATGGCGACGTTTGCGCTCTACATTTCGCTGTTCTGCACGCCGCTCGAGACACTCGTCAATTCGGCCGAAACGTATCAGAAGGCTATCGCCGGCTTTAAGCGTATGGACGAGGTGCTCTCGACCGCGCCGGATATCCAGGACAAGCCGGGCGCCACTGATCTGCAGGTGACTGCCGGCGCCGTGGAGTATCACGACGTGTGCTTTAACTACGAGGATGTTGAGCTGGGCGAGGGCGATGCCGACGAGCGTCCCGTTATCGACCATATGGACCTGTCCATCAAGCCCGGGCAGACCATCGCTTTGGTTGGCCCTTCGGGCGGTGGCAAGTCCACGACCTGTTCGCTGCTGCCGCGCTTTTATGACGTTGCCGCCGGATCCATTAGCATCGACGGTCAGGACGTGCGTGACGTGACGCAGCAGAGCCTGCGCCGTGCCATCGGCCTGGTGCAGCAGGATGTCTACCTGTTTGACGGAACAATCGGCGAGAACATCGCCTACGGCAAGCCGGGTGCTACGGCAGAAGAGATTGCCGAGGCGGCCCGCCGCGCCAATATCGATACCTTTATCGAATCGCTTCCGCAGGACTACGACACCGTGGTGGGCGAGCGCGGCAGCCGTCTTTCGGGCGGACAGAAGCAGCGCGTTGCCATCGCACGCGTGTTTCTCAAGAATCCCAAAATCTTGATCTTGGACGAGGCGACGAGTGCTTTGGATAACGAGAGCGAGGAGGCGGTCCAGGAGTCACTCGAAGAGCTGGCACGCGGCCGCACCACGATTATCATCGCCCACCGTCTTTCGACCATTAAGCATGCTGACGAGATTGCGACTGTTGAGCATGGTCGCGTTGTGGAGCGTGGCACGCACGAGGAGCTTCTCGCCCGTGGCGGCACCTATGCCCGTTACTATCGAATGCAGTTCGAAGGTGCGCGTGCGCACGAGCTCGACTGATTGATATGACAGGAAGTTTATGGCTGACAAGAACCCTTTGACTCCGGAAGAAGTGACGGAGTTATTCTCCGAAATCGATGCATCCGGTGTCTTGGATCCCACGCTTGCCAAAAAGCGAACCGAGCGCATGCGTGAGAAGGAGGCCGCGGCCAAGCGTGGTGACAAAGCGGCGCTAGCGCAGCTGCGCAGCGAGGACCGCGCGAGCCAGGCAAAACATATCGATCCTCTGTCCGAGGACGATCCTTCGGGCTCGCAGGTGAGCCATACCATTACGAAGACCGCGATGGCCGTGGTCATCGGTATTTTGGTGCTGATCGTGGGCATGCAGATCGGCTACGGCGTGATGCGCCGTCTGAATACCGCCAACCTGTCCGAGAGCGTTTCGGTCGATACCGTTTCGACGGCGCTGAAGGGCGGCCTTGAGTGGGGCAACGGCTTTACGCAGTTCCCGCTCGACTTTACCGTCGATGAAGCCGATGAGCGTACGGGCACGGTCGAGGTGACGGTGTTGGACACATCGTCTGCCAACGAGCTCGAGCTGCTGTCCAACGGGCAGATCCAGGCCGCGGCGCTTGCGACCAACGCGCTGCTCAACGATAAGATCGACCGCGTGGTGTATAACGTTCACGCCTATATCGACGAGGATAGCAACATTCAGCACGATTCCTTCTTTGGCATGTTCCCCGCGCGGGGCCACCAGAGCGCCATTTTGACGTTCGTGTGGACCAAGAGCTCATCCAACGCCACGAGTATCGACTGGAAGATGCGCATCGTGAGTATGGATGACACCATCGCCGAGCGCATTCAGAAGCAGGTGAACTCGGTGTCGTCGTTGATTGAGGACCCGGTGGTTAGCCAGACCAAGATTGACGAGGAAAAGGCCGAACGTGACCTGGAGCATCGTCTGCATGGCCGCGAGATTTTCCGCGGCGGCAAGCCCGATCGCTCACCGTCCGATTTGCTGGAGCAGGACAAGAGAAAGTAAGACGTCATCATCCCGCGTGAGCCACAAGCCTCGCGGGATGATTTTTTAATCCCCGTCCCAGAAAAATCATTATGCATAGAAAGTCATAATTATCATTTCGTAAACATTTCGATGAAATTAACGCCATGAGGCATACTTGCGGTTACAATACCGCGAGGCCTAACTACACACCTTTAAGCCGGTCCTGTGAGACCGGGAAGGAGAATTATGGCGAACAACCATACCGTGGGCGCTGCCGCCCGCACCTTCGCGCCCAGCGAGCTTTGCCAGCGCATGCTGGCCAAAACCAGCAAGGGCACCTGCGGTCCCTGCATCCTGTATCTTGAGGATGGGACCATTTTTTATGGACGTGCATGCGGCGCCGAGGGCACCGCGACCGGCGAAGTCTGCTTCAACACCTCGCTCGAGGGCTACTTTGAGGTCATGACCGACCCGAGTTATGCCGGCCAAATCGTAACCATGACTTATCCGCAGATCGGCAACTACGGTATCGACGAGACCGACGTCCAGTCGGCCTTCCCCGGCGACGCCGTGCGCCCCGCGAGCGCTCCGGCTATGCGCGGCATGATCGTTCGCGACATGTGCGCCACGCCTTCTAACTGGCGCTCGGCCGTCAGCGTGCCGGAGTACCTGCGCGCCCACGGCATCGTCGCTATCGAGGGTGTCGACACCCGCGCTCTGGTGCGCCATCTGCGCGACAATGGTTCCAAGATGGGCATTATCTCGACCGAGATCTTCGACGTCGACGAGCTTGCCGAGCGTCTGGCCGCAGCGCCCACGCTGGTAGGCGAGAACCTGGTCAAGACCGTAAGTTGCCCCGCGCCTCACGAGTTTGTGGCCGCCGACCTGCCCGTTACGCATGACTTTGCGCTCGCTTCCGCCGCTCCTGCCCGCCACAAAGTGGTCGCCTACGACTGCGGTGTGAAGCGTGGCATTCTGGAGGGGCTGGTCCGCGCCGGCTGCGACCTTACCGTCGTGCCGTGGGACACGCCCGCGAGTGAGGTGCTCGACATGAATCCCGATGGCGTCTTTTTGTCCAACGGCCCCGGCGACCCCGACGCCGTGGTGGAGACCTACGAGCAGGTGCAGCAGCTGATCGGCAAGGTGCCGGTCTTTGGTATTTGTCTTGGTCACCAGATGATCAGCCTGGCCTGCGGCGCCCAGATGGAAAAGCTTAAGTTCGGTCACCGCGGTGGCAACCAGCCGGTCATGAACCTGGTAAGCCGTCGCGTGGAGATCACCGCGCAAAACCATGGCTTTGGCCTGCTGTTCCCCAGCTTGGGCAAGCTTGTCCCCGAGCTTTCCGGCGGCGAGACCGAGCATGCGGCCGATGGAGATCTGCGCGTCTGGGTGCGCCGCGGAATCGCGCCGGTCGTGATGAACGAGCGCTTTGGCCGCATTCGCCTAACACATGTGAACCTCAACGACGGCACCGCCGAGGGCATCCAGCTGCTCGACGCCCCGTGCTTCTCGGTCCAGTACCACCCCGAGGCCTCGCCTGGCCCCACTGATGCCCACTATCTCTTTACCGCCTTTACGCGACTCATGGACGGCGAGGAGAACTACCTGGACATCGACACCGCGAAGGACCGCCTCGCCGGCTGGAATTTCGCCGAGACCGCCGCGACCGAGACCGAGGAGAACTAACATGCCGAAACGTACTGACATCAAGCGCATCCTCGTCATTGGTTCGGGTCCCATCGTTATTGGCCAGGCCTGCGAGTTCGATTACTCCGGCGCCCAGGCCTGCAAGGTGCTCAAGGAGGATGGCTTTGAGGTCATCCTGGTCAACTCCAACCCCGCGACCATCATGACCGACCCGGGCTTGGCCGACCGCACCTATGTCGAGCCCATCACCGCCGAATTTATCGAGCGCGTGATCAAGAAGGAGCGCCCGGACGCGCTGCTGCCCACGCTGGGCGGCCAGACCGGTCTGAATGCCGCCGTCGAGCTGGCGAAAGACGGTACGCTCGACAAGTACGGCGTCGAGATGATCGGCTGCGACCTGGCCGCTATCGAGCGCGGCGAGGACCGCAAACTCTTTAACGAGGCCATGGCCGAGATCGGCCTGGAGGTCGCGCGCTCTGGCTATGCCTACAGCGTGGCCGACGCCGAGGCCATCGCCGAGCGCGTGGGCTATCCCTGCGTACTGCGCCCGAGCTTTACCCTCGGCGGCGCCGGTGGCGGCATCGCGCATACCCACGAGGAGCTCGTCTCCCTCGTGAGCCAGGGCCTCGAGCTCTCGCCTGCCCACGAGGTGCTGGTCGAGGAGTCCATCGAGGGCTGGAAAGAGTACGAGATGGAGGTCATGCGTGACCACGCCGGCAACGGCATCATCGTGTGCTCCATCGAGAACCTCGACCCCATGGGCGTGCATACCGGCGACTCCATTACCGTGGCGCCGGCGCAGACGCTCTCCGACCTTGAGTATCAGCGCATGCGTGTCGCCTCGCTCGCCATCTTGGAGAAGATCGGCGTCGAGACCGGTGGCTCCAACGTGCAGTTTGCCGTGAACCCCCAGACCGGCCGCCTGATCGTCATCGAGATGAACCCGCGCGTGAGCCGTTCGTCCGCCCTCGCTTCCAAGGCCACGGGTTTCCCCATTGCCAAGGCCGCCGCGCGCCTGGCTGTGGGCTACACGCTCGACGAGATCGTCAACGACATCACCAAGGCTACGCCCGCCTGCTTTGAGCCCACGATCGACTACTGTGTGGTCAAGGTGCCGCGCTTTGCCTTCGAGAAGTTCAAGGGTACCGACCCCACGCTCACTACGCGCATGAAGGCCGTGGGCGAGATCATGGCGATCGGCCGCACCTTTGAGGAGGCCTTTGGCAAGGCTATGCGCTCGCTGGAGGACGGCCACCAGGGTATTTGCGCCGGTGGCAAAGAGGGTGCCGATAAGCTGAGCGACGACGAGCTTGCTCAGGCCGTGGCAACCCCGACCGAGCATCGCATCTTCTTTGTGGTCGAGGCCCTGCGCCGTGGCTGGGACATCGCTCGCATCCATGCCATCTGCGGTATCGATCCGTGGTACCTCAACCGTATCAACGATATGGTGCAGGTCCAGCAGAGCATCCGCGGCCTGCGTGTGGAGGATATCGACGCCGACGCGATGCGTCTGCTTAAGCAGTACGGTACGAGCGACGCCGAGATCGCCGCGCTGACCGGCTCGGACGAGCGCTTTGTGCGCGCCTATCGCAAGGGTCTGGGCGTGGTTCCCAGCATGAAGACGGTCGATACCTGCGCTGCGGAGTTCTCGAGCGCCACGGAGTACCACTACAAGACGTACGAGAACATCTACCGCACGAGCCCGGATGCCAAGAAGTGCGTGGCTCCCGACGAGACCACGCCGGCGGACAAGCCCAAGGCGATGATCCTGGGCGCCGGCCCCAACCGTATCGGTCAGGGTATCGAGTTCGACTACTGCTGCGTGCATGCGAGCTATGCGCTGGCGGCCCGCGGCTTTGAGACCATCATGGTCAACTGCAATCCCGAGACCGTTTCGACCGACTACGACACGTCCGACCGCCTTTACTTTGAGCCGCTCACCTACGAGGACGTCATGGATGTCATCGATGTTGAGCGTCCCGACGGCGTCGTGGTGACGCTCGGCGGCCAGACTCCGCTTAAGCTGGCGCGCATGCTCGAGGAGAGCGGCGTGAACATTATGGGCACCAAGCCCGATGCCATCGACTTTGCCGAGGACCGCGAGCGCTTTGCCGCCCTGCTCGACAAGCTGGGCATTATGTATCCGCCGGCGGGCCAGGCAACCTCGTTTGAGGAGGCCGAGGCCGTGGCCGCGCATATTGGCTACCCGCTGCTGGTGCGTCCGAGCTACGTGCTGGGCGGCCGCGGCATGATGATCGCCTACGATGCCGAGCATCTGCGCGATTACATGGCCGAGGCTGCACGCATTAGCCCCGACTACCCGGTGTATCTGGATCGCTTCTTGGAGGGTGCGATCGAGTCCGATGTCGACGCCCTGTGCGATGGCGAAGAGGTCTACATCGGCGGCATTCTGGAGCATATCGAGGAGGCCGGTATTCACTCCGGCGACTCTGCGACCTGCATCCCGCCGTTCAGCTTTAGCGAGAGCCTGCAGGCAAAGCTTCGCGAGACCACGCGCCGCATCGCGATGGCGCTGGGAGTCCGCGGCCTGGTTAACGTGCAGTACGCCATTAAGGGCGAGACCGTTTACGTGATCGAGGCCAACCCGCGTGCCAGCCGTACCGTGCCGTTCATCTCCAAGGCCACCGGCGTGCCGCTGGCCAAGTGCGCGGCGCGTATCATGGCGGGCGATTCCATCGCGAGCTTGGGCCTGCCGAGCGACGAGCGTCAGCTGGACTGGTTCTGCATGAAGGAAGCCGTTATGCCCTGGGGCCGTTTCCCGGGCGCCGACGTTATCCTGGGGCCCGAGATGAAGTCGACGGGCGAGGTCATGGGTATCGCCAAGAGCTATCCCGAGGCATACGCCAAGACGCAGCTGGCGATCGACTACAAGCTGCCCGACCCGAGCGCCGGCAAGGTGTTCATCAGCGTGTGCGACCGCGACAAGCGACATATCCTTTCGGTCGCGCGTATCCTGCGCTACCTGGGCTTTGATATCTGCTCCACCGAGGGTACGGCGCGCGTGCTGCGCGGCGGCAACGTGACCTGCGAGGTCGTGGAGAAGATTAGCGGCCCGCACGACGGCGAGCGTCCCAACATCGGCGACCTCATCGCCGATGGCAAGATCGCGGTGATCGTCAATACGCCGTACGGCCCGGGTTCGCGTGGCGACGGCTATCTGTTGCGCACCGAGGCGGTGCGCCGCGGTGTGACCTGCGTGACGGCGATGTCTGCCGCCAACACGTATGTGAGTGCCATCGAGGCGGTGCGTGAGGACCAGCAGGGTCACGGCAGCGCCAACGACATGGGCATGGACGTCATCGCCCTGCAGGACCTGCCGCAGCACACGGTGTAGTTGACCTGGTCGGCCGGGGCGGGAGGGGCCGAGATTTCCCCCTTTCGCTCCGGCTGCAAGCAGAGTCGCTCAGGAGGAAACTCGGCCCCTCCCGCCCCGACGCACTGTGTCTAGACGGATTGCGCCCCCCCTTGTTTCTAGAGATAAATACCATTTAACGGTGATATTCAACCGTTCAAGATATTATGTAATGGCATATTACGTCATATAACGTAATATGCCATTAGCAGTCAAGGATGATTGTCTGTGCTCAAGTCGAGAAAGGGGAAAAATGATTAAACTGTGTCGCGTCGATAGCCGGTTAGTGCATGGGCAGACCGTGTTCTCTTGGTATCCAACGCTTAAAGCAAACGCTATTCTTGTAGTTTCAGATGAGTACGCCGCAAGTAAAGAGCGAATTCAAGCGCTGCGAATTGCAAAACCCGCTGATGCCAAATTGGTTGTCAAAAGTGTAGAAGATTCCATCGTGGCCCTTAACGGAAGCGCGGTGGATAAATACGAGCTAATTGTTGTTGCGGGAAATGTACATGACGCCTGTGAAGTTGCGCGTGCGTGTCCAAAAATAACGTCTGTGAATTTAGGCGGCGCTCGACCGTTGGGGGATAGCGTAAAGGAGCTTGGCCCTGCTGTGCGCCTTTCCCAATCCGATATTAATGAAATTAAGAAAGCCATGGCTGATGGAATCGAGTTCGAGGTAAGGCAGGTTGCTAGCGAGAAAAAACGCATCGTAACAAGTTTTGATTTGTAGGAAGAGGGAGAAATATGCTGCTTCAGGCTTTTCTGGTTGGTCTTGCCGCTGCGATAGGTCAATCGGATTATTTACTCGGTACTGCGATGGTCGAGCGGCCGATTGTCCTCGGAGCGATTGTCGGTATTTTTTTTGGGTGATATTCCGACTGGCGTTATTGTTGGTTTCCAGCTCGAACTCGCGTTCATGGGGGTCTGGCAGGTTGGTGCTGCCGTGCCGCCCAACGTAATTGTTGGTTCAGTTTTGGGAACAGCCTTTGCGATTACTATGGGTGCGGGTCCCGAGACCGCTCTGACTATTGCTATGCCCACTGCGGTGCTTGCCGGCATGTTTGACAGCCTTATGTATAGCGTTGTTACGCCTCCTATGGCTGTCTGGGCTGATCGTGGTGCCGAAAAAGACGACCCCAAAACGATTGCAGCCGCTATGTGGACCAATGGAATTCTCTACATCATTGCGCTTGGCTTGATTTGCGGCGTGGCTTTTTACGTTGGAAATGATGCTGTTCAGGCACTGATTGACGCCATTCCTGATTGGCTTACGAATGGGCTTACGATCGCAACGGGTATTCTGCCCGCGCTTGGATTTGCGCAGCTTATGTCAATCCTGTCCACCAAGGAGCTGAGCTTCCTATTCTTTGGAGGTTTCTTGCTGAGTGCCTATCTAAACATTCCGACGATCGGTATCGTGGCGTTTTCGCTGATCCTGATTGGGATTCTCAATATGGCTCACATTTTTATGCCTGCCAGTGCGGCGGTCGCTAAGGAGGTTGACGATGACAACGAATTCTAATGATGTTCTTGAGCTCTCGCCGGAGTCAAATAAATCGACCGATAAGAGAATAACCAAGAAAGACTTAAAGGCGTTATTTTGGCGTAGCTTTCCACTCAACATCATGTGGAGCTTTGACCGACAAATGAACGTTGGTTTCTGCTACGACATGATTCCGGTAATCAAGCGGTTATACGATAAGCCTGAAGACCGGATTGAGGCATATAAGCGTCATCTTGAGTTCTACAATATTCAAGTTACGTTTAATCCTCTGGTCGCCGGCATTGTGGCCTCCATGGAGGAGGAGAACGCCAACAATCAGGACTTTGACACCGCCTCAATTAACGCCATGAAAGCATCGCTTATGGCTCCGCTTTCCGGTATTGGAGATTCACTGATTGCCAGTACGCTTCGCATGATTGCGACGGGCGTTGTGACAGGACTTTGCCTTTCGGGCAGTCTGCTCGGCCCAATCCTGTTCCTGCTTCTTTATAATGTCCCAACGATCCTGATCCGCTGGTTTGGGCTTCAGTATGGTTATTCGCTTGGCAGTGGCATGATTTCGAAGCTGAACGATTCTGATGTAATGCACAAAGTTACGTCTGGCCTGGCGATTGTGGGACTAATGGTAGTTGGTGGAATGGTGGCGACCACCGTTGCAGTTACCACTCCGCTCGCTCTTAACTTCGGTGACACCGCGTTTAAGTTGCAGGAAACGCTCGATGGGATATTCCCGGCTCTTTTGCCGCTCTGCGCGTTCGGGATCATGTGTCTTTGCAATAAGAAACAGGTCAAAATTATTTGGCAGATTGTGGGCATTCTCGCTGCGGGTATTGTGCTCGGCGTCCTGGGGATTTTGGGCTAGAGAAGGCGTCCATCTTTTGAGATGCTGAACTCGAAGGACGATGCGTCTGCTCGCCAAACGGTTTTTGAATAGTGGAGCGGTATTTCATCGCAGGCATATGTGACGTGCTCGACAACGCTCACGGGGGCTCCAACGATATAACCGAGAAGGTTTGCTTCTTGGAGCCCCGCTATTCCTGCGGTGATTTTGAGCTTCTCAATACCGGTTGCGATGCTGTAATGGTTGGCGATCAGGTCGAAAAGACTGGCATTGTCTGTGAGAAGCTCCAGTAGTCCGGGTAGAGTGCCCTGCGTTGCATAAACGGTGTCGATGGCGCAGGGGGCATTTTCGATATAAACCAAGCGCGCAACTCGTTGCACTACGGTTCCGTTGTCAATTTTGAGCTCCCGTGCAATGTGGGCATCAGCCTTGATCAAGCCTGTTTCCAAGATGGACTTGGTTGTTTTATCGCCGTATTGAGGGTCGGAGCTCAAATTGAAAATGGTGCTTGTTCCTCGTTTCAGAGTGAGCTTCGATGGGTTTACGAATGTTCCCTTGCCTCGCAGACGGTAGAGCAAGTTTTGGTCAATGAGATTCTGTACGGCGCGTCTTACGGTGATCCTGCTTACTTTGTATTGCTTGCAAAGCTCGGTTTCGGTGGGAATCTGACTGCCGCCGGGGAGTTCGCCAGAAACTATTTTCTTGAGGATATCGTTTTCAACGGTCTGATAGAGAAGCTCTGGCTGAGTGAGCTCGTCTTTTGCTGCAGGCATGGTGGACCCCTTGGTCTTCAGTTTCTTTAGTACATAGATATACGACAACTGAGGACATCATAAGCCGTTATCTCAAAAGTTATGGAAATATCGATTTGGCGTTATCGCCGAGAGGGGATTTAAGATGGGTAGACAATACGACGAGGCGTTGATTGGCGCCATCTCCGGTCGCTCGTTTATAACCGAGAAGAGGGGGCTCGAGGTTCAAATTCGTCCGGTTCCTGATGATGAAAGAGAGCATGTGCTTGACCCACGAATTCTCGAGGTATCTCGCAAGAAGATGCGGAATGTTAGCATGTCTCCGAGCTGGACGAGCCTTATTGGAATGCGTCATCGCCCGGATAAGCCGACATACCGCCTACTCGATGGTGAGGTTCAGCGCGATGAGATCCTCATGGAGGCGGCCGATCGCTATATAGATTTATTCGTCTGGACGCCACCAAATCATAAGGAGGCAAGTCCAGCGCTTGTTTACCTGCATGGCGGCGCGTTTATGGCGGGGAATGTTCTGCAATTTGAACATCAGCTCGAGTTCATCGCCGAAAAGTCTGGTGCAGTGGTGGTTTATCCAGAATACCGCTTGGCGCCGGAGACGGCATTTCCCGGGCAGATCGAGGATTGCGTTCTTGCTCTTGATTATGTGCGCAAGCATGCCGGAGATCTCGGAATCGATCCTCATAAAATAATGGTCGCCGGCGACTCCGCGGGAGGAAGCCTTACTAATGCGTGTGTTCAGCTCAGGGGTGCTGGAGCTGTAGCCCATGCCTTCGAAATCTATCCTGAAGTCGACCTTGCGGGCGAACAGGGCGAGGGATATGAGGATTTTCCTGCGATAGCCGATCAAGAGGACGTTGCGCGTTTTCGCATCGACCATCTTCGCGATTCGGACGGCCCGATGGTCGAACTTTGTGCACACGGAAAAATGTCTCCTCATGACCCGTTGATTTCTGCGCTAATGCTTGAGGACTGCACTGATTTCCCCCCGGTGACTATCGTGACATCCGAATACGATCCGCTTCGTATCCCCGATGGAAAATGGGCTACAAAATTACGGTCTTCAGGAATCGATGTCGAGGTCATCGAATATGCCGGATGTGACCATGGTTTCTTCGATCATTTTGGCGTGTACCCGCAATCGGAAGACGTGTGTTTGTTGATGGCCGAGAAGCTTAAAGAAATGGCTGCACAATAACGTCTCTCGGCGATAAGGGACTGAAGTCGCCTGTGTTTCTGCATTCGTGGTTCTCAGTCTGATTATAAAAATGAGGCTTGCTCCTTGCCCGAGTGG
The DNA here is from genome assembly GCA_905211535.1 of uncultured Collinsella sp. Taxonomy (GTDB): domain Bacteria; phylum Actinomycetota; class Coriobacteriia; order Coriobacteriales; family Coriobacteriaceae; genus Collinsella. The sequence continues at coordinate 1,083 of CAJMAZ010000030.1, read as the reverse complement.
GTGGGGAGCAGTTTGTTTTTTTAGCGATGCGAGGCGAGTGCCGCGCACTTTAGATCGCCATTTTGATTCGCTGTATACCACTTGACGTAATAAAAGAGGCAAGGGCGGTGCGAGGGCCGACAGTCATTCTAAGCTCGGATTCGCATCCTAAAAGGTTGTTTCGGTTGCGCGGCACAATATAGCAAAAAAGAATGATAAAATGAATTCGAAAAAGAATTCTTTTTTAGGAGGTATGTATGCCTGCTTTGCAGATGCTCGACAACCTTGTTCCAATTAGCGATTTCAGCCACGGTAAGGGCTCGGCTGCATTTTCGAAGGTTGGGGACGACAATCCTGTTGTGGTTCTCAAACACAACAAGCCGGCGTTTGTGATTGTGACACCCGATGAATATAGGGAAGCGAAGCAAGCGGAGGAGGACCTCGCCTTGTTAACGTTGGCACTTAAGAGGGTGACTGCGGCAAGTGACGATGCGCTTGTTTCCCTGTCTGATGTTATGGAAGAGCTGGGTGTGAGCCAGGACGAACTCGATCAGATGGATGAGGTCGAGTTTGAATGAGTGGGTACGAAGTCGCTTTCTACCCGGATGCTCTCAAGGATATTAAGCGTCTGGACGGCTCTCAACGAAAGATCGTCCTTAAGGCTATAGAAAAAATCAGAACGAATCCATTGCCGCAGAACGAAGGCGGATTCGGCAAGCCTCTTGGAAACAAGGCAGGTACGGATTTGACTGGCTTTATGAAAATCAAGCTCAGGGGAAGTGGCATTCGAATCGTGTACCGCCTCATCAGAATTAAAGAAAAGATGGCCATCGTAGTGGTGGGCGCTCGCGAAGACATGGAAGTCTACAGAACTGCTCAGAGACGAGAACTCGATTTCGAGAAATGGGCGGAAGAGAATATCTAGCTTTAACGATGAACGACGAGTGAGCGTTGGTGGGGCCCTGGCGAATTAGATTCGTCAGGGTTTTTCGCTGAACCAATTGCCTTTCAGCCTCCGTTGACCTTTCCTTCCAATTCATCAGCCAACGTACGTCATAGCAATTCCCGGTAGGTTGCAGGGTGGCGGCTGAGCCTTTCCCTCGG
>CAJMAZ010000029.1:0-28117 GCA_905211535.1 uncultured Collinsella sp. | reverse complement strand
ATCGTTGGGGCCAGGCCCGATTTTGCCTCTTGACAATGTCCTGCTCATATTAAAAAGGAAGGAGGGTGTCATGGAGAAGCATAAAGTGATCTGCCCGTACTGCGGCGCCGGTTGCCAGTTTAACCTCCTGGTCCAAAACGGCCAGGTCGTGGGTACCGAACCGCTCAACGGCATCACCAATCAGGGCGAGCTGTGCCTTAAGGGCATGAGCGGCTACGACTTCATCAACGACACCAAGATCTTGACTCCTCGCGTACTGCACCCGATGATCCGCCGCACTAAGGGCGCGGATCTTGAGCGCGTAAGCTGGGACGAGGCACTGGATTTCACCGCATCTAAGATGCAGGCCATAATTGACGAATATGGTCCTAACGCTGTCATGACCACCGGCTCTTCGCGAGGCGGCGGCAATGAGGCGAACTACGTCATGCAGAAGTTTACGCGTGCGTGCATCGGCACCCACAGCGTAGACAACTGCGCCCGTACTTGACACGGCCCTACTGTCCTCGGTCTGATGGACACGGTTGGTTCAGGTTGCATGTCATGCTCCATCCCCGGTATGGAGGATGCGGGCTGCATTTTCCTCTTCGGCTATAACCCTGCCGATTCGCACCCCATCGTCGCAAGGCGTATCGTGCGAGCCAAAGAAAAGGGTTGCAAGATCATCGTCGCCGACCCGCGCCATATCGAAACCGCGCGTATCGCCGATCTCTACCTTCCGATCAAGAACGGTTGCAATGTTGCGTTCCTCAACGCCTTTGCCAACTGTCTGGTCAACGATGGCCTCTACGACAAGGAATTCGTCGCCGAGCATACGAACGGCTTTGACGAGTGGTGGGAGACCATCAAGAACTACACTCCCGAATCCGTACAGGACATCACGGGTGTCGAGCCCGCGTTGATCCACCAAGCTGCCGAGATGTACGCCACGGCGAAGCCCTCTGCCATCATTGGCTGGGGCATGGGCGTATGCCAGCAGAAGCAGAACCTGAAGACGGTGCACACCATCGCCTCCATCGCCTGCGTTGCCGGCCAGATCGGCAAACCCAATTCTGGCCTCGCGCCCGTGCGTGGCCAGAATAACGTCCAGGGCTCCTGCGATATGGGCATGCTGCCCAACCTGTACCCTGGCTACCAGAAAGTCACCGACCCGGCGGTGCGTGCCAAGTTTGCCAAGGCTTGGGGCGTGCCCGAGGAAAAGCTCCCGCTCGAGGAGGGCTACAAGCTCACCGACCTGGGCCACCTGGTCGACGAGGGCAAGGTGCACTGCTTCTACAACTACGGCGAGGACCCGGTGCAGACCGAGCCCGATTCGGCCGGTATGCGCAAGACGCTCTCCGAGCTGGATCTGTTCATTTGCCAGGACATCTTTATGACGCAGACGACCATGCTCGCCGACGTCATCCTGCCTGCCACCTCTTGGGGCGAGCACGAGGGTGTCTTTACCGCATCCGACCGTAGCTTCCAGCACTTTGACGCGGCCGTTCCGCCCAAGGGCGAGTGCCGCCACGACTGGGAGATCTTCGCGGACCTGTCCACGCGTATGGGTTACCCCATGCACTACGACAACACCGAGCAGATCTGGAACGAGTGCATTAGCCTGTGCCCCAACTTTGTGGGCGCGACCTACGAGAAGATGGCTCCCGAGGGCGGCTACGCTCAGTGGCCCGTCAAGAGCACCGACGTGAACGACCACGGTACGGCCGACATGTTCGCAGGCGGCAAGTTCACCACCAAGGACGGCCGCGCCAACCTGATGGCGCACGACTGGGAGGCGCCCTCCGAGCTTCCCGACGATGAGTACCCGCTCATCCTGTGCACCGTCCGCGAGGTCGGCCACTACAGCTGCCGTTCGATGACCGGCAACTGCAAGACGCTGGCGCTGCTTGCCGATGAGCCCGGTTTTGTCCGCATGAATCCCGCGGACGCCCAGGCGCGCGGTATCAAGAACGGCGACATCGTCTCGATTCACAGCCGCCGCGGCCAGGTATACAGCCGCGCCGACGTGAGCGACCGTATCAACAAGGGCACGGTCTATATGACCTACCAGTGGTGGATCGGCAAGTGCAACGAGCTGACCATGCACAAGGTCGACCCGGTCTCGCACACGCCCGAGGACAAGTTCTCCGCCTGCCAGGTCGACGCCATTGCCGACCAGGTCTGGGCAGAGGGCGAGGTGGAGCGTCAGTACACCGAGCTCAAGCAGGCTCTGGTCGACGCCGCCGCTCCCCAGGACGTTGAGCCCGGCGCCGCCAAGTTCGACGACGAGACGCACGTGAATCAAATCGTGTAGTCCCGTTCTCGTTGGCTTTTTGGGCCGGGCGTCCCGTACGTTCGGGAGCCCGGCCCGTTATTTTGAAAGGAAGTGGGGATGAACCGCTTCATCGACATCAACCCGGAGAGGTGCATCGGCTGCGGAACATGCCAGTCCGCCTGTGCCGACGCCCACCGGATGCAGGGTCTTCAGGATACGCCGCGCCTGGCGCTCGTGAAGACCGGCGGTATTTCGGCCGCCCTTGCCTGCCACCATTGCGAGGGTGCCCCCTGCGCCGAGGTCTGCCCGGTGAATGCCATCGAGCACGATGGCGACCGCATCCACGTCAAGGAGCAGGAGTGCATCGGGTGCAGGCTGTGCGCCATCGCGTGCCCCTTCGGAGCCATCCATCCCGATGGCACGTCTATCGCCGGTGTCGCAGGCATGTGCGACCCGACGCCTTCGTATCCTAAGTCCCTGAGCAGCCTGCTTACGTGGGCTCCTGGCCAGTACACCTGCGCTGTCAAGTGCGACCTGTGCGCCTTCGATCCGGACGGCCCGCATTGTGTGGCGGCGTGCCCCACCAAGGCGCTGACCGTCATGGGCGGCGCGGCTGATCGCGAGCTCGACGAGGCCAAGCGCCTGCGCTCGATCGAAAACGGCCCGGTCGTCGACGTTACCGCTGTGGCCCAGGGCCTGTCCGAGAAAGCAGAAGGGAGCGTAAACAATGGATAGCATGACGCTGCTTATCGCATCGCTTGCCGTCTCGTGCATCGGTGCGCTCGCCTCGGTTCTGCTGATCAAGGCCGATAACGCCGCCAAGACCGCCGGCTGCCTTATCGGCGCCGTCGCTGCGGTGCTTTCGTTTGTGGCCGGTATCCAGGCCGTGCTGGGCGACGTCACGTCGGTCGACACCATCGTGTTCTTCCCGTTTGCCCATTTCCAGCTGCTGCTCAATCAGCTGTCCGGCCTGTTCGTGGCGCTCATCTCGGTGCTCGCGTTTGCCGGTTCGATCTACGGTCTCAACTACTTTGATGAGTACCCGGGCAAAAAGGGCCGCGCCGGCTTCTTCTTTAACACCTTCGTGGCGTCAATGATGCTCGTCATTACCGCCGACAACGTGTTTTGGTTCCTGGTCGCCTTTGAGCTCATGTCGCTGACCTCGTACTTCCTGGTCGTGATCGAGGAGAACGAGAACTCCATCCATGGCGGTTGGCTCTACTTTGTGATCGCGCACGTGGGCTTTGTGCTCATCATGGCGAGCTTCCTCACCATGACCAACTTCGCCGGTGGCTCGTTTGCCTTTGCGGATTTCCGCGCCACGCAGTTTAGCCCCGCGGTCGCATCCGTGTGCTTCGTGCTCGCCTTCTTTGGCTTTGGCGCCAAGGCCGGTATCATCCCGCTGCACGGCTGGCTGCCCAAGGCACATCCCGAGGCGCCGTCCAACGTGTCGGCCCTCATGTCCGGCGGCATGATCAAGATCGGTATCTTCGGTATCCTCAAGGTGGGTCTCGACCTGCTCTCCGCCTCGGGCGTTCAGGTCTGGTGGGGCCTTATGGTCATGGTCTTCGGTGCGATCTCGTCGGTCCTCGGCGTGGCATTCGCCCTGCAGGAGCATGACATCAAGCGCCTGCTGGCCTATCACTCCGTCGAGAACATCGGCATCATTCTGCTCGGCGTCGGCGCCTCCATGGCCGCCATGGCGCTCAACTCCGTCGGCATCGCCGTCCTGGCCCTGATGGCCGCCCTCTACCACACGTTTAACCACGCGATGTTTAAGGGCGAGCTGTTCTTGGGCGCCGGTGCGCTGCTGTACTCCACGGGTACGCGAAATATGGAGAAGATGGGCGGTCTGTTCCGTCGTATGCCGGCAACGGCCATCTGCTTCCTTATTGGCGCGCTTGCCATCTCGGCCATCCCGCCCTTCAACGGCTTTGTGTCCGAGTGGTTTACCTACCAGTCGCTCTTTAACGCCGCCATGCAGGGCGACAAGGCCGTCATGATCGTGGCCGTGTTCGCTGCCGTCGCGCTTGCCATTACCGGCGCTCTGGCTGTCACGTGCTTCGTCAAGGCCTATGGCGTCTCCTTTGCCTCCGCGCCCCGCTCCGAGGCCGCTGCCAATGCCAAGGAGGTTCCCGCCCCCATGGTGTTTGCGCAGGGCCTGCTCGCGGCCATCTGCGTCGTGCTGGGCATCGGCGCTCCCGTGATCGCGCCCGTGCTGGTCGATGTCGCCGCGTCCGTGCTGCATCCGTACGGTGGCGTGTTTGCCGCCGAGGGCATGGAGCTCATGAACCAGTACTCCGGCGCTGCCACCTCCACGCCCGCGATCGCCATTGCGCTCGTGGTGCTTGTCGGCCTTGCCTGCGGTTATCGCAAGCTCAAGACCGTCGGCAAGGTGCAGAAGTCCCAGCCGTGGGCATGCGGCTATGCTCCCAATGAGCATATGCCCGTCGTGGCCACGACCTTTGCCTCCGAGGTGTCCTGGTTTATGCAGCCGCTCTACACGCTGCGCGACCGCTGCACGGCCGTCTGCTGGTCCATCGCGCACTTCTTCCAGAAGCTCACCGGTGTGGCCGAGGCTGTGGAGCCCGTACCCGACAAGGTTCTCGTCGATGCTCCGCATAAGGGTGTCGAAAAGCTCGCCGACCTCGCGACTAAGCTCGAGGGCGGCAACTACAGCATCTATATCTGCTACATCGTCGCGGCACTCGTGGTGTTCCTCGTGCTCGCCGTGCAAATGGGTTAAGGAGGGGAGAGCATGAACAACATCGTACTTGCCGTTCTGCAGGGCGTGGTCGTTATGGCCGTCGCGCCGTTCTTCTCCGGTCTCGGCCGCGTGATCCGCGCCAAGATGCACAACCGTCGCGGCCCCAGCATCATGCAGGACTACCGCGACCTGGCCAAGCTCTTTGCGCGCCCTGAGTCCCAGAGCGAGGACGCGAGCTTTGCGCTGCGCATTATGCCGCCGCTGTTCTTCGCCGTCGCCTTTATGCTCGCGATGGGTCTGCCGCTCTTTACGGCACAAAGCCCCATCCCGGTCTTTGGTGACGCCATCACCATCATGTACAGCCTGGCGCTCGCCCGCTTCTTCTTCGCCCTCTGCGGTGTGGATTCGTCCAACGCCTACGCCGGTATCGGCGGCGTTCGCGAGCTGCTCATGAGCGTGCTCATCGAGCCGTCCATGCTGCTGGCGCTGTTTGCCGCCGCCCTGGTGTGCGGCTCCACCGACATCGCCACCATGGGTCAGCACATCATGACGGGCGCCGTCGACGCGCCGGTCGCCGTGATCCTCGCCGGCATCGCCTTTGCGATTGCCTGCTATATGGAGCTCGGCAAGCTGCCGTTTGATCAGGCCGAGGCCGAGCAGGAGCTTCAGGAAGGTCCGCTCGCCGAGCTTTCCGGCCCGTCGCTCGCCATGGCCAAGCTCGCCATGTCCATGAAGCAGGTCCTGGTCGTCGCCTGGTTCTGCGCGATCTTCGTCCCCTGGGGCGAGCCTGCAACCGTGGGCGCCGCCGCCGTTCTGGGCGCGGTCATCTTCCTGGTGAAGTGCCTGATCGACTTTGTCGTATGCGGCGTGATCGAGAACTCCTGCTCGCGCTCGCGTTTTAAGGTACTCGGTAATCAGACCTGGGCCGTCGTGGGCATCGCCGTTCTGGCGTTTGTCTTCGTGGTCGTCGGCGTGTAGGAGAAGGGAGAAACAATGTCATTTGCAGTCAGTCTGTCCCTTCTCGGCTTGGTCGCTATCGCGGCCCCGATGGTGGCCTCGGTGCTCGTCGCCCTGTTCCCCCGTCCGTACGCCAAGTGGTTCAGCGTTTTGGGTGCCGCCGTCTCGACGGTCTGCACCATCGCCCTCGCCGCGAATTTCGCTGGCGCCGGCATGCCCGACACGCAGGTCCCCCTGATCTCGTTTGGGCAGACCCTCGTCATGGGATTCACCTTCGATCGCATGAGCACGCTGCTCGCGCCCGCCTTTGTGGGTATCGGCCTGCTTGTCGTGATCTATTCGATTCCCTATATGAGCGAGAATAACCGTGAGCATCCCGACGCGCCGCGTCGTCGCTTCTACGCGTACCTTGCGACCTTCATCGGCGCCATGGCCGGCCTCGTGTACAGCTCGACCCTTTTGGGCCAGCTCGTGTTCTTTGAGATCACGGGTGCGTGCTCTTGGGGCCTCATTAGCTACTACATGACGCCTACGGCCAAGAAGGCCGGCATGAAGGCCCTGATCATCACGCATATCGGTGCGCTCGGCCTGTATCTGGGCGCCGCCATCGTGTTTGCCCGCACCGGCACCTTCGCCATTACCGCGATTGCAGGCCTCGACGCCAAGCTTAAGGCCATCGTCCTTTTGCTCGTGCTGTTTGCGGCCTGGGCCAAGTCCGCACAGGTCCCCATGTACATGTGGCTGCCTTCGGCCATGGAGGCGCCGACGCCTGTTTCGGCCTACCTGCATGGTGCCTCGATGGTCAAGGTCGGCGTGTGCGTGTTCGCGCGTGCACTCGTCTCTGCCGGCGAGATTCCCGAGATCGTGGGCTGGGTCGCCATTATCGACGCCATGGTCACCATGCTCTTTGGTTTCCTTATGTACCTGCCGCAAAAGGACATGAAGCGTCTGCTGGCCTTCTCCACGATCGCCCAGCTCTCCTATGTGTTCTTTGGTCTGGGCCTTTCGGTCTTTGGCAGCCAGCTGGCCTTTGATGGCGCCGTGTGCCACATCTTTAACCACGCTTTCGCCAAGACGCTGTTCTTCCTGATTGCCGGTTCGTTCTCCTTTACGCTCGGCACGCGTATGCTGCCCAAGCTTCGCGGCATCGTAAAGAAGTACCCGATCTCGGGCGTGGGCTTTGGTGTCGCCGCGCTTGCCATTGCCGGCGTGCCGCCCATGAACACGTTCTTCTCGAAGTTCCAGATTATCGCCGGCGGCTTTTCCGTGGGTGCCGGCAACGTCGCGATCCTGGTGCTCGTGTGCATCATGGTCGCCGAGACCGTCGCCACCTTCGCCTGGTTCCTCAAGTGGATGGGTTATTGCCTGCCCGGCGAGCCGAGTGACGAGGTCGCTGCGGGAGCCCCGCTTCCCCGCGCGATGGCGTTCGTGTTCATCGTGCTCATCATCATGGTTATCGTCAGCGGCCCGCTTTCGGCCAGCTGGATCGGTTAGGAGGTAGAACGACATGGGTTATTCGATCGTCAACATCCTTGGCGGCCTTCTGATCGTCACGTCCACCATGGTGGTCGTCTCCAAGAATATCAAGCACGCCATCAGCTGGTATGCGGTGCAGTCGCTGGTGCTCGTGGGGCTTCTCGCCACGCTCGGTGTCACCACCGGTGCGCAGGAGCTGCTTATGTGGGCTGGATCTGCCTTTATCACCAAGGTCGTCCTGGTCCCTTATATCCTCAACCGCGCATACAAGAAGATGGGCGAGCCGAGCGACGCATCGCTCAAGGCCGGCCTTAAGCCCGCGTGGGCCATCTGCATCATCGCCGTCGAGGTCGCGATCTGCTTTGCCGTCGTGACGCAGATCAGCCTGCCCACGGCCGAGGTCGCAACGCCTGCGCTCGCTATTAGCTTTGCTCACTTCTTTGTGGGCCTCACCTGCATCATCTCGCAGCGCAACATCATGAAGCAGATCTTTGGATACTGCCTCATGGAAAACGGCAGCCACGTGACGCTCGCGCTTTTGGCCCCCACCGCTCCCGAGATCATCGAGATCGGTATCGCCACCGACGCCATCTTTGCCGTCATCATCATGTCCATCGTCGTGCGTCGCATTTGGGACGACTCCCACTCGCTCGATGCGCGCGACCTGTCCGAGCTGAGGGGGTAGTCCATGGAAACGTTGATTCTCGCCCTGCTCGCGACTCCTTTGGTGTTCTCGCTGGTCATGGCGTTTTTGCCCAAGAACACGTCCTATAACGTGTTTGCCGGTCTCAACCTGGTCTCCGTCGCAGCCGTCCTGGTGCTGTCGATTGTGACGGCCGGTGACGTCCTTATGAGCGGCGACACCGCGAGCGCTCTTGGCCTGTGGTTCCACCTCGATTCGCTGGGCGCCATCTTTGTGCTGCTTATTGGCTTTATCGGTTTTCTTACGGGGCTGTTCTCGCTGCCCTATGTAAAGGCCGATATCGAGGAGGGCTCCATGCCCGCCGAGCGCGCCAAGCAGTATTTTGCGCTGTTTAGCCTGTTCGTGTTCACCATGCTGCTCGCGTGCCTGTCCAACAACATGATCCTCACGTGGGCCGCCGTGGAGGCAACCACGCTTTCCACCGTGTTCCTCGTGGGTATCTACAAGAACAAGACGGCCCTCGAGGCTTCTTGGAAGTATGCGATGGTCTGCACCGCCGGCGTGGCTTTTGGCCTGTTCGGTACCCTGCTGATCTACGCCAATGCCGCCGACGTGATTCCCAACGCCCACGAGGCCGCATTCCTGTCGTGCGTGCTGCCGTATGCCGACCAGTTCGACCCGACGCTCATGCGCCTCGCCTTTGCGTTTATCGTGATCGGCTTTGGCACCAAGGCCGGCCTGTTCCCCATGCACACTTGGCTGCCCGATGCCCACTCCCAGGCCCCGAGCCCTGTCTCGGCCCTGCTCTCGGGCGTGCTGCTTAAGTGCGCCATGCTCGTGATCATGCGCTTCTACGGCTTTACTATCCAGGCCGTGGGCGCCGAGTATCCGCAACTTTTGCTGTTGATCGTCGGCACGCTGTCCATTTTGGTGGCGGCACTTTCCATGTTTCGCCAGGACGACCTCAAGCGCCGCTTTGCGTACTCGTCTGTGGAGAACGTGGGCGTTATCGCCCTGTGCCTGGGTATCGGCGGCCCGCTGGGTATCGCCGCGGCCCTGCTGCACTGCGTGTTCCACGGCTTTACCAAGACGCTTGCCTTCTGCGTGTCCGGCAACATCCAGCACGCCTTTGGCACGCGTAGCCTGGCCAAGATTCAGGGTGTCGTCGAGGTTGCTCCCGCAACCGCCGCGCTCGCCGTCCTGGCGCTGCTCGGTCTTGGTGCCTTCCCGCCCTTTGGCATGTTTATCTCCGAGTTCCTGACTTTTGTCGCCGGTGTTACCGCCGGTCCCATGTGGCTGGTCGTCGTGGTCGCCCTCGGTCTTACCGTGGCCATCTCCGCGCTCACCCGCATCGCACTCAAGTCGGTATTCGGCCATGCACCCCAGGGCATGGGCAAGCATGAGGCCCCGGCGCTCATGCTTATCCCCGAAATCATCCTGGCCGTCATGATCTTGTGGTTTGGCATCGCCACCCCGCTGCCTCTCGTGCACGGTGTGGAGACCGCGACCGGCATCGTGCTCGAGCAGAGCACCGAGGAACTTCACGCGACGCCGATGTACCGCGCTGTGTTCGGTACCGAGACCGCTCAGAGCGAGGTGGAGTAACGAATGATTGAAACTGAGAATAAGGTGTACGCCCGTCGCTGCGAGAGCCATGTCGAGGCCCTGCGCCGCGCCGTTCCGGGCTGCATCGAGAAGGTCGAGTGGCAGTGCGAGGACCAGCTGACGATTACCGTCAAGCAGGACAAGCTGCCCGAGGCCGTCCACTACCTGTACTACGAGCGCTACGGCTGGATTCCCGTGATCATCGGCAACGATGAGCGCAGCCTGTGCGGCCGTTACGCCGTGTACTATGTCATCTCCATGGAGGGGGAGGACCCCGGCTGGGTGACCGTGCGCACCGAGGTCGATCCCGCCAAGATGACGTTCCCGTCCGTGACGCCGTTCGTTCCCGCCTGCGTGTGGGGCGAGCGCGAGCTGCGCGATATGTTTGGCCTGATTCCCGAGGGTCTGCCCGATCGTCGCCGCCTGGTGCTGCCCGATGACTGGCCCAGCGGCCTGTACCCGCTGCGCAAGGACTCCATGGACTACCGTTTCCGTCCCGCTCCCGCGAGCGACATGGAAAACTACGAGTTCTTGGCCGATACCAAGGGCAAGGAGACGACGCTCGTCCCCATGGGCCCGTTGCACATTACCTCCGACGAGCCTGGCCACTTCCGCCTGTTCGTTGAGGGCGAGACGATCGTCGACGCCGACTACCGTCTGTTCTACGTGCACCGCGGCATGGAGAAGGTTGCCGAGACGCGCCTGAACTATGACGCCGTGACGTTCCTCGCCGACCGCATCTGCGGCATCTGTGGTTGCGCCCACTCGGTGGCTTATGCCGAGGCCGTCGAGCGCGCCCAGGGCATTCATGTCCCGCTGCGCGCCCAGTACATCCGCGCCATCATGCTCGAGGTCGAGCGCCTGCACTCGCATCTGCTCAACATTGGCCTGGCGTCGCATTACACGGGCTTCGACTCCGGCTTCCAGCAGTTCTTCCGCGTCCGCGAGAAGTCTATGGACCTGGCCGAGAAGCTCTCCGGTCACCGCAAGACCTACGGCCTCAACGTGATCGGCGGCGTGCGTCGCGACATTTTGGCCGAGCAGAAGCTCTCCACGCTCACGACCATCCACCAGCTGCGCTCCGAGGTTCAGGAGCTCGTCGACGTCTTGCTCTCCACGCCCAACTTTATTGAGCGTACGAGTGGCATTGGCATCTTGGACCGCAAGATCGCACGCGACTTCTCGCCGGTCGGCCCGCTCATGCGTGGCTCGGGCTATGCCCGCGACGTGCGCTTTGACCATCCCTTCGACGGCTACGCCGATCCGGATATTCAGAAGATGCATGCCGCCACGGCCGACACCTGCGATGCCTTCGGCCGTACCGCCGTTCGCATCCAGGAGGTCTACGATTCGATTGACATGATCGAGACCATGCTCGAGAACTGCCCGTCGGGCCCCATCCTCACCACGGATTGGGAGTACACCCCGCACAAGTACGCTATCGGCGCCACCGAGGCGCCGCGTGGCGAGGACGTGCACTGGGCCATGCTCGGCAACAACCAGAAGTGCTACCGTTGGCGCGCCAAGGCCGCCACGTACAGCAACTGGCCGGTCCTGCGCTACATGTTCCGCGGCAACACCGTGGGCGATGCGGCGCTGATCGTCGGCTCGCTCGACCCGTGCTACTCCTGCACCGATCGCGTGACGGTGACCGATGTCGCCGCCAAGCGCGACCACGTGCTCGACAAGGAGCAGTTCGAGAACGTCTGGCGCGACAAGTCTCCGCTTGCGGGCGAGGGCACCATGGCCGCTCCGCTCGATGAGGAGGCGCTCTAATATGCTGAAGCTTTGGAAGGTCAACGCCAAGGCCGGCGACGCGACGGTCAAGTACCCGTTTGCGCCGTTCCCCACAAACAAGGACATGCGCGGCAAGCCCGAGCACAATGCCGAGCTCTGCATCGCCTGCGGTGCCTGCGGCGTGGCGTGCCCGGCCGATGCCATTCGCATGGACACCGACCTTGCGGCCGATACCATCACCTGGTCGATCGACTACGGTCGCTGCATCTTCTGCGGCCGCTGCGAGGAAGCCTGCCCCATGGAGGCCATCAAGCTCACCGAGGAGTTTGAGCTGGCCGTCATGAGCAAGGATGACCTCACCAGCAAGAGCGTCTATACGCTCGAGCACTGCTCGCGCTGCGGCAAGCCGTTTGCCCCGCACAAGGAGATCGACTACGCCAAGCGCCTGCTGCAAAAGGCCGGCGGCATGGAGGCCGAGCAGGCCGCCCGTACCGTCGGTATGTGCCAGGAGTGCAAGCGCGAGCTCGACGCCCTGCGCGCCGCCTCGGCCGTAAAGACCGGCAACGCCGCCGGCATGGTCGCCAACGAGACGCTTGCGTCCGGTGAGCCCCAGGGCCCCGGCATGGAGTATCTGGGCGGCCACGGCGTGAACCCGGAGTATATCGACCGCGAGCTCAACCCCGATGCGCCCGAGATTCCCGCCGGTCCCGCGCCGGTCGAGGGCATCATCATGGATTTTGATACGAAGGAGGAGTAACCATGGCCGAACCCACGCTTTTGTCCGAGCGGCTTCAGTACCGCCCGACCAAGATCGAGCTCGACGAGAGCATCGAGAAGGCCAAGGCGACCCTTCTTAAGAAGATCAAGCGCTCGGTGTACGTCTACCGTGTCGACTGCGGCGGCTGCAACGGCTGCGAGATCGAGATCTTCGGTTCCATCACGCCCGTCTTCGACGTCGAGCGCTTTGGCATCAAGGTCGTACCCTCGCCCCGTCACGCCGATGTGCTGCTGTACACCGGCGCCGTGACGCGTGCCATGCGCATGCCGGCCCTGCGTGCCTTTGAGGCCGCACCCGATCCCAAGATTGTGGTGTCCTATGGCGCGTGCGGCTGCACCGGCGGCATCTTCTACGACAACTACTGCGTCTGGGGCGGCACGGACAAGATTCTGCCGGTCGATGTCTACATCCCCGGCTGCCCGCCCAGCCCCGCGCAGACCATCTACGGCTTTGCCATGGCGCTCGGTCTGCTGGACCAAAAGCTCCATGCCGAGACCACGGTGGAGGCCGCCGGCGAGCAGGCCGATATCCTGCACCCCGGCGTGCCGTACAAGCTGCGCGTTGCCATCGAGCGCGAAGCTCGCGCCATGAGCGGCTACCGTTACGGCCGCGACCTGGCCAACGAGTTTATGGATACGCTCGAGGGCGCGCCCAAGGGCGATATCCGCGGTGCCATGGCGCTGCTCATCGACAAGCAGGACGATCCGCGCCGCGTCGAGGTGTACTCGGCGCTGCAGGATCTGGTGCTGGCCGGAGGTCGCTAGATGGAGCTCACGGACCGCTCTGGTTACTTTGCGGGCCCCGGTATGCTCGGCGGCTCTTTTGGCGATGCCTCGCGCGCAAGCGACGAGGCCGCCGAGGGCGTCGCCGACCCCTGCCTGGGCCACGCGCCCGACCAGGTGGTCTTCTACGAGCTCACGCGTAAGTTTGTGGAGACCGAGGAAGACGTTCCCCAGGAGGCCTGCGACGTGCTGTACTACACGCTCGCCGTGGGCCACCACACCGGCGTGCTCGATTGCTTTGAGCCGCGCCTATCGGTGCCGGTGGATGTGTTCTATTCGCTCGTCGACGCGCTGCCGGAGGGGGAGGCCAAAACCAAGTTTGAGGCCATCCGCTCCTTTGGCGAGTGCCAGCTCGACAAGGCGGCGGTGCCGTCGCTGCTCGAGGCCTGCGATGCGCTGCTCGACGAGCGCGGTTTTCGCGGTTCTGCCAAGGCCGGCATCTCGGTGTTCGATGACGACTTTGGCCTGCATGCCCAGCAGGTCGCGTTCTTAATGAAGTTTCGCGATCTGGTTGAGCGCGTGCGCGATGTGTCGGGCGTGTACCTGACGGGAAGGTTGCAGTAATGGGTCGCGTTGTGGATGGACGTGTGAACGGCGCCCCGTTTGCGGGTATCGTGCTCACGGCGGTAAGCGTGCTGCGTGCCGACGATGCCGCCGGCCCCGTGCTCTCCAAAAAGATGGAGGACGCACCCATCGCCGGTTGGTACACCATCGACGGCGGCCAAACGCCCGAGGACGATATCATCGAGGTCAAGCGCGAGCGTCCGCCGCGTTTGGTTTTGGTCGATGCCGCCGACATGGCGCTGCCCGTCGGCGCTATCCGCCTGCTCGACAAACGTGATGTGGCCCGCAAGTCGATGTTCACCACGCATTCGCTTCCCTTGTCGATTCTGATCGAAGAGATTGAGCAATCGTGCGAAGATATCGTCTTCATAGGGATTCAGCCGGGCGATACGGAGTTCTATAACCCCATGTCCCCGGAGGTCTTTGAGGCCGTCGACGCCGTGTACGACGCCGTGGCCGCCAACGACTTTTCCCACTTTGTCCGCTTGGGGCAAGAGCAATAGGAGCGCTTGTCCCTGCTGATTAGGAAAGAAGTGATTGACATGGCAGATTCCAAGGTGGAGTACCCCGCTCCCGATTGCCTGGCGCCCGCCGCGATCGAGGCCAAGACCGAGGCCGCCGGCGTGACCAAGGCCAACCTGCCGGTCGCAAAGGCCTTTCTGTTGGCAATGTTCGCCGGCGCGTTCATTGCCTTCGGCGGCCTGTTCTTTACCGTGTTCTTGAGCGATAGCACGCTGGGCTGGGGCGCCCAGCGCGTCGTGGGCGGCCTGTGCTTTTGCCTGGGCCTGGTGCTCGTGCTGGTGTGCGGCGCCGAGCTGTTCACCGGCAACTCGCTTATGGTCTGCGCGCTCAAGAGCAAAAAGATCACCCTGGTTCAGATGCTCAAGGCATGGCTCGTCGTGTGGCTTGGTAACTTTGCCGGGGCCCTGTTCATCGTCTTTTTGGTGTACATGGCCGGCATTTACAAGCTCAACGGAGAGGCGGTCGCCAATTCCATGGTGAGCGTCGCCGCCGGCAAGGTGACGGTCGACTGGGTGACGATCTTCTTCCGCGGCATCCTGTGCAACATCTTTGTGTGCCTGGCCGTGTGGATCGGTACCGCCGGCAAGACCGTGGTCGATAAGGTTGTGGGCATTTTGCTGCCCATCGCCGCCTTTGTGGCCTGTGGTTTTGAGCACTGCGTTGCCAATATGTACTTTTTGCCCATGGGTGCCGTGATGCACGCGTGCGGCTACGGTGCCGACGTCGCCGGCGCCGATGCGCTCAACGCCGCGGGCATTGCGTTTAACCTGTCCGCCGCCACGCTGGGCAACATCGTGGGCGGCGCGGTTCTGGTCGCGCTCGGCTACTGGTTTATCTACGCCAAGAAGTCCGAGGCGTAATAAGCCGGAATGACGTACGGGCCTCCCGAGGGGCGTTTGCCTTTTGGGAGGCTCTTCGTGTCTTGCTGCGGTGGATGCTGTGGGCTTTGCGTCGCGGCAGCTGGTGGCAGGGCTGTGGTGCGGTGGTGTTTGAACCCCTGAGCTGGAAGGAATAATCGAGATGGCATCGAGAGCTATGCATGACGGTCGCTCCGTGGTGACGACATGCGGGGGATGCTATGCCGATTGCGCCTTTGCGGCACACGTTGTGGACGGTCGCGTGGTGGCCGAGTTGCCGGTGCCGGGGCACCCGTGCGCGGCGCGTGCCCTGTGCGCCCGCGGACGGCATCGTCTGGCAATGCCGTTTGACGAGCGCGACCGCATTCTGCACCCCATGCGACGCCGCCATGATGGCTCGGGGTTCGATGCGGTGAGCTGGGACGAGGCGTTTTCGGAGATCGCGGCGCGCCTCGCGGAGAATATTGACGAGCATGGTGCCCGTGCGCTGGGCATGACGCTCGGTGTGCCCTCGTTCGACCGCTACTGGGCCTATCGCTTTATGCACGCGCTGGGCTCGCCCAACGTGTACGGTGCCGACGGCGCCTGCGAGGTGAGCCGCCTGACCGGCTGGGAGCACAGCCTGGGCTACAGCCCCGCCTCCGACCTGGCGCATACCGATTGCATCATGTACCTGGGGCGTTCCATCGTCGATTCGTCGACGATGGGGGCCGTTGATGCACTCAACGATGCCCGTCGCCGTGGGGCGAAGATTATCGTGGTCGACCCCCGGCGCAGTGGCTCGGCTGCGCTTGCCGACCGCTGGCTGCGCGTGCGCCCGGGCTGCGACCTGGCCTTGCTGCTGGGCATTGCACATGTGCTCATTGCCGAGGGCCTGTATGACCACGAGTTCGTGACCCGCTATACCACGGGTTTTGACGAGCTGGCGCAGGCGGCCCGTGCTTGGACGCCCGAGTGGGCCGAGTCGATGTGCGACGTGCCGGCCGCAGAGATCGCCGCCACGGCGCGCGACCTGGCTGCTGCGGCGCCTGCCGCCGTTGTCGACGCGGGCTTTCACGGTGGCATTGGCATTGCGTATGCCAACAGCACCCAGACGGCGCGCGCTATCTGCCTGGTCGATGTGCTGTTGGGCTGCCTGGGGCATGTGGGCGGTGCGCTCAACCCACCGACGCCGCTCGCGCTGGGCGACTTGGACCCTGCGCACTTTGCGACGCCGGCGGTGCCACGTGAGCCCAAGTTGGGCTCCGAGCGTTACCCGCTGGTCGACCCAGTGCGCGGACTGTGCACGACGATTGGCCAGTCAATTCTTGCCGGCGACCTGCGCGGACTCATCGTCTATGCCAGCAACCCCGGTGCGGGTTACGGCAACGCCGATGCGTGGCTTGGTATCTTGCAACAGCTCGACCTGCTCGTGACGATCGATATCCGCTGGTCCGAGACGGCGCGTGCGTCCGACTATGTGCTGCCCGACGTGACGTATCTGGAGGCCGACCGCGGCGTCGGTACGGTCGTGGGCCGCAACGATGCGCGCGTGTTCTATCGCAACGCCGTACTGCCGGTCTTGCATGATGACACGCGTCCCGGCCGGGAGATCTTTGCCGGCCTGGCACAGGCGTGTGGTGTGGGCGAGTACTTCCAGTTTACGTCTGACGATCTGGCGGCTGCCCAGGTGGCGCCTTTTGGGATTGATCTTGCCGAACTCAAGGAGCGCGGTTGGGCCGATACGGGCGTGGCGCTGCCGTCGCGCACGGGTGAGCCGGCGATTCCCCTGGATGGCGGCAAAATTGCGCTGGCAAGCGACGTATGGGAACGAGCCGGCCTGGGTCGTGTACCCAACTGGATCGCTCCCATGGTGGAGCCCGGACCGGGGATGTTTCGCCTCATTAGCGGCAACCGTCCCTTTGAGTCGCATACCTCGCGCAGGCTCGCGGCCCAAGGTGCCGCCGAGGCTGGGTCGGATCTGGATGCCGTGCAGATGAATGCCGATGCTGCTGCGCACATGGGCATCGCCGACGGCGAGATCGTCGAGCTCGCGAGCGATATGGGCCGCGACCGCGTGCGCGTGGAGACGACGCCCTATCTGCATCCGGCGTGCATCTTTACGTCGGCCGCCCCCGGTGGGCGTTCGTTTGGCGCCGATGCCGGTGGCGCTCAAGGCTTGGGCGTGGGCCCGCTCGACCATACGCCGTTGCGTTGGGACCCGTTGACGGGCGCCGCGCTCACCCAGGAAAACGCCGTTCGCGTGGAAAAGATCGCGGCGCGCGAGGATAATAGCGATTGATTGACTCAGCCGATCGAATTGGCTGATGGTTTGACGTTCGAACGATTGATTCACCTTTGGTTTTGAAAGGCCGCACATGAGCGATAGCCAGAACATGTCCGATGAGGTACGCGCCTGCCTTCGCGCTATTCCTTCCGTCAACGAGCTGCTCGCAGAGTGGCCGGTTGTGAAGGCGGCGGGGGAGACCTGCGACGCGGTGGTGCATGCCGCCGTCACGGCCGAGCTCGACGAGGAGCGCGCCGCCATTCGTGCCGGTGCCGCTCCGCGTTCCAAGCGCGAGCTGGCCTCGGCCATCGAGTGGCGTGCGCATCGCTCCGCGCTGCCGAGCTTGCGTCCCGCCGTAAACGCTACGGGCGTGGTTATCCATACCAACCTGGGCCGCGCCCCGCTCGCGGAGTCGGCGGCAAAGGCCGTGGCCGAGGTCGCGCGCGGGTACAGCACGCTCGAGTACAGCGTGGACACCTGCTCGCGTGGGTCGCGCAAGGAACATGCCGCGCAGCTGATCCGCTCGCTTACCGGTGCCGAGGACGCGCTGGTCGTTAACAACAACGCCGCCGCTGTGCTGCTGGTGCTGGCGACCCATGCCGCAGGCAAAGAGGTCATCGTCAGCCGCGGCGAGCTTGTCGAGATCGGCGGCAGCTTCCGCATCCCCGATGTCATGGCGGCTTCGGGCGCCAAACTCGTCGAGGTCGGCGCCACCAACCGCACGCACCTGGCTGATTATGAGCAAGCCATCACGCCCGATACGGCGATGATCCTTAAGGTCCATCCTTCCAACTATCGCATCGAGGGTTTTCACGAGGAGGTGGGCTCTCGGGAGCTTGCCGCCCTGGCCCACAAGCATGGCCTGCTGTTCTACGAGGACCAGGGCTCGGGCGCGCTGTTGCCCGACGACATCCTTGTGCGCGGCGGCGAAGAAACCACGCCGGCTTCGGTTTCAGCAGGGCTCGATCTGGTGTCGTGCTCGGGCGACAAACTGCTCGGTGCCGCACAGGCGGGCATTATCATGGGCCGTCGCGATCTGGTCCAGGCCTGTGGGTCGCACCCGCTTATGCGCGCCCTGCGCCCGGGCAAGTTGGCGCTCACGGCGCTCGAGGCCACGCTGCGTATCTACATGGACGGCGCCGATGTTGCCCATCGCGATATTCCGGTGCTCAGCATGCTCACGCTTCCACAGGATCATCTGGAGCGTCGTGCCCGCAAGCTGCGCGAGCTGATGGTGGCGGGCCTCGATAAGGCTGGCTGCCCGTGTGCCGTTGAGTTGGAGATTGTCGAAGAATCGTCGACCCCCGGTGGCGGCTCGCTGCCTACCGTGGAGCTGCCCACGATGTGCGTTGCCGTGCGTCTTGCTGACGAGCGCCTGACGGTCGACGCGCTCAAGCGCTCGCTTGTCCAGGACTTCGACACGCCGGTCGTCACGCGCACCTCGCACGACCGCATTCTGTTTGATGTGCGCACGCTCGTTGGCGACCGCGATATCGAGACGGCGGCGTCGACGCTCGTTGCGTGCGTTAAGAAGGCGATTGCTCGATGAGTGAGGTTCAAGCGCTGGTGGAGTGTCCCGTTATCGTTGGCACGGCGGGCCACGTCGACCACGGTAAGTCGGCGCTGATCGAGGCGTTGACCGGCAAGAATCCCGACCGTCTGGAGGTTGAGCGCCGTCGCGGTATGACCGTGGAGCTGGGCTTTGGCGAGCTGGCGCTGCCGAGTGGCAAGATTGTCGGCCTGGTTGATGTGCCGGGGCATGCCCATTACTTGCGCGCCATGGTGCAGGGCGCGACAGGCATCGACGTTGCCGTGCTGGTGGTTTCGGCCGTCGAGGGCGTGATGCCGCAGACCCGCGAGCACGTGCACGTGCTGGAGCTGTTGGGCGTTACGCACATGGTGGTCGCGCTGACGATGTGTGACCTGGCTGATGCCGAGATGACCGAGCTTGCCGAGCTCGATGTCGATGACTTTTTGTCGGGTACCGTGTTTGCGGGCGCGCCGATCGTGCCCGTGTCGTCCAAGACCGGCGCGGGAATCGATAACCTGCTGGTTGCGCTCGACGAGCAGGTTGCCGCTTGCTGGGATGCCTGCCGTGCCCGTGCCGAGCTCACCGATGCCGCACCGCGTCTGCCCATCGACCGTTGCTTTACGATCAAGGGCGCCGGTACCGTGGTGACGGGAACGCTGCACGATGCGCCCGTCGCGGTGGGGGATGATCTCGTCGCGCTGCCGTCGCGTACGGCCTGCCGCATACGCGGGATCCAGGTGCATGGCGACACGAAGCAGGCGCTGCCCGGTCAGCGTGTGGCGCTCAACTTGGTTGGTGACGGTGTCGCGGCGCTCGACCGTGGCGAGATGTTGGGCGTGGCGGGCCGCTTTGGTCAGTCGTTGCGCTTTATGATGACGTTCACCTACCTGGGCCGCGAGGGCGCCAAGCCGCGCGTACTCGAGTCGGGCGCGCGCGTGCATGTGATGGCCGGCACGGCCGAGGTCGTCGGCCGCATCATGCTTATGGAGGGCGAGGCCCCCATGGCGGTGGGCGAGACCCGTATCGTTCAGGTGCGCCTGGAAGACCCGCTGCCGCTGCGTGCCGGGGACCATGCCGTTGTGCTGTCCTATTCGCCCGTGATGCTTATTGGCGGCGGGCGTGTGCTGCTTTCGCGCTGCCGTCGCTCGCGCGAGCTTGCCGAAGGAGAGCGTGCACTGTATGCGGCGATCGAGTCCGGCGATATCGCGGGCGGTGTGGGCGCTTGGCTGGCGCTGCAGACGCTGCCGGTTACGGCGGCTGATGTTGCCGAGGCTTTGGATCTTGGTGTCGGCGAGGTCGATGCCGTACTGCACGGGTTGGTGGCGCGAGGTGTTGTTCGCGAGCTTGCCGGCTCGGGCGGTACGCTGTATACGAATGCCGCCGTGCTCGACGCTGCGATGGACGCACTGGCGGCTACCCTGTCAGCCATGCACACAGCGTCTCCCAAGGAGACGGGCTTTACGCCCGGCGCCGTCGCCCATGCTGCTTGGCCTACCGCTGGCGACGCAGTTGCCACAGCCCTGATTGCCGAGGGTCGCTCGCGTGGCGTGTGCGCCTCCGAGGGCGCCGAGGTGTTCGACCCGCACTCCGCTGCCGCCGCGGCGCGTGTGGTGCGCGAGGCCTGCGAACGTATCGTTGTCTTGCTGGACGAAGCCGGCCTCGATGCACCGACATTGCCCGAGGTGGGAGAACAGTTGCAGCTCGATCGCGACACCATGACGCGTGCCCTGCGCGAACTTTCGCTCAACCGCTCGATCGTTAAGGTCGAGCGCGACGTTGCCCTGTCCGCTGCCGCCGAGGCCCATGCGCGCGAGCTCGTCGCCGCCGCCATTGAGGCAGCCGGCGGCGCAGCCACCACGAGCGTGCTGCGTGAGGCCCTGGGCGTGTCGCGCAAACGCGCCATCAGCATCTTGGAGCACCTGGATGCCGTGCGCTTTACGGTGCTCGACAAGGATGCCGGCGGCCTGCGCTCCCTGCGCTAGATCAGCCTCCCCGCCCCCCCTTGAGTTGCGGTGAAATAGTTCCTGTTTTCCGGTTTAGATACCTCTTCCAGGAACTATTCCACCGCAACTTTGAGGGTGGCCAGCCGAAGCTGGCCACCTTGAGCCTTGAGTCGGGCTGATCGCCACGAAAAGGGCCTATTTACTACGTTTAGTCGACTACCCTCAACCATTCCGAAATTCGCGAAATTAAAACCGCAGGTAGACGGTTTGCCGTTTTTCTAAAAACGCGGGTATGCTCGACCCATGCCGGTCAAACGTAGTAGATGGCCCGTTTTCGTGGCACGACACCGGGGTAGTCTTTTTGGGACGGGGCTTTTTTAGCTACCCTATGTCAAATATGTCTTAAGCTTTGAGGGCTCCGGATGGGGCAGCTAAAATAGCCCCGTCCCAAAAAGACTACCCTGCTAGTTTGGTAAAATACCGCCGCACTTGGGAACGGATGGGCTCCGGTGGGCTCCGCGGTCCTCAAAACCGTTGCGAGGCGTGCAAAACGTCTTGGATGTGTTCGATTCACATACGTTCCCGCCATATGCTACCAGCGCTTTTGTGCTCGCGGTCTTGCTGCGTGCCGCAAAGGCGCTGTTTTGTTATTGCACGAGCTTTTCGTAGCGCTGCTATTTCGGTGGCTGTATTTAGCTTCGTGCACCGGGTTTCGAGCATGCCGATGGAGGTGTTTTGCCGTATGACTACCGTAAGACGTGCCGATCTTTCTTGTGTCGTCCAAGCGGGTGGGCTGTCCTCGCGCATGGGCTGTGATAAGGCGCGCATGGCGTTTTGCGGCGAGCCGCTCATCGAACGCGTGCTGGGTCGGCTGGCGCCAGTTGCCGGCGAGTTGGTCGTGACGACTTCGCGTCCCAGCGAGCTTGTCTACCTTGAGGAGCGCGCGTTTGGCGGCCTGGTGCCGCGAATAGTGTCGGACCTTGAGGGGCCGGCGGGCGCCATGCGCGGCATCGCGAGTTCGCTGACTGCGGCCCGGCTGCCTCTCGTTGCTATCGTCGCCTGTGATATGCCGTTTGTCTCTTCGGAGCTAATCGGTGCCCTTGCCGGCTGTGTCGAGGCCGAGGCGCTTGACGTGTGCGTGCCGCGCGAGGAGCGGGGGATTGAGCCGCTTTGTGCTGTCTGGCGCCGTGACGCGTGTGCGCCGGTTGCCCAAGAGCTACTCGCCTGCGACCGTCAGCGCATTCGCTGCCTGATCAATCGCGTTCAGGCTGGTTATATGGATGAGCCGCAGATCGTTAAGGTCGCAGGCTCGACGCTCTGCTTCGAGAACGTCAATACGCCCGAGGAGTTTGCGGCGGCCGAGCTTCTCGCCTAGACGATTGGAGTTGCCATGTCTCACGATATTTGCCCCGATACCGGGGAACCTTGCACTTGCGACGGGTCCGAACCCTGTACCTGCGGTTGCGGTGGCTGTGGACATACTGCGGAAGAGGAAGCGGCCGCCGCGGCGTATCGCGAGTCGCACCGCGAGGCCTCGTTCGGCGATGCCTCTGATCACGAACGCAAGATCATCGTTTCGTTCGATAGCACCTTCGATGTGATGGAATGCGAACAGCTGTGTCTTGCCGCCGGTGTGCCCGGGCGCATCATGCCGCTGCCCGGCTCCATCACAGCCGGCTGCGGGCTGTGCTGGGCCATGCCGTTCTCGGGCGATGCCCTCGCGGCCTTCCGCGCTGCCACCGAAGGCCGCGTAACCCCCGCCGACTACCATCAGCTCATCCTCTAGCCACCAAAACCACCACATTGGGGACAGGCACCTTTGTGGTGGTTTGGAACACGTGGACGAAACAGGTTTGAAACACGGGTTTTGCATGTCAGACACTCAAAAACGCTTCTACCTGCATCGTAATCAAAATGAAACATCTGCTCGTCGGCTTATGCGAAACTTTGCTGCAACAGTGCGATATTATCCATACTCGATAAAGTTCGCGGCGCATAGGGTGCCGCGACCGACACTTTTCGTTTCCCATCATTGGAGGAAGCATGAGCTACACGCAGAAAGTTCTCGAAGAGCTCAAGGCCCGCTATCCCGAGCAGCCTGAGTTCATCCAGGCCGCGACCGAGATCCTCGGCACCATCCAGCCGGCACTCGACGCCCACCCCGAGTACGAGGAGGCCGCCCTGCTGGAGCGCCTCGTCGAGCCCGAGCGCATCGTCATGTTCCGTGTTCCCTGGGTCGACGACCAGGGCAAGGTTCAGGTCAACCGCGGCTATCGCGTCGAGTTCAACTCTGCCATTGGACCCTACAAGGGCGGCCTGCGCTTTAACCCGACGGTCACCCTGGGTATGCTCAAGTTCCTGGGTCTGGAGCAGATCCTCAAGAACAGCCTGACCACCCTTCCCATGGGCGGCGGCAAGGGCGGCTCCGACTTTGATCCTAAGGGCAAGTCCAACAACGAGATCATGCACTTCTGCCAGTCCTTCATGACCGAGCTCTATCGCCACATCGGCCCCAACACCGACGTTCCCGCCGGTGACCTGGGCGTTGGCGGCCGCGAGGTTGCCTACCTGTTCGGTCAGTACAAGCGCCTGACCAACGAGTGGACCGGCGTCCTCACCGGCAAGGGCCTCTCCTTTGGCGGCTCGCTCGCCCGTACCGAGGCCACCGGCTACGGCCTGGCCTACTTTGTGGACGAGTACCTCAAGAGCCGCGGCGACTCCTTCGAGGGCAAGAACGTCGTCGTTCACGGCTCCGGTAACGTCGCCATCTACGCGGTCCAGAAGGTCGCTCAGCTCGGCGGCAAGGTGCTGGCCTGCTCCGACACCCATGGCTGGGTCGAGGATCCCAACGGCATCGACTACACCGTGCTCGAGCACGTCTACAACAAGAAGCGCTCCGGCCACGACAAGGGCGTTACGCTCGCTATGTACGTTGACGAGAAGCCCAACGCCGTGTGGCACGAGGGCGACGGCCGCGGCGTGTGGCAGCTGCCCTGCGACATCGCGCTGCCCTGCGCTCGCGAGAACACGCTGCTGCTCGAGGATGCCCAGGCGCTCGTCGCCAACGGCTGCAAAGTGGTCGGCGAGGGCGCGAACATGCCCACGACCATCGAGGCCACGACCTACTTCCAGGAGAACGGTGTCGCCTTTATGCCCGGTAAGGCTGCCAACGCCGGCGGCGTGCTCGTGTCCGGCCTGGAGATGAGCCAGAACGCCGAGCACCTGTCCTGGACCTTCGAGGAGGTCGACGGCAAGCTCGAGCAGCTCATGCGCGGCATGTTCCACAACGTGGACGACACCGCCAAGGAGTATGGCCAGGAGGGCAACTTTGTCATGGGTGCCAACATCGCCGGCTTCCTGAAGGTCGCCGACGCCATGCTCGCCCAGGGCGTCTGCTAAATCTTCGCTCGACATAGCATGTGATGAGGCTCCCAGCTATTTGGCTGGGAGCCTTTTCTATCCCGGAGGACTCCTCATAACTTGCGGTGATATACGGACTGTTTTGCGTTCCAGAACGACTAATCAGTCCGTATATCACCGCAAGTTATGGATGGGTGGGTGGATTTTGTCCTAAAACGGTGTGCGGCTCCTCGTTTGGTACACTTAAAAGTACTGGACAAGTGAAGAGATGGGGGAGAACGTGCTCAAGTTCGGTACCTACGTCCGTGTTGGAAACGCGGCCGAAGCCTATGAGCTCTTACAGAAGAACCGCAACAACAAGATTGTGGGCGGCGGCATCTGGATGCGCCTGGGTTCGCGTCGCGTGGCGACGGCGATTGACCTTTCGGCCTGCGGACTCGATCAAATCGAGGAGACCGAGACCGAGTTTCGCATCGGTGCCATGTGTACCCTGCGCCAGCTCGAGCGCCATGCCGAGCTCAACGCGCTTGTCAACCATGTCTTTGAGTTCGCCGTCCACGATATCGTGGGCGTGCAGCTGCGCAACACCGCCACGGTGGGCGGCAGCATCTACGGTCGCTTTGGTTTCTCGGACGTTCTCTCCGCCTTCCTCGCGCTTGATTCCTATGTTGAGCTGACGGGCGCCGGCCGCGTGCCGCTCGCCGAGTTCGTCGACATGGGTTACGTGCGCGACGTGATCGAGCACATCGTGGTCGTTAAACACGACTACCGCGCGAGCTACGAGGCCGTGCGCAAGGCTGCGACCGACTTCCCCTCGCTCAACGTCACAGCCGCTTGGTGGGACAACACCTGGCACGTCACCGTGGGCGCCCGCCCGCTGCGTGCGACCCTGCTGCAGGGCGAGGCGTGCGGCCTGGTGAACGAGCAGCCTTCCGAGGACGAGCTGCGCGTCCTGGCCGCGTCCGTGCGTGCCCTGAGCTACGGCACCAACCTGTGGGGCTCGGCTGACTACCGCCGCCGCATCTCGGCCCCGCTCGCCATCCAGGCCGTGCGCCGCGCCGCTGGCATCGAGCTTTCTGCCGCGCTTGCCCGCGAGCTCGAGGGCGTGCAGATTCCTAAGTTCGCCACGGACGAGTATTCCTGCCGCCGCGTGCCCGGCGTCGATTCTAGCGAGGTGCGCTAATGGCTGCTAAACTCATCGATCTTTCCTTTACGCTCAACGGACGCAAGGTCAAGGTTCAGATTGCCCCCGACACCATGCTCTTTTCGCTTTTGCGTGAGCAGGGTTGCGCGTCGGTGCGCTGCGCCTGTGAAACCACCAACTGCGGTCTGTGCACGGTGTGGCTCGACGGCGACCCGGTGCTGAGCTGCTCGGTTCCCGCCGCGCGCGTCGAGGGCCGCTCCATCACTACGCTCGAGGGCCTCAAGGCCGAGTCCGAGGCACTCGCCCGCGCAATGGCTGCCGAAGGTGCCGAGCAGTGCGGTTTTTGCGCACCCGGCCTTATCATGAACGTGCTGGCGCTCGCCCGTGCCGCCAAGGAGGACCCGAGCCTCGTCGCCACGCGCGAGGAGCTCTCGCGCCAGCTCGCCGGCAACCTGTGCCGTTGCAGCGGCTACGAGAGCCAGCTGCGCGCCATCGTCCGCTTCCTCAACGAGTCCGGCGTGCAGGTGGGCTTTGAGATGCCCGAGCTGCCGGTCAACGATACGAGCTCCGACGGTGTCGCGTACAAGCAGATCACCAAGAAGCAGCCCAAGAAGGACTCGAAGGCCCTGCTCGAGGGTCGTCCCGTCTACACCGGCGATATGGTGCCCGCCGGTGCGCTCATCGTCAAACTCAAGCGCAGCCCCTATGCCCGCGCCAAGATCCGCTCCATCGATACGTCGCGCGCCTTGAAGGTGCCCGGCGTGGTGGGCGTCTACACCTACGAGGACGTGCCCAAGCGCCGCTTTACCATTGCCGGCCAGAGCTATCCGCAGCCGAGTCCCTACGACCGTCTGATTCTCGAGAACCTGGTGCGCTACCAAAACGAGGAGGTGGCGATCGTCGCCGCCGAGACCGAGGAGGCCGCCGACAAGGCGCTCAAGCTCATCAAGGTCGACTACGAGGTGCTCGAGCCGCTGCTCGACTTTACCCAGGCGCTCGATAACGACATCGTGGTCCATCCCGAGGGCGACGTGACCTTTATGTTCCCGCAGGGCGGCGATGTTCCGCGCAACTTGGTATGCAGCGGTACCAGCGATTATGGCGACCTGGACGAGGCCTTTGCCCAGAGCGACATCGTCTTCACCCGCACCTACACCAGCCAGGCCACGCAGACCGCGCCCATGGAAACTTTCCGCGCCTTTGCGACGACTGACGCGTTCGGCCGCATCTCGGTGACCACCTCCACGCAGGTGCCCTTCCACGTGCGCCGCATGGTCGCGCAGTCGCTCGATATTCCGCAGTCGCAGGTGCAGGTCATTAAGCCGCGCATCGGCGGCGGCTTTGGCTCCAAGCAGACGGGCTGCTGCGAGATTTTCGTTGCGTTTGTGACCCAGCAGACCGGCCGTCCGAGCTACTGCTGCTACACCCGCGAGGAGACCATCACCGCGGGCAACTCTCGCCACCAGATGCAGATGACCGTTAAGCTGGGTGCCATGAACGACGGCACCATCACGGCCATCGATCTGCACACGTTGTCCAACGCCGGCGCGTACGGCGAGCACGCTACCACGACGATTGGCCTGTCGGGCCATAAGAGCCTGCCGATCTACAACCACGTGAAGGCGAGCCGCTTTAGCTGGGACGCCGTCTACACCAATACCAACCGCGGCGGCGCGTATCGTGGCTACGGTGCCACCCAGGGCCAGTTTGCCGTGGAGAGCGCCGTCAACGAGCTCGCCGACATGTTGCACATGGACCCCGCCGACCTGCGCCTCAAGAATATGGTGCACGAGGGCGAGATCATGCCGCAGTACTACAACGAGAAGCTCAACGCCTGCGCGCTCGACCGCTGCCTGCTGCGCGCGATGGACATGATCGGCTGGCGCGACAAGCCGCTGGCCGTCGACCTGGGCGACCGCGTGCGTGCCCTGGGCTGCGCGCTCACTATGCAGGGCTCGGGCATCTCCAACGTGGATATCGCCGGCATCGACATGCGCCTTGAGGAGGACGGCTTCATTACGCTTTCGACCGGTGCCACCGATAACGGCATGGGTGTCGACACGATCCTGGCGCAGATTGCCGCCGAAGAGCTGGGCGTGGAGAGCTCGCTCATTGTGGTGCGCGGCGTGGATACCGACGTGTCGCCGTTCGACGCCGGCTCGTACGCGAGCTCGGGTACGTACGTGACGGGCCTTGCCGCCAAGAACGCCGCGACCGAGCTGCGTGAGAAGATTTGCGCCAAGGCAGCCCAGATGTGGGATGTGGACGCCGCCGACGTGGTCTTCGATGGCCAGTACGTGCGCCTGTCCGACGAGCGTGCCGCGCGCGAGCAGAACCGCTACCTCACGCTGCGCGACTTCGCCAACCTGTGTGTCAAGAACATCGCGGGCGGCGACGCGCTCACCTCGCATGCCTCTGCCTGCCTGCCCGTTTCGCCCCCGCCGTTTATGGCCGGCATTGCCGAGGTCGAGGTCGACAAGGCCACCGGCAAGGTGACCGTGGTGGACTACGCGGCGGCCGTCGACTGCGGCACCGTGATCAACGAGGCGCTCGCGCGCGTCCAGGCCGAGGGCGGCATTGCCCAGGGTATCGGCCATGCGCTCTACGAGATTGTCGAGCACGATGAGCGCGGCCGTCTGCGCACCGGCAACTTTATGAGCTACAAGCTGCCCACGCGCCTGGATATCGGCAGCATTCGCGTGGCCTTTGAGCCGAGCTACGAGCCGACGGGCCCGTTTGGCGCCAAGTCGATCGGCGAGGTCGTCATCAACACACCGCTCGCCGCCGTGGCCTCGGCCGTCGCACACGCCACCGGTCACCAGGTCCGCTCGCTGCCGATCACGCCCGAGAAGGCCCTGCTGGGGGAGTAGGCAAGGAGCCGCTGTATCCGCTCTTTGCCGAGCCCGGGGAAACTGCAGCCCACTTTTCGACCGAATTGTGGGCTGCAGGAGATAGCCGATGGGGGTAGCTAATTTGGGACGGGGCTTTTTT
>CAJMAZ010000028.1:0-29697 GCA_905211535.1 uncultured Collinsella sp. | reverse complement strand
CTCTCTTCATGAGCCCCGCAGTCCGCTCCGACTGCGGGGCTTTTGCTATTCACCTAGTCATTGGAACCCGGCACTTGGGGACGTTCCTTTCCTGCCGGCAGCTTGGGACAGTCCTTAAAGGCTGTCCTCAACGACCACTCATTTAAGTCTGTCCCCAATGACTAGTAGTAGGCCCACATGGCTTCGACTTCGTTAAGGACCTCTACGGCGCCCCAGCGGCGGGCGCTGCGGCTGGCCGAGTTGGGATCGAAGACTCCAATCTGATCGGCGTCGTCAATACCGTAAAGCACGATGTAGTGTCCAACGCTGGTAAAGGTGCCCGGCCGAACGGCGGCGATGACGGGCGCTCCCGAACGCAGCGCCTGGGTCATCGAGTCGCGATCGATATGGAGCTCCGTTCCGTTAAGTCCCAACTGCCACGCGCCGCTCGTCATAAACGACCATTCGGTTGCACCGGTGGGGGCGTAATTGCCCGCCTCGGAAAGCGCGCACATATCGACGGGGGTCATATCGGTGCGTCCCGTCTTAAAGATGTAGACCATGGTGAGGCACGTGGGCCCGCAGGCATTTTGGCGGATGGTGCCGCCGGCGTAAGGCAGCTCCGACCACGCAGGGTCGATCTGATAGATATGGGGCATCGTGCCGGCTTGCCATTGCGAGCGCGGGGTCGAAAAGGCAAAAGAATAACCGGGCGCGACGGGGGCCTTGAGCAGCTTGTCCTCGGCGGTGGGCTGGAGACCGGCCGAGCCGTGGGACATACAGGATCCCAAAAACACAAAGACGAGGCAGGCGGCGATGGAGCAAAGCGCAAGGCGTAGGCGGCGGGCCGGAAGCGCGTGGCTTGTGGTGTGCGACGCGGGGTGAGGGGCGGAATTGCCGCGATCGCGTTGAGGTCGCGAAAAGGAGCGCTTGACGTAGTAGTCGGTCTTATGCCGATCGTAGCGGCGTGGCTGCGATGTGTCGGTCTGGCGTTGGCGTGTGCTCGTACTCACGCGGTCTGACTGCTGCGCGGTACGGCTTTGTTGCCGCGAAGAAGTCCCGGGCTGCTCTTGGGGGCGCTGCGGGTTGTCGTTGTCGGAGGTGCTTCTGGGCGTTGGCGTGGTGCGGCCGGCAAGGCGCACGCTTTGTGGCCGTTGGTCGCCGTCATTGTATCCGTATGCCATTCGAATCACCTTGCCTCATGTGTAACTTGTCTATCCTACATAAAAAGATGCACGACACATGGGTATGTGCGCCAAAAGCCTGACAAATGGTATGAACGTTGCCGCGCCGCGCGCCAAGCGTCACGGCAACAGGTCTTCAAAAGCAGACAAGATGAAAGCGTCCAAGACGAATGACGTCTCCCGCCGTTCGTCCCAAAAACGGCGCCGCTCGTTTTGCAGTTCTGCCTTCGGTCGAGCTGCGAGCGGCGCTGCTGCGCCAAGGCCGTATCTTAAAGCCATGGAATAAAAGCGCGCGGCAAAACGGACCGCGCAAGGGGTGACGCCAAGGGCGTCAAACAGGAAAGGAGGGGAACAATGGCGGACAAGAACGCAGAAGTTGCAGTCGAGGATAACGGCGGCATGAAGAAAACGCTCTCGCTCTGGAACTTCTTCACCATCGGCTTCGGTGCCATCATCGGTACCGGTTGGGTTCTGCAGGTCGGCGACTGGATGGTCGTGGGCGGCGGTCCCGTTCCCGCTATGATCGCATTCCTCTTGGGTGCAATCTTCCTCGTGCCCGTCGGAGCTGTTTTCGGTGAGCTCACGGCTGCTATCCCCATCTCGGGCGGCATCGTCGAGTATGTCGATCGTAGCTTTGGCCGTACGCTGAGCTACATCACCGGATGGCTTTTGGCCCTGGGCAACGGCATCCTGTGCCCGTGGGAGGCCATCGCCATCTCGACCCTCGTGTCCGAGATGTTCGGCAGCCTGCCCGGCCTTGAGTGGCTGCGCGCCGTCAAGCTCTACACCATCCTGGGGGCCGACGTCTACCTGTTCCCGACGCTGATCGCGCTCGGCTTTGCAGTCTACGTCATCTTCCTCAACTTCCGCGGCGCCAGCTCGGCCGCCAAGCTCCAGGCCTTCCTGACCAAGGCCCTGCTCTGCGGTATGCTGCTCGCCATGGGCGTCTCGCTGTTCACCGGCTCGCCGGACAACGCCATGCCCGTGTTCTCCCAGGTCGCCGGCGCTGGCGGCGGCAAGGCCGCTACCGAGAGCACCAGCCTGTTCGCCGGCATCGTGTCGGTCCTGGTTCTGACTCCGTTCTTCTACGCCGGTTTCGACACCATTCCCCAGCAGGCTGAGGAAGCAGCCGAGGGCCTCAACTGGAACAAGTTCGGCAAGATCATCTCCCTAGCCCTGCTGGCCGCCGGCGGCTTCTACATGGTCTGCATCTACTCGTTCGGCACCATCCTCGACTGGCATGAGTTTGTTAAGAGCCCGGTTCCCGCGCTTGCCTGCCTCAAGGGCATCAACATGCTCCTGTACCTGGCCATGCTCGTCATCGCCACACTTGGACCCATGGGCCCGATGAACTCCTTCTACGGCGCCACGAGCCGCATCATGCTCGCCATGGGCCGCAAGGGCCAGCTGCCCGAGAAGTTCGCCGAGGTCGACCCCAAGTCCGGCGCTCCCAAGCTCGCCTGCGTCGTTCTGGGCGTCATCACCGTCGTCGGTCCGTTCCTGGGCAAGAACATGCTCATCCCTCTGACCAACGTGTCGGCTCTCGCCTTCATCTTCTCCTGCGGCATGGTCGCCCTCGCTTGCCTGCGCATGCGCTTCACCGAGCCCGACCTGCCTCGTCCCTACGAGGTGCCCGGCGGCAAGTTTGGCAT
The DNA here is from genome assembly GCA_905211535.1 of uncultured Collinsella sp. Taxonomy (GTDB): domain Bacteria; phylum Actinomycetota; class Coriobacteriia; order Coriobacteriales; family Coriobacteriaceae; genus Collinsella. The sequence continues at coordinate 26,882 of CAJMAZ010000028.1, read as the reverse complement.
CTCCCTCGCTATCGCTGCCTGCGCCATCATCATCGGCCTGCTCGTGATTCCGTTCTCTCCCGCCTCCCTCAACATGGTGGAGTGGAGCATCGTGATCGGATGGTTGGCTATTGGCCTGGCCCTCATGGCTTTCACCAATTCCCGCAAAAAGTAACGCCTAGCCGGGGCGGATCGGGTGCGCGGGGCCCTCTCTCCCGCGCGCCGAACCCGGCACCACTTGGGTAGCTTTGTGAGGCCTTAACCCAACACGGCCTCGCCCACTATATGGATCCATAAGGAGGAACCATGTCCACTAAGTATGCAATCGTTGGCGGTAAGCTCATCGACGGTACCGGTGCCGAGCCGGTCGAGAACTCCCTCGTTCTCGTCGACGACAACGGCAAGATCGAGTACGCCGGCGCCATGCAGGATCTTCCCGAGGGCGTTGAGGTCATCGACGCCGCCGGCAAGACCGTCCTTCCCGGCCTGATCGACACCCACCTGCACTTCTCGGGCAACTTGACCGACGATGACACCGACTGGGTCATGCAACCGCTCCTCGAGAAGCAGGCCGTCGCCGTCAAGCAGGCCTACGACTGCCTCACCCACGGCCTCACCACCGTCTGCGAGATCGGCCGCTTTGGTATCCAGATCCGCGACTGCATCGACAAGGGCGTCTTCAAGGGCCCGCGCGTTCTGGCCACCGGCCTTGGCTTCTGCCGCGTTGCCGGCCACGGCGACTCCCACCACTGCAGCCAGGAGCTCAACAAGGAATCGCACCCCTGGGGCGACCAGGTCGACGGTCCTTGGGATCTGCGCAAGGCCGTCCGTCGTCGCCTGCGCGAGAACCCCGATGCCATCAAGATCTGGGCTACCGGTGGCGGCATCTGGCGCTGGGACTCCGGTCGCGACCAGCACTACTGCTCCGAGGAGATTCAGGCCGTGGTCGAAGAGGCCAAGATGGTCGGCATCCCCGTGTGGAGCCACTGCTACAACAACCACGCCGCTGCCTACGATTCCGTTCGCTTTGGCTGCGAGCAGCTGATTCACGGCTTCGATATCGATGAGCGCACCATGGACCTCATGGCCGAGCAGGGCACCTTCTTCACCCCGACGATCGCCTTCCTGCCCACCTGGTACGCCACCTATCCGCCCGTCTACGTCCCCGAGCTGCACGACAAGTACGAGGGCACCCTGGTCGAGAAGGAGCTGCAGCGCAACTACGACTGCCTGCGCGAGGCCAAGAAGCGCGGCGTCGTCATGACGATCGGCTCCGACTCCTTCTCCTTCGTCACCCCGTACGGCACCTGCTCCATCGAGGAGATGTACGAGTTCGTCGACAAGATCGGCTTCACCCCGGTCGAGACCATCACCTGTGCCACCCTCAACGGTGCCAAGATGTGCCACATCGAGGACGAGACCGGTTCCATCGAGGCCGGCAAGTGCGCCGACCTGCTGGTCGTCAACGGTGACGTCGCCGCCGACATCCACGTGCTCAACACCGACAACATGGACGTCATCATGAAGGACGGCTGGATTGTCGAGGCCGGCACCTTCGGCGAGGCAAACAAGTACAGCGCCTAAGCTACCGTTCATCGATGGCTTGATGTAAAACACAGTATTTGATTGCATAATGCAATGGAGAGGGTCGCTTGCGGCCCTCTTTATTGCTATGGGGTGCGTCAGTAAGAAGGAGATGACGGTGGATCTCAATAGGCTGATTCTGGGCAAGAGCTACAACTCTACCAAGGTCTTTCGTACCGCTCAGCATGTGGTTCAAGCCATCTTGCTCGGTATTGTCGTTCCGCTGCTTATCCTGCTGCTCATCTGGGATCTAACCGATAATCCCAATCCCGTTCCGGCCGTTGTCGTCATTGCCGGCTTGGTCATGCTGTGCTTCTTCTTCTCGTACGTCTTTGTCGTTCCCGACGACCTCACATCGAGCGCTACCGACCGCACACTCGCCATCGCGTCGAAAATATTCGCCTACACGTCGCGCGGCCTTACGCCCGAAGCTGCCCTGGGCGCCTCTAAGATCATCCTGTCCGAAACTATCGCCTCTGCCATCTGCTTTACCGACGGCAAGCAGGTGTTGGCAAGCTGGGGCGAGGACTCGGCAAAATGCCCCGCGGGCACCCCGGTGGTGCTGCGGACTACGCTCAACGTGATCAACAGCGGTGAGCAAAGCGTGTTCTCGTGCGATGCCTCGACCGAGACGGGTGGCTACTTTCCGCGCCTGCGCGCCGGTATTGTCGCACCGCTTACCGTGCGCGGGCATTGCGTGGGCACGCTCGAGCTGTATTATCCCCGTCTGAGCAGCATCGATATGCGCCAGACGGCGCTTGCCTCGGGCTTTGCCGACCTCATTTCCACGCAGCTTGCAAGCTTTGAGCTCGAGCGCCAGGACGAGCTTACGGCCCGCGTGGAGCTGCGCGCCTTGCAATCGCAGGTCGATCCTCATTTTCTATTCAATACCATCAGCACCATCGTGTCGCTCGTACGTACCGAGCCGGACAAGGCCAGGTCGCTGCTGATCGACTTTTCCAATTACTACCGTCAGACGCTTTCTGATTCCGATACCCTCACAACGCTCGAGCACGAGGTGGAACAGGGCACTCGCTATATCAATCTTATGCAGGCCCGGTATGGCGACGGCCGTCTGCGCGTCTCGGTCGATATCGACTTTGAGGTGCGCGACAGCCTGGTGCCGCCGTTTATCTTGCAGCCGCTGCTCGAAAACTGCATCAAGCACGCGCAGCGCGAGACCGAGCCGCTTTCTATTCATGTTAGGGCTTTCGAGACCGATGACGGTTTGGAGATCATCGTCGAGGACGACGGCATCGGTATGAGCGAAGAGGTCTGCGCACATCTGTTTGAGCAGCATCGCCTGGAGGAGCCCGAGAGCATTACCGCCGACGGCTCCGTCAAGCGAGGTTGCGGCCTGGCGCTCTTCAACGTGCTTCAGCGCATCCATTTCTTTTACGGAGAAGATTCCGGCATGCGCGTGAAGTCCCAGGAGGGCGTGGGAACGCAGGTCATCGTCGAGCTGAACTGCGAGCCGCATGAGCCGGCGCCGCTAACGGTGTAGCACGCGGTTGGATTGAGAGAAAAAGAGGGGAAGCGCATATGTCCGAAGGCTGGAACATCCTGGTGGTTGATGACGAACCTCCCATTAGGGCCGAGCTACGCTATCTGCTGGAAAAGGATGCGCGTGTGGGCCAGATTGCCGAGGCGGGTAATGTCACCGAAGCCGTGGAGTCGATTCTGTCGAACAAGCCCGACGTGCTGTTTTTAGACATTACCATGCCCGGTCGCTCGGGAATTGAGCTTGCCGAGACGCTGCAGAACCTAAAGACGCCGCCGATCGTGGTGTTTGTGACGGCGTTTGCCGAGTATGCGGCTGATGCCTATAACCTCGATGCTGTCGATTATATCGTCAAACCGGTCGAGGATGCCCGCTTGTCAAAGGCGCTCGACAAGATCGAGACCGCCCTGGGCGCTCGCCGTGTCGTTCATGCTCCGCGCCAACCTTTGCGCCTGACGGTGGATCGCGGGGGCAAAAAGGTATTCATTCCCGTGGCGGATGTCTGCTACTTTGAGGCGCGCGCCGATTTTTGCAACGCCGTTTGCGCCGAGGGAACATACCTGATCAATGAGTCGATTTCCTCGCTCGAGCGGCGCCTGGCCTCCGAGGGCTTTATCCGTGTCCACCGCAGCTATCTGGTCAATTTGGAAGACGTGCACAATGTTGAGATTGGCTCTACGGGGTTGATGGAGCTCAGGCTCGACCGCGTGAGCTCGACGGTGCCGGTGTCCCGTCGTCGTGCCGCCGAGGTCAAGTCGCACCTGGGGCTTGCGTAAGAGGCTTGCGTGCCGTCGTTTACCATCGCAGGTTTGGCATGGGCGCGCGATGGGCATAATGGGTGGCATCGAATGAAATCGAAAGGATCATTATGCCCGCGCTTATCACCCATCATCTGTTTGGCGAGGAAAGCATCGACCGTCTTCCGCAGGGCGTCATCACGTCCGATGAAGAGCGCATTGCCTTTATCTTGGGCAACCAAGGCCCCGACCCGTTTTTCTTTCACATTCTGACACCGCGTGTTTCCGACTGCACGCTGCTGGCGCAGGTCATGCATCGGTCGCGCATGTCTCGCCAGTTCGCGTGTCTGCGCGACGGCGTGTCGCATCTGCTGCCGCGCGACGCCAGCTTGGGTCGTGCCTTTGCGCTGGGCCTGCTGTCTCATTACGTGCTCGACCGCAACGCCCATCCTTTTGTCTATGAGCAGCAGTTTGGCATCGTGGAGTCCGATTCAGAGCTTGAGAATTCGAGCAGTCAGGTCCATGCCGTGATCGAGAGCGACCTGGATGTGCTGATGCTGCAGCTTAAACGCGATGGCGCTACGGTCGACGATTACCCGCCGGCGGGCGAGATCGTCACCACCGATCGCATCAATCGCGTGGCCGGCGTGCTGATGAGCTATGTTGCCGGACGCGTGTACGGCATTGACATTCCGGCAGGGGAGTACGGTGCTGCCGTTGCCAATATGCAGCGACTTTACCGCGCGATTGAGCCGGCCGGCTCCGCAAAGACGCGCGCGATCTCGCTGGTTGAGGGCTTGGTGCACGACTACTCTCTGCTCGACGGCCTTGCCCATCGCGTGACGACGGAGCTGCCCGAGCGCACCGGTAACCTGGGCCATCTGACATGGAAGAATCCCTTTACCGACGAGGTCTCGAACGAGAGTTTCCCCGAGGTCTTTGATCGCGCGCTGGTCGATTACGAGTGTACGGTCGCACGTTTTATCGAGACCGGTGACATGGATGCCGTGACCAGTCACGTCAACTACAGCGGTCGCGTGCTCGAAGCCGATGAGGAGTTCGACCGCGAGGAATAGGGCCTGTGCGTGCCCCTTTGCCGAATCCTTACCGGTGCTTCTGGACAATTGGGGTACGATGAACTAACTGCATACCGGGCGAATACGAAGGGTCCCTGTCCATGAAATACACCAAGCTCGAGCGTAACTGGGTTATGTACGATGTGGGCAATTCGGCACTCGTGCTGCTCAATACCTCGGTGGTGCCCATTTACTTTAATGCCATCAATACCGGCGCTTCCTCGGCCGACCTGGTGGTCGCCTGGGGCAATGCGCAGACGATCGCCTCGCTGGTCATTGCTATGCTCATGCCCATTCTGGGCGCGCTTGCCGACTACGCCGGCAACAAGATCAAGTTCTTCTTGGGCTTCTTCCTCACGGGCCTGGTGCTTTGCCTGGCGCAGGCTATCCCAATGTCCGCCATGGCATTTTTGACCGTGTACGTGCTGTGCACCATCGGCCTTAACTCTTCTATGACGTTCTACGACGCCATGCTGCCCGACATTACCACCGACGAGCGCATGGACGCCGTGTCCAGCTCGGGTTATGCCTGGGGCTACATCGGTTCCACCGTGCCGTTCGTCATCTGCCTGGCACTTATCATGGGTGGCCCCGCTCTTGGCGTCCCCACCATGCTGGCAACGCGTCTGTCGTTTGTCATCACTGGCGCCTGGTGGCTTATCTTTACCTTGCCGCTCATTCGCACCTATAAGCAAAAGTACGGTCGCGAGCGCGGTCCCCAGGACACCATCGGCCACATCGTGGGCGGCGTGTTCTCCGAGGTCGGACACACCATGCGCGAGATCGCCCACAACAAGACCGTGCTGGTCTACATGATCGCGTTCTTCTTCTACATCGACGGTGTGCACACGGTTATTTCCATGGCAACCAGCTATGGATCGGCTCTGGGCATCGATTCGACCCAGCTGGTGCTGGCGCTGCTCGTTACGCAGTTTGTGGCCTTTCCGTCCGCCATCATCTACGGCAAGCTCGCCGGTCGCGTGGGCACACTCAACATGATCTTGGTGGCCGTCGCCGCCTATATGGGCATCGTGCTCTTTGCCGCGTTTTTCTTGAAGACCGCCTTTGAGTTTTGGGTGCTCGCTATTTTGGTCGGCCTGTTCCAAGGCGGCGTGCAGGCGCTGAGTCGTAGCTACTTCGGTCGTATTATCCCTAAGGAAAAGTCCAACGAGTACTACGGCTTCTTCGATATCTTTGGCCGTTACGCAAGCGTTATGGGCACCTTCCTGGTGTCGGTTGTCACCTCCCTGACCGGCAACCCGTCGCTGGGCGTCCTTTCTATTGGCGTTCTGCTGGTTGTTGGCTTTGTGCTGCTGGTCCGTCTGTCCCGCATGACTCAGGCGGCGGCGTAAGACAACCGGGCTCAGTACAGCATTTGTGCCTATCTGCAGTACTCTTTTGGAAGTAGCCGCATAAATCATTCTGACTTCCGAACAATGTTTAGCCCAAGTGGGTATGATGGAACCAGCTAGGTCGCGGGGCGTCGCCTGTGTTTGGCGGCGCCCCGTTTTTGTGTTGCAAGGAGGGTAAAGGTATGAACGCCACGGTTGTGATCCCAACATATTGGGCGGGCGATGATACCCAAGCAAACGCTCCCGGCACCTACGATCACTCGACGTCGCTCAATGCCGCCAACCCGGAACTCGATCGCTGCCTGACTTCGCTCGAACAGGTGCGCGACATTCCGCGCATCATTCTCTTGGTGGTCTGTCCGGTTTCTGCCACGGCCGACGTATCCCATCGCGTGCACGAAATCGTTAATGCGCATCCCACGCTTAAGGTCACCATCGTTACCAATACTCAGGCTTCGCGTGTTGCCGACCGCGTGGCGCAGATCGCGCCCAAAGGCTCGGGCGAGTGCGTGAGCCTGCGCGGCTACGGCGCCATCCGCAACATGGGTCTTGCCTGCGCGGCGGTGCTGGGGCACGACGCGGTTGTGTTTTTGGATGACGACGAGACCGTCATCGATGCCGACTTTATGAAGCGTGCGACCTATGCACTGGGCCAACAGACGCGTCAGGGCCTGCCGATTTTAGTCAAGAGCGGATACTTTTACGATCGCGACGGGTCGCCGCTGGCTCCCACGGACAAAGCGGGCATTTGCCATCGCTGGTGGACCAAGCGTATCGAGTTCAATCGCTGGATGAAAAAGGCGCTCTCGGGCACCCGCATCTCGCGCTCCAATTACGTGTGCGGCGGCCTTGTGGCCCTGCACGCCCGCGCCTTTACGCGCGTGGCCTTCGACCCGTTTATCACCCGCGGCGAGGATCTGGACTACCTGTTTAACATGCGCATGTTTGGCTATGACGTGTGGTTCGATAACGAGTGGACCGTGCGCCACCTGCCGCCCGAGTCCGAGAAGCGCTCGCCGCGCTTTATGCAGGACGTGTACCGTTGGTACTACGAGCGGGCCAAGCTGACGTTCGCTGCGCACCAAAAGGAGCTCATTCCGGTTACGGCCGCATCACTCATGCCCTATCCGGGTCCGTGGATCTCGCGCGAGCTCGACGACCGCGTGCGCAAGACCGCCATGGTTCGCAGCATGTTTACCCGCGAGCACGAGGGGTATCTGCGCATCTGGCGTCATGGTATTGACGAGGCCAAGACCTATGCCCGCCAAAACGCCGCAAGCTACCTGCGTTTTCAGAGTTTCTGGCCCAAGATCATGGACGAACTTTGGCGCGACGCACAACTGATTAGCATCCTGGAGGGGGCTGAATGATCGACCGCCGCGCCCAGCGCGATAATTCAATTTCAATCTTTCGCATCATCGCCGTTGTCTGCGCCGTTTGCGTGTTGGCGTACTTTATCTTTGCCCTGGCGACTGGCATTGAGCCGATTGCCACGGTGGTCGCCTGTGCGCTGCCGTGCATCTTCCTGTGCATCTTTATCTATTTGACGCTCAATCCCGATTCGGTACGCTCCCAGTATACCGAGGAGACGCTTTCGGTTGCCTCGGCCATGCTCGAGGACATTAAGGGCGGTCTGACGCAGGAATCGGCGCTTTTGGTGTGCCGGCGTATCCTGCCCGAGACACGTGCCATGACCGTTGCCATCACCGATGAGGGCAACGTGCTGGCCTGCGCGGGCGAGTTCGAGGAAAAGCTGCTGCCCGATTCGCCCATCCACACGCTTGCAACGCGCTACGTCATTGAGCACGGCATCGTGCAGTCGTTCAACCGCGTGGTGGACGTGGTGGGTTCGGATGGCTCGCACAACCAGGTTCCCGCCGGTATCATCGCGCCCATCAAGGTGGGCGACCGCACCGTCGGTACGCTCAAGTTCTACTACAAGACCCCGCGCGCCGTCGACCGTACCCAGTATGCACTCGCCTCGGGCTTTGCCGAGATCCTGTCCACGCAGCTCGCCATCCACGAGCTCGAGGTGCAAAAGGAGCTCACGGCCCGTGCCGAGGTTCGTGCCCTGCAAGCGCAGATCAATCCGCACTTTCTGTTTAACACGCTCAACACCATCGCGTCGTTTACACGCACCGATCCGCTGCGTGCCCGCGAGCTGCTGCGCGAGTTCTCCTCGTTCTATCGCGCCACGCTCGACAACTCGGGGTCGCTTATCCCGGTCTCGCGTGAGGTTGCCCAGACCAAGCGCTACCTGACGTTTGAGAAGGCGCGCTTTGGCGAAGACCGCGTACTGGCGACCTTCGATGTCTCCGAGGATGTCGAGGACACGTTGGTCCCGGCCTTTGTAATCCAGCCCATCGTCGAGAACGCCGTGCGGCATGGCATGGGCGATGGCGATGCCCTGCGGATCGATGTGACCGTCCATCAAGACGGCGACGACGCAATCCTGATTGCTGTGGCCGACAATGGCGTGGGCATGGACGAGGGCACCGCCGCCAGGCTGTTTGATGAGCGCTCCGCCCGCCCCGATGCCAGTTCCCCGCAAGGCGGCGGCGCCGGCGTGGCCATGCACAATATTTCTGAGCGCATCCATCGCTTTTATGGACCGCACTCTTATACGCGCGTCGAATCGGCGCCGGGCAAGGGCACCAAAGTGCTCCTGCATCTTGATTTGTCAGAGAGCATCTTTGATATTCAAGAGTAAAATAAAAGGCTATGGGCTCAACGCCAAGCGGCGGATGCCCAGCGTAGTTTGTTGACGAAAGGTTTAATCCCTATGCTGCGTGCGATGATTGTGGATGACGAGGCCCCGGCCCGTTCGGAACTTCGCTTCTTGCTCGAGCAGACGGGCAAGATCGGCACGATCACTGAGGCGTCGAGCGTCCGCTCCGCCATTGAGATGTTGATGGAAAGCCGCGTCGATGTCGTATTTCTCGATATCTCGATGCCCGGCGCTTCTGGTCTGCAGCTTGCCGAGGCACTGCATAAGCTTAAGAATCCGCCGGCGATTGTGTTTGTGACCGCGTATAGTGATCATGCCGTCGAGGCGTTCGACGTAGATGCCGTCGATTACCTCATGAAGCCGGTCGAGGAGGCACGCCTGGATCGCGCGATCGAGAAGGTCATGCAGCACGCCAAGCCCGTCACGGACAGCAAAGCCACCATCGAGCGCATTCCGGTGGAAAAGGGCGGCCGTAAGGTCCTCATCCCCGTGGATGACATTCGCTTCATCATGGCCAAGGACGATTACTCCTGTATCTATACCGTCGATGATCGTTTTCTATCGACGACTTCGCTGGCGCAGTTCGAGGCCAAGCTTTGCGACTTTGGCTTCTTTCGCGTTCATCGCCGCTATATCGTCAACTTGGCGTGCGTCACGGATGTCGAGACGGTGCCCTCGGGCGCTATCCAACTGGGCATTACGGGCGTCGACGAACGGGTGCCGGTCTCGCGCCGCCGCGTCGTGCCGCTCAAGAAGGCCTTGAGCCTCTAGTACACTGGCCCCGCAGCCCTGTAGACCAATTGTCTGCGGAGCCGTGGGGCTTTTTGTATATACGTCGAATCGGTTTTGCAGAAGGGATCCCATGAACAGTGCAAGCGCCAAGCGCATCGACATCATCTCGGACACCCACGGCTATCTTTCGCCCGCGCTTCTGGACGAGCTCAAGGGCGCAGATCTGATCATTCACGCCGGAGACCTAACGTCCGAGATGGATTACGAGCATCTATGCACCATCGCCCCCGTGCGAGCGGTCCTAGGAAACAACGACTACTACCGCGATTACGGCCCGGATGTAGACCGTCTGGCCCTCTTCACCTACGAAGGCCTCAAATTTGCCGTAGCCCACTACCGCGAGGACCTTCCGGTGGGATCCGTAGACGTAGCCATCAACGGCCACACCCACGTAACCAAAGAAGCCCAAGTGGGCCGCTGCTTAGTCCTCAACCCGGGCAGCGCCAGCTACCCCAGAGGCACTCGAGGCCCCACCATGGCCAGAATGCTCGTCAAAGACGGCAAGATCCTAAGCACCAAGTTTATTGACCTAGACTAACCGCAACAAAAACGGGGGATGTAAAACCGCATCTCCCGTTTTTTATGAGCCAAAGGTCGAGTTTCAACAAGAATAATCAGACCAATCCCACCGCGGAGAACGGGGACCTCGAGCCGCGGAAGCGGCGAGGAGCAAGAACTGTTTGGACAATGTGACGGCAGGGAGGGTCTCCGGGGCTGAGGGCGGGGGTTAAGTTTGTCGCGAGTTCCGCACGCAAAGGAAAGCACTTAATGTGCTTTCCGTCTTGCGCAGGACTGTAGAGCAGGAAAGTTCATATGCGCCGCCCGGCTCCCGCCGCTCCCAGGGGCAACTCTCATGCAAAAACTTTTGTCGGGTAAAGTCCGAGGTCAGTGGCGTTTTATACCGAGAAATTCAAAAAAAGTTGAAAATTCATTACATATTTGCGTTGACTTTAGGTAACTAAAGTTTCATACTCCTTTTCAACCACTGGGGGATGTGAACACGCACGGATCGTTCGCATCATGATTGAAGAGGATTTCTTAGACATGTTCACGCATCAGCTAAACATTATCAGCGTAGTAATTATCTGATGCGGGTTAGCACATACAGCTAGCCCGTACGATAACGGGCGGCTGATGAAGATGAGGGCCGTCGAGCGCAACCGACGGCCCTCATTTTTTATGTCTGGGAAGTTCTTTTTAGAGGAGGAAATGTAATGAACGGAGTTTTGCTCATGGTTGTGGCCGCGGCGGTGCTCGCCTGCGGCTATCTGGGCTATGGCCGATGGCTGGCCAACAAGTGGGGCGTTGACAAAGAGGCCCTCACGCCGGCCAAGCGCATGAAGGACGGCAACAGCTTCTCGCCCGTCTCCGCCTTCACCGCGTTCTCGCACCAGTTCAGCTCGATCTGCGGTGCCGGCCCTGTTACGGGTACGATCGTCGCCATGGCCTTCGGCTGGCTGCCCGTCGTGCTCTGGGTCCTCGTCGGCGGCATCTTCTTTGGCGCCGTCCACGACTTTGGCGCCCTGTACGCCTCGATGAAGAACAACGGCAAGTCCCTGGCTCAGCTCATCGAGAAGTACATCGGCAAGACCGGCCGTCGCCTGTTCCTGCTGTTCTGCTGGCTGTTCTGCATCATCGTCATCGCCGCTTTCACCGACATGGTTTGCAAGACGTTCATGTTCACCCCGGCTGTTGACGCTTCTGGTGTTGCTACCGGTGCCGTCGACTTCACCAAGTCCTATGCCGCCGGCTGCGCTGGTACCATCTCCATCCTGTTCACCTTCGTCGCTATCGCCTTTGGTTGGGCCCAGAAGAAGTTCAACCTCACCGGCGCTGCCGAGTTCGTCACCGGTGTGGTGCTCATGGTCCTCATGTTCGCCGTCGGTATGCAGTTCCCGGTCTACCTGGATAAGTTCCAGTGGTTCGCCGTCGTCATGGTCTACCTGGTCTTCGCTGGCGCTATGCCCATCCAGATGCTCAAGACCCCGCGTGACTACCTCACTTCCATCATGATGATCGTCATGATCGTCTGCGCTGTCCTCGGCATCGTCGTCCTGGGCGTCAACGGTCAGGCCACTATCACCGCTCCGGTCTTCACCGGCTTCTCCACTGCCTCCGGCATGATGTTCCCGGTCCTGTTCGTCTCCGTTGCTTGCGGTGCTCTCTCCGGTTTCCACAGCCTCGTTTCTTCCGGCACCTCTTCTAAGCAGGTCGAGAAGGAGCAGGACGCCGTCAAGGTCGGTTATGGCGCCATGATCGTCGAGTCCTTCGTCGGCATCCTTGCCATCATCGTCGCCGGCATCATGTTCTCCGACATGAACACCGCCGGTACCGGCGCCCTTAACGCCGGCGTCGCTTCCACCCCGTTCCAGATTTTCGCCGCTGGCATCTCCCGCGGTATGCAGGCCTTCGGTGTTGACGGCACGCTCGCAACCGTCTTCATGACCATGAACGTTTCCGCCCTGGCCCTGACCTCGCTCGATGCCGTCGCCCGCATCGCTCGCACCTCGTTCTCCGAGTTCTTTGCCCAGACCAACGACGCCCTGGCCATCGAGTCCAAGGCCGGCTACATGAAGGTCCTCGGTAACCCCTGGTTCGCCACGGTCGTTACCCTGCTTCCTGGCCTCGCCCTCGCCTTTGGCGGCTATGCCAACATCTGGCCGCTCTTTGGTGCTTCTAACCAGCTGCTCGGCGGTATGACCATGATCACCCTCGCCGTGTTCTGCAAGTGCACCGGCCGCAAGGGTTGGATGCTCTACGTGCCCGTTGTCTTCCTGCTCTGCTGCACCTTCACCTCGCTGGTCCAGAGCGCCATGGGCTGCATGACCGCCGTCCAGGCCTACGGTTTCTTCGGTACCATCCCGGCTACCGCCACCACGGCCGCCGTTTCCGTCGCCGCCACCAAGGGCCTGCAGCTTGTCTTCGCTGTCCTGCTGATGGTCCTGGGCCTCATCGTCGCCGTCAACTGCCTCAAGGAGTTCTTCGGCAAGGAGGCTGGCTCCATGCCCGACGAGGAGCCCGAGTGGTCCGAGATGGGCAAGGCCGAGTATGGCCGCGCTGCTGCTGCCGAGGCTCCTGTCGACGCCGAGGCCGCCAAGGCTTAGTCGACCTGACGAGTTGGACGTCACATCTATATGACTCGGAAAGACCGGGTCCGCGACTTCGCGGGCTCGGTCTTTTTTCATGCAAAAGCGGGTGACGCTCGAGTGTTCTCGCAGATGTTTTGCGTGGATAAGGGCGCGCGTTGTACCATATAGACGTATATGTGTGCATATGAAAGGGGCCCCGTGGCCAAGACGGTATATTCCGATAACCAAAATAATGTCGATGCCCTGGCTGAGCGTCTGAGCAGCCAGACATCGCTTTCTGCTGAGCGTGCCAAGCTGGTTGCCTACGACCTGCTTTGCCGCAAGGCGCTCAAGATCAAGTCGAGCGCGCTGGCGCAAATTTTCCGCTCCGTCGATAAGGAATGTGACACCAAGGCGATGCGCGATGAGCTTATCGCGGCAAATATCGTGACCAAGATCGAAGGTAGCGGCATTAACGGGCGCCCGGCGTTCTATACCATCAATGCCGAGATCCGCGATGCCCGGGAGCAGCCTGCCGAGTCCGTCGAGGTTTTTGTCGTCGAGGATTCCGCTGACGTGCCTGCTGTGGAAGAAGCTGTCCCGCGTGAGCATGTCGATACCGATGAGTTGCTCGATGAGAACGTCGTGCGTGCCTTTACGGCCAAGGCAGGACGCGGCGGTTTTGGCGGGGGCGGCAAGCGCGATGCGCAGCGCCGCGCCCAGCAGGAGCGCTTCCGTCGCGCCGTTGCTCAAAAGGGTGAGACGGATGCCGAGGTTGTTGAGACCGAGGTTGCTGTCGAGTCGCAGAAGCCCGCGAAGGAGCAAAAGCCCGTGGAGGCCCAAGAGCCTAAGCGTCGTCGCGGTGCTCACTTTAAGGCTGCAGCGCAGGATGCCGCGCGTGAGGTTGAAGAGTCTTCTGAGGTTGCAGACGATGTTGAGGAGTCTGCCAAGAAGGCTTCGGGTTCATGTCGTCCCGGACGTGGTTTTGCGGGACGCGCGTATCCCGTAAGGCATCAGGAGAAGGGCAAGTCGGTTTCGACCACCCAGGACGAGAAGGCCGTTGAGCCGGCGGCTCGCGAACAGAAGCCTGTTGAGCCGCAGCTTGAGGTTGATGCCGAGGCCAAGGGCCAGCAGCCTACTGATGAGCAGACGGAGCAGGGCGCGTCGAGCAAGCCTCGCCGCCGTCGCCATCGTGGGGGCCGCAGTTCCCATGCCGAGACTGCAGCCGAGAAGACCATGCCACAGGACGAGGATGCGAAGGTCGAGGTTTCTTCGGGGCAGCCTAAGCGCCAGCCGGCGAAGGAGAGCAAGTCCGATCGTCCGCAGAAGCAGGCGTCTATGCCGAAGCGCGAGCGCAATTCCCAAGGTGATTCTAAGCGCAAGTCTCAGAAGAAGCCGGAGTCTGCCGCAGCAGATACTGCTGCCCAGCAGCCCAAGTCGGCCGTTCACGGCGAGGTCTCGGCGTTTGCCCTTGCCTGCGTTTTAGGCAGGCAGCTGCTCAAAGTTGTTCCTACGCCCACGGCGCTCTCTAAGATCAAGGAGCAGCAGACACAGATCGTAAAGGTCGAGGGCAAGGACGGCAAAAAGGCTCCGCAGCGCACTCAGCACAACGAGATGTCCAACCGCAAGATTGCCGAGGAAATCGCAATCATCCAGGCTTGGATCGAGCAGAACCGAGGTGCCGATACGCCGGTTGCCTCGCGCCGCCAGCGTGCCTACCAGATCTTTAACGACGAGAAGGCTTTTGACGGCAAGCACGGTGAGCGCCTGATCAGACGTATGACCGAAAAGGGCATCAGCATGCAGGCGATCAAGGTCGCCCCCAATCGCCCCGTGCACTTTACGGGCTTCTTTACGCTGGGTGCCGACAAGCCGTTCATTATGGTCGAGAACCTGGACACCTACGACGAGATCGTCAAGCTGCTGCGTGGCCGCAAGCACGCCAAGCTCTTTGGCATCAAGGTGGGCGGCGTGATTTTTGGCGGGGGATGCAAGGCGAGCGTCTCGCATGCCCTGGACGATTATCTGGCCGAGATTGGCTATCGCTTTAACTACGTCTACTACGTAGGCGATATCGATCGCGAGGGCGCGCGCATTGTCGAGCAGACTCGCAATGCCAATGTGGTTGAGATTCGCCTGCATGCCGGCATGTACCGCGCCATGCTCGCCGAGCATAAGCGTCGCGTGAAGGCCGGCGGCGAGTGCGAGCCCGCGGCTGCCAACCAGGGCGTGCCGCAGAACCTGGCAGCGACGATCAAGGATCTGCCCATGGTTACGCGCGTACAGTTCCGCAACGTGCTACGTGAAGGCGGGCGCATTCCGCAGGAGATCCTGATGACCGCAGACTATCGAGATGGCGACTCGGGAAGCTTCGACCGCATTCTCAACAACTAGGGCGTTCGGCCCCGGGAGAGCGGGGACACCGGCTTAGGTTTCCTGCTCTACAGTCCTGCTCACGACGGAGGCCACATTAAGTGGCCTCCTGTTCGTGCGGAACTCGCGATAAACCTAAGCCGGTGTCCCCGCTCTCCCGGGGCCTGTGACTACTTGGTTGTCGCATGTGGCTCGCTTTTCGGAACTGGGTTGATAATTTCTAGATGTAAGGCGCTCTTGGTCGTTATGGGCCTGGGGCGCCTTCGCGTTTCCTCAGCTCCGCACTCTTACGGGTTCGAATCCCTCTGCTCGCCCACAAGAAAGCGCCCTGGGCCGTTATGGACTCAGGGCGCTCAATTTTAATGGCTGGGACGGAGGGACTCGAACCCCCAACAGCCGGCACCAAAAACCGGAGTTCTACCGTTGAACTACGTCCCAATGTGTAGTGTTGCCCAAAAGCAACTCGTTTAGTTTACCTAATCTGCGAGGGCATCGCAAACGCCATCGAGCAGGCGTACGGCGAGTGTCTGCGCGTCGCTGGCCGTGAAGGTGCCGTTGTAGCGCGTCATGCCCGTGAGCTCAATGCGAATGCGAGCCGGCTTCTGCTGCGCGGCGACATTGGCAGTGCGGATGCGCTGGGCCAGGTTGTGGCACTCGGCGAGGGCAATCGTGGCGCGCGGTGCGGCGTCGGCGGGCAGCTCGTCGCTTGCGATCTCGAGCACCAGGTCAACGTCGGTTGGGACCTCGGAGTCGCAGAGCATCATGCCGCTGTTGTCGGTCGTTGCCGTGGCGATATTCCACATGCGCGACGCAACGCTGCGTGCGATGGGGTCCTCGCCGATAACGGCAATCTGGAAACGCTCGAGCACGTTGGCGGCGCGAGCAAAACCGATGCGGGACTCGGCTTCGGTGACCGAGGGCTTGCCCTCCCACACATGGTGCAGGCGGTTGATGTAGGCGTAGGTGTCCTGGAAGGCCATGCCGTCGGCAAACAGGCCGACATTTTCCTGGAACTGTTGCAGTGCGGCCTCGGTATGCGGACCAAAGTAGCCGTCGTTTTCGCCACAGGCAAAGCCCAAAACGTTGAGAGCGCGCTGCAGGGCCTGCACATCGGCGCCATGGAAATTGGGCATGCGCAGATAGAGGGTGCGGTCGCCCAGCTTATACGAAGCGTCTACAAGGGCGCTCCAACAGGGGATATCGACGGCATGACCGGCAGCAAGGCCGCTGTCGAGCCTGAAGGTGCTGACGGCCTGCTCAGTGGTGGCTCCAAAGTGCTTGTCGGTGACTTCGGCGGCATCAATCGTGTAGCCGAGCTGCAGGAGACGAGACTGCACGTCCTCGACGGCTGCTCCTTGCATGCCCGTTGTAATAGGTTCCATGAACGAACCCCTTTCGGCGTACCATTCGTACTATTTGAGCGTCTGTCGGATAGACAACGCAAAGGGATGCATAAACATGCACTCAACAGTGTAGCAAGTTGTGCCTAAATACGCTGCTGACAGGTTTTATAACCCCCGTTAGTTAAGGCGCTCCACAAAGAAATCTGCCATGGAGAGGAACAGCTCGCGTGCGTGCGGATCAAGCTCAACGTTCTCGATGGCCGCTTTGGCCTTAGCGGTCAGGTCGAGCGCGTAAGTGTGGGCGTAATCGATAGAGCCGGTCTCCTGGAAGATCTCCACGGCGCGTGCGAGCTGCGCGGGATCATCGGTGCCCGAGGAAAGAATCGCCTCGACCTCGTCGTGGTGGCGCTCATCAGAGAGGGCGTGTACGGCGACAAGCGTGCGCTTGCCCTCGGTGATATCGGTGCGGAAGTCCTTGTTGGCGGCCTCCTTGATACCGATCAAGTTGAGCAGGTCATCTTGGATCTGGAAGGCAAGGCCCGTGTGCAGGCCAAAGGCGCGCAGCGCCTCAATCTGCTCCTCGCTGCCGCCGCCGATAATGGCTCCGGCGGCAAGTGGCGTGGCTCCGCTGTAGTACGCGGTCTTGTGCGTCGCCATGTCCAGATAATCGTCGACCGAGATGTCAAAGCGCCCATCGCGGACCCAGCCCAAGTCGAGAGCCTGGCCCTCGATGGTGCGAACGATCATCTCGGTGAGCTCGTGGAGCACACGGAGTTTCACGCCTGCTTCGAGCGTGGGGTCGTCGAGAACCGTCTTGGTGACCATGGTGAGCGCCAGATCGCCGCAGTTGATGGCAAGGCCCGTGCCCTCGGTAAGGTGCATGCAAGGCTTGCCGCGACGCAGCTGGCCGTTGTCGGCTATGTCGTCATGGATAAGCGCTCCCGACTGAAAGTGCTCGATAGCTGCCGCCGCGCTGCGGGCGCTCTCAAAGTTACCGCCCACTGCGGTTGCGGCGAGCATGCAGATAAGCGGGCGGTGGCGCTTGCCGGCGTTGGCCGTAAAAGCCGAGAGCGGGGTATACAGGTAGCGCTCGATATCGGCAGAGGTCGCCTGTCCGTCAAAGAACGTGGCCAGATAGTCGTTAATCTGGTCAAAGTGCTGGGCTAAAAAGCTGGTAAACGGACTGGACACGGGCTCTCGCATTCTTTCTTAGTTTGCATCGTTGCGGTGTGCAGATACCATATTGCCACATTGGAGTTGCCGGCGCGTCTGTTTTGGCGATTTGGGGAAACGGGACGCGTGCGCGTGCCGGCTGCTTATATAAGCCTAAAGTGCTCGAGCGCCTTGACGACGCCATCTTTGTCGACCGAGTCGGTGATGTAGTCGGCGCGCTTTTTAAGATAGTCCGGCGCATTGCCCATGGCGATACCGACATCGACGGCGTTCATCAGCGAGACGTCATTGCTGGCGTCGCCGATGCCGTATACGGTTCCGTGGTGGGGATCGAGGGCGTCGAGTACAGACTGGATGCCCCCGCGCTTCGTGCATTCGCGGGGCGAGATTTCGGTTACCTCGAGTTCGAGCTCGTTAAAGCACAGCAGCGGCTCAAGTGCCTTATCTTGAGCGATGCGGCTGGCGAGCGATGTAGACATCAAGATCTTGTAGGCACTGTAATGTTGCAGCTGCGTGACTGCGTCGCCCAGGGTGCGCGCGTATCCGGGGGCATCGGGGGCATCGGCACTCATGCGCACGACGCCGTTGAGGCCCTCAAAGCGGATGACCTCGCCCGACTGCTCAAGATAGGGGGCAAGGCGCTGCAGCATGCCGGGCGTCATCGACAGATCGCGAATTGCGTGTCCGTTGATCTCGGCGTAACCGCCCGCAAGACAGACGATGCCGGTCCAGGGCAGCTCAAGAAGTTTGGGGTGGATGCAGCTGAGGGTGCGTCCTGTGCAGATGAAGGCCATGTTGCCGTTTGCAACGAAATCGCGGATGGCCTGCGAGACCGCCTCGTTGGGATAGGGGGAGAGGTCCCGCTCGTCTTCGGGAAGGTCTTGGGCGAGCCTGGGGTCTTGCCAGGCGAGCGTTCCGTCGATATCGAAGAAGCAGATATCGCTGCGCTTATGGGCTGCGCTGGCGGCAGGGGAGGCCGAGGTGGTGGGCACAAATCCCGGCTCGAGGCCCATGATCTGGTCAAAATGCTCTTTAACGCGGGGAACGGAGATGCCGATGATCACCTGGGCGGTCTTGCCCGTAATGATGAGGCCCTTGGCGCCCACCGCGACAAACGACGCGTTATCTGCAACGATGGAAGGGTCTGCGACCTCGACGCGCAGGCGCGTGGCACAGTTGGTTGCGCCCACAATATTGCCAACACCACCTAAAAGCTGAATTACCCGCTCAGCGAGGATATGATCTTGATCGGATCGACTATTGACCTCGTCATTGGGAGATTGCTCTTTGGCAAAGCCGCTTTCCGTTAAACGATCGATTGCCGCGCGATTGGCGACATGATCCTCGCGGCCCGGCGTCTTAAGGTCATAGATCAAGATGAGTGCTTGAAAACTAACAAAAAAGATGAGGCTAAAGGCAAGGCCGATACCGAGCGCCAAAAGATAGGCACCGGCATGCGTGCGCATGAGCGGAATAAAGTTGAAGGCTGCCATCTCCATGAGGCCGCCCGAGAAGATGCCGACGATGCCAAAGAGATTCATGGTTGTGGCAAGGCAAGACGATAAGACGGCGTAGAGCAAAAAGAGCCCGGGGTGGGTGAACATAAAGAGAAACTCGAGTGGCTCGGTAACGCCGCAAACCACCGAGGCGATGATGGCGGGAACAAGGATGACCCTGAGGCCGGCGCGGCGCTCTGGTTTTGCGGTGGAGTAGAACGCGGCTGCGATGGCGGGAAGGCCAAAGAGCTTGACCCAGCCGGTGGCGGTAAAACCGGCCCACGGCGCAAGTTCATTAAGGGGGCGCGTGCTATGGGAGAGGATGGGGAGCAAGCTGCTCCACGTGGCGTAGATGCCGTCGTTAATGACCAGGTTGTCGTAGTAGATCGGCATGTAGAGCAGGTGGTGCAGCCCCATGGGCTCGAGCGCTCGCTCCAAAAACACAAAGATGCCCACGCCAAAGGGGCCGACGCTCGTAAGTGCATGGCGCAGCGTTTCGGTCATTGTGTATACGGAGGGCACGATGGCGGCCGAGATAGCGGCAAGGGCAAACACGGCAAAAAAGCTGATGAGGTAGACCAGCGAGGAGCCCGAGAAGGTGCCGAGCCAATCGGGAACCTTGGCATCGTAGAAGCGGTCATGGATGGCGACGACGGTTGCCGATACCACCAGCGGGCCGATAATGCCGGTGTCGAGCGTCTTGATGCCGTCGATGACGGTGATACCGTTGGCGGGGGTCAAAGATGACGGGTACTTAAGCCCAAGGTTGTCTCCGCTCAGCTTAATGATCTCGCTCAAAAAGAAGCAATAGGCAAAATAGGCCACGAGTGCCTCGAGGCAGCAGCGTGCCGGTTGCTTTTGGGCAAGACCGATGGGCAGCGCTACGGCAAAAAGGAGCGGGAGGCGTTTAAAGACCGTCCATGAGCCGCGCTGGATGATGGCCCAAAAAACGTACCAAGGGGTTCCGTATACGGCTAGATCGCCGACGATGTCCGCAGTCGTTGCGAGAGCGGAGACGCCGACCATGAGGCCCGATATAGAAAACAGCATGGCGGGAGCGAACATTGCCCCGCCAAAGCGTTGGATTTTTTGCAGCATGTTCTGCCTTCCGAATATCGAGGCGCGTTGCGCGTGGGGAAACGTTTAAACAATGGATTCATTGTAGAAGACCAGACGATTGTCGTGCTGGCAGTTTTGAGCGAAACCGATTTGGGCACGACGGAAACCGTCAACGGTTAAATCCTGTCGCTTTACCGATATTCGGTTTAAACAACTTTAAGAAATGCTATCGTGCCTAGCCGGAAATAAATAATGTAGAGGTGAAACAATGCCAAAAGCGATATACGAAGGAATCTACCGAGAAATACGCTCGCGCATCATTAATGGGACCTATGCGTTTCAGGAGATGCTGCCAACCGAAGCCGAGCTGACCGCGGAGTTCGGATGTACTCGCAATACCGTCCGTCGCGCCTTGGGTATGCTGGCCGACGGGATGTTTGTGCAGCCCATACACGGCAAGGGCGTGCGCGTTATTTGGCTTAAGGGCGAAACCGACATGTTGGGCGCACTCGAGGAAGTTGAGTCGTTTGGCGAATTTGCAAAGCGCAACAATGCCGTTGCATCGACGGACGTTAAGTCTTTTGAGCATTTGATTTGCACCGAGCAGCTCTCTCGTCGCCTGGGCTTTAAGGTGGGCGAGGAGTTGATTCGCGTGGTGCGTGTCCGAAGCCTTAACGGCAATGCGCGCCAAGTAGACCATGGTTACTTTTTGGAGTCGATCGCCAAGGGTCTGACGCCCGAGATCGCCGCAAAGTCAATTTACGACTATCTGGAGCACAAACGCGGCGTCAAGGTGATGGCGAGTCGCCGTACGGTGAGCGTCGAGCTTGCCAACGATGAGGACTGCAGCTATCTTGACCTCGGCAAATACAACTGTGTCGCCGTCATGGAGAGCCAGTCGTACACCTCGGACGGCATCTTGTTCGAGGTCACGCATGCCCGCACGCATCCCGAGATCTTCCATTACCGCGTCAACTCCAAGCGATAGCCGGCTAGCTCGCAGCCTGACGAGACTCATGCCCTCAAAGCGAAAACGCCCGGTCAAACCGACGATGCATCGGCTTGACCGGGCGTTTTCTCTGCATTTGATAACAAATAATTGTTTATACAAAACTTGTCAAGTATCAAGTTGAAATTACCGTTCACCGAAGTTTTTCTACCGCTCTAGTAATACTTGTTCAAACAAGTAGCCAAATAGCGTATCGTACAAATCAGCAAAAGGGGCAAAGTCCCCGAGCCAATCTCCGAAGGCGGCGGCAAAGGGTGCCGCCACGGTGTGAAAGGGTGGATTGTAATGAAGAACGAAATGAGCAGAAGGCAGTTCCTGGGCTTTGCTGGTTCCGCGGCTGCGGTTCTTGGTCTGGGCCTCGTGGGCTGCGGTGGCTCCGCCGGCTCCGGCTCCTCTGCTTCTGGTGACGCTGCCGAGGTCTACTTCCTCCAATTCAAGCCCGAGGTCGACAAGGAGTGGAAGGAGATCGCCAAGGCGTACAAGAAGGAGAAGGGCGTCGAGGTCAAGATCGTGACCGCCGCCTCCAACACCTACGAGGAGAAGCTCAAGTCCGAGATGTCCAAGAGCTCCGCTCCGACCCTGTTCCAGGTCAACGGCCCCACCGGTCTTAAGAACTGGAAGGATTACTGCGCCGACCTGTCCGATACCAAGCTCCGCGGTGAGCTCATCGACGACTCCCTGGCTCTGCAGTCCGACGGCAAGGATCTGGGTATCGACTGGGTCCAGGAGAGCTACGGCATCATCTACAACAAGCAGCTGCTCGAGAAGGCTGGCTACAAGGCCGAGGACATCAACTCCTTCGACAAGCTGAAGGCTTGTGCCGACGACATCCAGGCCCGCAAGGACGAGCTTGGCGTTGAGGGTGCCTTCACTTCTGCTGGCATGGATGACTCCTCCAGCTGGCGCTACACCACCCACCTCGCCAACCTCCCGCTCTACTACGAGTTCGAGAAGGAGCACAACCAGGAGGACGACGAGATCAAGGGCGAGTATCTCGACAACTTCAAGCAGATCTTCGACCTGTACATCACCGACTCCACCTGCGATCCTTCGCAGCTTGCCTCCAAGACCGGTGACGACGCCACCAACGAGTTCGCAACCGGCAAGGCCGTCTTCTATCAGAACGGCTCTTGGGCATACGCTGACCTCACCAAGGCCGGTATGACCGACGACCAGCTCGGCATGCTGCCGATCTACATCGGCGTTGACGGCGAGGAGAACCAGGGCCTGTGCTCCGGCGGCGAGAACTACTGGTGCGTGAGTTCCCAGGCTTCCGAGGATGCTCAGAAGGCCACCGAGGACTTCATGTACTGGTGCGTCACCGCTGACACCCCGACCAGCATCATCGCCGACAAGATGGGTCTGACCGCTCCGTTCAAGAGCGCCAAGGAGACTACCAACGTCTTCTCGCAGCAGGCCGTTGCCATGGCTAAGGACGGCAAGAAGACCGTCGCTTGGGACTTCGTCTACATCCCCTCTGAGGAGTGGAAGAAGAACCTCAAGCAGGCTCTGATTGCCTATGCTGCCGACAACAGCAAGTGGGACGGCGTCAAGAACGCCTTCGTCGATGGCTGGAAGACCGAGAAGGCTGCTTCCGAGTAAGTAGTTGCTGCCCAAGCTATCTGATTAGCGACAGGGGGCGGGCAGACGTTGGTTTGCCCGCCCCCTGCATATTGAAAGGACCCTTCTATGGGCAAAGCACTCAAGCGCTGGTGGCCGCTCTTTATGCTGCCCACGTGTCTGGCGTTTATGATCGGGTTCGTGATCCCCTTTATCCAGGGTTTCTATCTCTCGTTCTGCCAGTTTATTACCATCAACAACACGCACTTTGTCGGAATCGAGAACTACGTGCGCGCACTGTCCGATCCACAGTTCTCCACGTCGTTCTTCTTTACCGTGGCGTTTGCCTTCCTGTCGACGGTGCTCATCAACGTGATCGCCCTGGCCATTGCGCAGGCGCTCACCCGCAAGGCGCTCAAAGGCACCAACATCTTCCGTACGATCTTCTTTATGCCTAACCTGATCGGCGGCATCGTGCTGGGCTACATCTGGCAGATTCTGATCAACTGCCTACTCTCCAACGTGGGCGCTCAGCTCATCGCCCTTAACTCTGCTGCTGGCTTCTGGGGCCTTATCATCCTGACCCTGTGGCAGCAGGTCGGCTACATGATGATCATCTATATCGCTGGTCTGCAGTCCATTCCGTCCGACTACATCGAGGCCGCCAAGGTCGACGGTGCCACGGCATGGCAGACGTTTTGGAAGGTTAAGATCCCTAACCTGATGCCGACCATCACCATCTGCCTGTTCCTTTCCATCACCAACGGCTTTAAGCTGTTCGACCAGAACCTCGCCCTTACCGGCGGCGCCCCCGCGCATTCCACCGAGATGCTCGCCCTGAACATCTACAACACGTTCTATTCGCGTGCCGGTATCGCATGGCAGGGCATCGGTCAGGCCAAGGCGGTTATCTTCTGCATCCTGGTCGTAGCCATCTCCATGATTCAGCTTAAGGCCACGAGGTCCAAGGAGGTGCAGCAGTAATGAAACGCGATAAGGTTATCAACCGCGCGCTCTCGATTTTCTTTACGATTCTGTCGCTCGCGTGGATCTACCCCGTGTTCATGATTGCGCTCAATTCCTTTAAAAAGGCAACTGCAATCAGCACCACCACGGCATTCGATCTGCTCACGCCCGAGACGTTCAACGGCCTCGCAAACTACATGCACGCCCTTAACGAGCAGGGCTTTGCCTCGGCATTTATGTACTCGCTCATCATCACGGTCACGTCGGTCGTGCTGATTCTGGTGTGCTGCTCCATGTGTGCTTGGTACGTAGTGCGCGTCAACAGCAAGATCTCGAACTTCTTCTATTACCTGTTCGTCTTCTCGATGGTCGTGCCCTTCCAGATGCTCATGTTCACGCTGTCCAATTTGGCGGACCGCATCGGCTTCAACACGCCGTTCAACATCTGCTTTATCTACCTCGGCTTTGGCGCGGGCCTGGCGGTCTTTATGTTCGCCGGCTTTGTAAAGAACATTCCGCTCGAGATCGAAGAGGCGGCCATGATCGACGGCTGCAACCCGGTCCAGGTGTTCTTTAAGATCGTCCTTCCCATCATGAAGCCCACCTATCTTTCGGTCGGCATCCTCGAGACCATGTGGGTCTGGAACGACTATCTGCTGCCCTACCTTACGCTCGATTCCACCAAGTACAAGACCATTCCTATCTTGATCCAGTACTTCCGCGGCGGCTACGGCCACGTCGAGCTCGGCCCCATGATGGCCTGCATCATGATGGTCGTTATCCCCATCGTCATCATGTACATCCTCTGCCAGAAGTACATCATCGACGGCGTGGTGGCAGGTGCCGTCAAGGGCTGATGCCGTAACTGTTTTGCAAGTTTCTGCGGCGCCCCTCAGCGTGGCGCCGCATATCGAAAGGTAAAGACATGGCCGAGATCGTTCTCAAACATGTTCAGAAGGTGTATCCCAACAACGAGTCCAAAAAGAAGGGCTTCTTTGGCAAAAAGAAGAAGACCGAGGAGAAGAAACACAACCTCAAGGTTACCGAGGACGGCGTGCTCGCGGTGGAGGACTTTAATCTCACCGTGCATGACCAGGAGTTTGTCGTTCTCGTTGGCCCGTCTGGCTGCGGCAAGTCCACGACGATGCGCATGGTCGCTGGCCTGGAGGACATCACTTCGGGCGACGTGCTCATCGACGGCAAGCGCGTCAACGACGTGGCGCCCAAGGACCGCGACATTGCCATGGTGTTCCAGAGCTATGCTCTGTACCCCAATATGACGGTGTACGAGAACATGGCGTTTACGCTTGAGCTCAAGAAGGTCCCCAAGGACGAGATCGACCGTAAGGTTCGCTCTGCTGCCGAGATCCTGGGCATTACCGAATACCTCGACCGTAAGCCCAAGGCGCTTTCGGGCGGCCAGCGCCAGCGTGTCGCCATCGGCCGCGCCATCGTGCGTGATCCTAAGGTCTTCCTGATGGACGAGCCGCTGTCCAACCTGGACGCCAAGCTGCGTAACCAGATGCGTGCCGAGCTCATCAAGCTACGCCACGAGATCAAGGGCACGTTCATCTACGTCACCCACGACCAGACCGAGGCTATGACCCTCGGCGATCGCATCGTGGTCATGAAGGACGGCGTCGTCCAGCAGATTGCCACCCCGCAGGAGGTCTTCAACCATCCCGCGAACATCTTCGTCGCCGGCTTTATCGGTGTGCCGCAGATGAACTTCTTCGATGCCCAGCTGGTGCGCTCGGGCAACGGCTTCACCGTCAAGACCGAGGATATGAACGTGGCGCTCGCCCCCGAGACCTGCGCTCAGCTTGCTCTCAACTGGGACGGCGGCGACGTGAAGGAGATCACGGCCGGCGTGCGCCCCGAGCAGATTCTGCTTGCCGACGAGGACGAGGAGGGCGCGCTCCAGGGTACCGTCGAGGTGACCGAGCTCATGGGTTCGACCGAGCACGTCCACGTGACCGCTCCCGACGGCCAGTTTGTCCTGATCATTCCCGTTGTCGACCTTGAGGCCAAGGGTGCGCTCAAGGCGGGCGACCCCATCTGGTTCAAGTTCGAGAAGAACGCGACCCATCTCTTCGATAAGGTGTCTGGCAAGAACCTTATCTAGGCCCGGTGCATCCGGACCCTCCCTTTGGGCGACTGCGGTATTGCCATCCTTTTGCCGCGGTCACATATAAGGCTCCCCTCCCGTCCGCTGGGCGAGAGGGGAGCCTTTCTTTGTGTCGGGGCTGTCTGGCCGGTCGTTTGTCTCGATCTGTAACAGGTAGGGCCGATTTCGGACGTTAGATGCTACAGATCGAGACGGTTCCGCTGAGCTAACCATTTCATCTAAATCTGTAACACCGAAGGTGAATTTCAGCTGCTAGATGTTACAGATTGAGATAAACCCAAGGGGAGGGGCCGGTATGTCTCAATCTGTAACAGCTGGGACCGTTTTTACCGAGTAGTTGTTACAGATCGAGATTGTTTGGTCGAGACAAACCATAGACCGGCGTATCGGCACAAAAAGCGGAGCCGCGTTGCCGCGACTCCGCTTTCAAGAGGATGGGTAAAGAAAACGAAATTAGCTCAGGTGCCAGATCTCGTCGTTGTACTGGGAGATCGTACGGTCGGACGAGAAGGTGCCGGCGTTGGCGATGTTGATCAGCGCCTTGCGCATCCAGGCATCCTGGTCCTCGTAGTCGGCCAGTACGCGCTCCTTGGTCTGGATGTACTCCTCAATGTCGAGCAGGGCCATAAACCAGTCCTTGCCCTTAATGTCGTCGTGCAGGCGCTGCAGGCGCTCGGCGTTGCCGGTCGCCATAAAGGCGGGGTTGGTGATAAAGTCCACCAGCAGTTTGATACCGGGCTTGCGGTAGAGTGCGCTGGCGTTATAGCTGCCGTCGGCGTAGAGCTGCTCGACCTGCTTGGAAGAGGCACCAAAGGTGTAGATGTTCTCGTCGCCTACGAGTTCGGCGATCTCGACATTGGCGCCGTCGAGCGTGCACAGGGTTAAAGCACCGTTGAGCATGAACTTCATGTTGGAGGTGCCGCTCGCCTCCTTGGAGGCCAGGCTGATCTGCTCGGAG
>CAJMAZ010000027.1:0-29868 GCA_905211535.1 uncultured Collinsella sp. | reverse complement strand
CGGTCTTTCATGCAGCAGGGGCTCTCAATGTTTTTATGTCCTGCTCATATCGTCTATTCGCCGCGGGCCGTCCCCGCGATGATTGGACGAATGCTGGTGAATTGTGTGCGGTGCCGCGTCGGCCGGAAAGCTAGTTCTCGGCTTGCTCAACCCGTACCTTGACACGTGTCGGATTGCCGTGGCTGTCATAGGTCTTGGCGTCAAGCGCCTGGATCTCGATATACGCCTCACCTTCCTCGATGTCGCCGGCGGGGCATGTCTCGACCGTTTTGCCGGTCTCGACCACATCGGATTCGTATATGGTCTCGTCGTTTTGGATGACACGGAATCGCTGGGGAAATTTATTGTCTTGGACGTTTTGCACGTTGACGCGCAGCTTGCCGTCCTCCTGCAGCTGAGCGACCGGCGCGACCGAAATCGTCATCATGTTGTCGCGGACGATGGCGTCGAGCTCATCTTGGATTTCCTGACGCGTTTTGCCCTCGGCCGTCGTGACCGAAGCGCCCGCCTCGGGTACGGGCTGCGACTGCCAAGCGTATAGTCCTACGGCGACAAGGGCGCAGACGATGGCCAAGCAGGCAACGATGAGCTTCTTGCGACGACCCAGGCCTGCAAAGTGGGGTGGCTTCTTCGCGCTCATGCGGCATCCTTGGCGGTATAGACGCGCGCAAAGGTGGACGGGTCCGCTCCAAAGAGCATGTGAAGCATCAGACGGCGCGAGTAGACGAGCTCGTCGAAGTCGGGAGGGAGCTCGATGTCGTGGATATGCGCGATGTGGTGGGCGAGCGCCGAGAACGACTCGGGGTCGCAGATCACATCGGTGGTAACGTGGTAGACCGCCGTGTCGGGGAATGCCTCTTCGTCGAAAGGCAGGAGATGGGGATCGTCGTCGACTTCGATGGCGATGCCGTACTGGGGCCAGTAATATGCCATGGGAACCTCCCTGCTTCTGGGGCCAAAACTTCTGTCGGTTTTGGCTGTCGATGCCGACGGTATCAGCCGCTACTTGACCAATTGCTGACCAAATGCTTGACGGATTGGTGTCTCCGCAGGTAAAAGGCGGCAAAAAAATACTCCAACTTTTTTCAAGCGACAATCGCGCGGTCGGCGACGGCGGGGCCATATGTGTCAAAAGCATCGTCTGCCGAGGAAATCAAGCCGCTCACCGAATTGCACGAACGTAAAAATCGCCAATTATGGAGACGGTCTCGAACACGTCGACGAAACGATGCGGTAACATCTCCCTGCAAATACTGTAGTTAGCTAAAGGGGGAGTTCGCGTGTCTGCAACCATCAAACCCTTCACCGACGAGTTCGAAGAGTATGGTCGCGACGAGTCTCGCGCATCGGGCGAGGCCTCGAGCATCTCGTTTCCGACAACGGAAGACGAGGTCCGTGCCATTTTGGAAAAGCTCCATGCCGAGCGTGTCCCGGTAACGGTTCAGGGCGCCCGAACCGGCCTTGCCGCCGGTGCCGTGCCCCACGGCGGGCATATCCTCAATACTTCCCGTATGAATCGCTACTTGGGCCTTCGCCGCGATGAACAAGGCCAATTTCTGCTGCGCGTGGAGCCGGGCGTTGTGCTCTCGGAGCTGCGCAAGCAGCTGAGTAAGAAGGTGCTGCCGACTGCTGGTTGGGACCAGGCATCGCTTGAGGCCTACGAGGAGTTCCAAGAGGCCCCCGAGCAGTTCTTTCCCACCGATCCCACCGAGACGTCTGCCTGTCTGGGCGGCATGGCGGCATGTAACGCCTCTGGTGCCCGCAGCTACGCCTACGGCCCCATGCGCCCACATATCACGGGACTCCACGTCGCGCTGGCTGATGGCGATTTGCTTGAGCTTCAGCGCGGCAAGGCTTTTGCCCAAGGCCGCCACCTGTCGCTTGTGACGGCAGCGGGCCGCGCACTCGAGCTCGACCTTCCCGACTACACCATGCCCAAGACCAAAAATGCCTCAGGCTATTTCGTTGCTGACGATATGGATGCCATCGATCTGTTTATCGGTGCGTGTGGCACAATCGGCGTCATCACCGAGCTCGAGATTGCCCTGCAGGCGGCGCCTGCGGTCGTTTGGGGCGTGAGCTGCTTTTTCGATAGCGAAGACAAGGCCGTGTCCTTTACCGATTCCGTGCGTCCCGTCCTGTCCCATGCGGCTGCCATCGAGTACTTCGATGCTGGCGCCCTGGATATTCTACGTCGCCAGCGCGAGCAGTCGACGGCGTTTGCCTCGCTGCCGGCGCTCGACAAAGACGCCAAGGTCTGTGTCTACGTGGAGCTCGACTGCGACGACGAAGCCCAGGCGACTGAGGAGCTGTATCACTTGGGGTGGGTACTCGAGCTTGCGGGCGGCCGCGACGATGCGACCTGGGTCGCGCGCACCGAGGTCGATCGCGAGTGTCAGCGATTCTTCCGCCATGCGGTGCCCGAGAGCGTCAACATGCTCATCGACGAGCGTCGCCGCACGGATCCTACTATCACCAAACTGGGGTCGGACATGTCGGTGCCCAACGCACGCTTGGCCGATGTCATCGCCCTTTATCGCCGTACGTTGTCCGAAAGTGGGCTTGAATCTGCCGCCTGGGGGCACATCGGTAACAACCATCTGCATGTGAACATTCTGCCGCGCGATGCGCAGGATTACCGTCGCGGCGGAGAACTCTTTGCCCAGTGGGCTTCCGAGGTCACGGCCATGGGCGGTGCCGTTTCTGCCGAGCATGGCGTCGGCAAGATCAAGGCGGGCTTTTTGGAGACGATGTACGGTCACGAGGCCATGGTCGAGTCGGCGCGGCTCAAGCTCCAGCTCGATCCCGACGGGCAGCTGGGTCGCGGCAACCTGTTTTCGGAGAAGCTCTTGGATGAGCTCGTCCAGAAAGGGGGCGCGTGAAGATGAGCGATTTCCATATGGTGGTGTGCGTCAAGGCCGTGCCGGGCAGCACCGAGGTCAAGATGGATCCCAAGACCAATACCATCGTGCGCGATGGCAAGCAGGCGGTCATTAATCCCTTTGATGCGAGCGCTTTGGAATGCGCGCTGGCGCTGAAAGACGACTTTATCGGCTTTGGCATGGACGTGCGCGTAACGGTGGCGTCGATGGGCATCCCCGCGACTGAGTCGCTGCTGCGCGACTGCATCGCTCGAGGTGCCGACGACGCGCTGCTGCTGACCGATCGCGCCTTTGCAGGTGCCGATACCCTGGCAACCACCTATGCCCTCAAGTGCGGCATCGAGGCGCTCGACGAGGACTTCGACCTGCTCATCTGCGGCAAGATGGCGGTGGACGGCGATACGGCGCAAATCGGCCCCGAGCTGGCCGGTGCTTTTGAGATTCCCTGTGTGACCGACGTGAGCTGCGTGCAGAGCGCGGGCTTTACGACCTGTGGTTCACTGGCGCTTGTTCACGGCTGCGATGCCGGCGAGGAGACGGTCTATCTTGAGATGCCGTGTGCGATGACGACCGCCAAGGAGATTGGCCAGCTGCGTATGCCGAGCATTGCCGGTATTCGCGCGGCGGAGGAGGCGGACGTGCGCGTGGTCAGTGCCGCCGACGTGAACGCCGATCCCTCGCGTTGCGGCCTTGCCGGATCACCGACACAGGTCGTGCGATCGTTTGTGCCCGACCGCGACCAAACGTGCGAGGACGTTGAGGGGACGGCGTCCGAGCAGGCGGCAGAACTTGCCAAGATTATCGAGGGGATGGCATAGATGAGCGGACTGATTATCGATAGCGAAGCCTGTATCGGCTGCGGTCGCTGCGTTCGCGCCTGCGCCTCGGGCGGCATTGTGGTGGAGGGCGAGCGTCCCAATCGCTGCGCCCGCGTGACCGAAGGCTGCATCTTGTGCGGCGGGTGCGTCGATGCCTGTCCCGTCAACGCTATCTCGATCGAGCGAGACGAAGCTGCCGGCGCGGCAGACCTTGATGCATATCGAGACATTTGGGTATTCGCGCAGACCGACGAGCACGATACGGTGAATCCCGTTGCCTATGAGCTCATGGGCAAGGGCCGCGAGCTTGCCGATGCTCGTGGCTGCCGTCTGGTGGCGCTGGTCGGTATGGGCCCCGAGGGTTCTCTCGGTGACCTGGAGCATCTGGTTTGCGCGGGCGCCGACGAAGTCCTGGCCTGTCGCGACGAGCGCCTGCGCCAAAACGATGCGGAGGTCTACGCCCGCTTGATCTGCGATTTGGTAGCCGAACGCAAACCCGAGGCCATCCTATACGGCGCGACCGCTTTTGGCCGCGAACTGGCACCCGGCGTTGCCGTGCGTTTGCAGACGGGCCTTACGGCTGACTGCACCGTACTTTCGATGGATACGGAGACGGGGCTGCTGCAACAGACGCGTCCGGCGTTTGGCGGCAACCTGATGGCCACCATCGTCTGCCCCAATCATCGTCCCCAGATGGCAACGGTTCGTCCCGGCATCTTTAAGGCGCCCGACTTTGACTACGGCCGTTCCGGCACGATCACCCAGGTGATGCTTGCGGAAGACGTTAAGGCCCGTGTCGAGATCTCGATTCCCGCCGAGGAGTGGGGACAGCAGCCCTCGATCGCCAATGCCGAGCGCCTCGTCGTGGTGGGTCGAGGCATTGGCTCCAAGAAAAACCTGCCGCTGATGCGAAGGTTCGCCGAGGCCCTCGGTGCCGAGCTCGGCTGCACGCGTCCCGTTGTGGAGGCGGGTTGGTTGGAGTATCGCCATCAGATTGGCCAGACAGGCGTATCGGTCTCGCCGAAGCTCCTCGTGAGCATCGGTGTCTCGGGCGCTATCCAGCATCTTGCCGGCATCGGCGGGGCAGAGTGCATTATCGCCATCAATGAGGACCCGGATGCTCCCATCTTTGGCGCCGCCCAATACAAGGTTGTCGGCGACGCCGTCGAGGTCGTCGAGGAGCTGCTGGCCAAGCTTGAGCGCTAGGCGCTTGCCAGCCAGCGGCGCAGCTCGTCCTTAAGACGGCTCCAGGTTGCCTGCGTGGTGGGGTCGGCGAAGGATCGCGTGATGCCAAAGGGCGCATCGAGCAGGCGGTAGATATCGCCCTGCTCGCGCGCCAGAGCGCGACTTGCCGGATAGACGAGCTCAAACATAAAGCAGATGAGCCCCACCAGGTAGTCCGCCGGCTCGTTGCGTTCATCGCGCGCGACGCAGCGATGCTCGTCAAAGGCGGCAAGCGTCGGTGCCGAGAAGTGGCTGGCAAGAAACGTGTCCTCATCCACTTTGAGGATGGTGCCGACGTTGCTGTCGGCGATGGTGCGCATAATGTCGATCTTGTCGCCATCGCGTACGATGTCGCAGAAGCTTCGCGTGCGCACGTCGAGCTGCGCGGGTAGACGGAAATCGCTGTGATAGGCAATGCTCGCTCGGATGAGCTCATCTTCTGCCGGGTCATCGATAAAGTCGCGGATGCTCGTTATGGCGGGTGCATCGGCGGGATTCTCGCCAAAGAGGACCTCGATGCCCAGCGCCGCATGGCTCATGCTCTCGGCGTCCTTAAAGGTGTCCCAGCGCCGCAGCTGCTCAAAGCGGCCCATATCGTGTAGCAGGCCGCAAAGCCATGCCAGGTCAATATCTTCTGACGACCAGTCCTGCTCGCGCGCTACGGCATCGCACACCTCGGCCACGTGGTACGTATGCTCGATTTTGAGCGCGATGCGTGGGTTGGTGGCGTCGTAGGCATCGGTGTAGCTTTTGAAGGCCGCGCGCGCCCGGTCTCGATCGATAGCTGTCATAATGACTTCCTAAAAAAAGTTGTGTCTTTCTGTGTCTTTCGATCCGGTGGCAATTGTAGGTGAACTCGGTTGCTGCCGGGCGATGATTCTGCCATGTCGTTGAATGCGGCTCGGAAAGCTTGTCGGGACGAGGAACGCCATGGTGCTCAAAATCGTTAGAACCGTCTGGCCGGTGATGCTTACCTATGTTGCAATAGGCGCGCCGTGCGGAATGATCATGGGGCAGACGGGAATGGAGCCCTGGATGGTCTTTGCCCTGAGCAGCACGTTTGTGACGGGCAGCGGGCAGTTTATGATCTGCAATCTTTGGCTGGCGGGCGTACCGGCACCTTCGATTATCGCGAGCGTTGCCGCCATCTCCTCGCGTTTTGCGCTTTACTCGGCATCGATCGCGCCGCATCTGAGGGGTGCCTCGAAGCGTCAGACGCTGGCTGTTGCCGCGACACTTACCGAGGAGGCATATGGCATCTCGCTTGCCAAGTTGGTTGAAGGGGAGGATTGGGGCCCGCGTGAGTCCTTCGTGCTCAACGTGATCCTTATCGCAACATGGGGCGTTTCGTGTACGACGGGCGCCATCGTCGGCGCCGTTGTCGATGTTCCCACCGCCATTGCAGCCTTTGTCTGTACCTCGCTCTTTATCTGCCTGCTCTTTTCGCAGCGGCTGTCGCGCGGCAACGTTGTCGCGGCGGTTTCGGGCGCGGTGTCCGTCGCCGTATGCAAGTTCTTGGGCCTCGCGAATATTGCCGTGCCGGCAAGCGTCGTGGCCGGCATTGCCATTGCGTTGGCGTGCGATGCTGTATTTGACGGAAGAGGTGCCCGCGATGCCCGTTAACGAATTCTTGGTTCTGTGGCTGTCGTCGTGGGCTGCTATCGCGTTCTTTCGCATCGCGCCGGCGTTCGCCTTGCGCGGGCGGACCCTGTCGCCCCGCATTACCGAGGCCCTGGGCTATATCCCGCCCGCTGCCTTTGCCGCGCTGGTCGCCAACGACTTGGTGAGCCCCGACGCGTTCGACGCGGGACTCTGGCCTGCCTTGGTTCCCTGGATTGCGGCCGCCGGCGTCGTGGCGGTGGCAATCAAGACAAAATCGATGCTGTGGTGCTGCGTCTCGGGTATCGTACTCTATATTGTCTTGAGCCTTATATAGGGGTGGCGTCGCGGGCGCCGAATCTCGTTCCATCCCAACTTGTCGGATTTTTCACCGAGCTGGTCTATTTCTTCTGGTACCATGGTCAAACTTTACTGTAGCAAAGCGTGACGTGGGCTTTTGTACCCCGTCAGCGGAAATGGGGGTTTCATGGCACAGGAAGCAACCGCCAACGAGCAAAAGAAATTCAAAGTACCGCGCATCCCGGGTGACATCATGATCTACCCGATGATTGTCGGCCTTTTGCTCAATACCTTCTGCCCGCAGGTCTTCGAGATCGGCGGCTTCTTTACCGCCGCCTGCCGCGGCGGTTCCAACACCATCGTCGCCGCGATCCTGCTGTTTGTGGGCGCCGGCATCAGCTTTAAGTCCACGCCGGGCGCCATCAAGACCGGCATCGTCGTGCTGATTCCCAAGCTGGTCGTCGCAGCGGCTCTCGGCTTGGGCGTGGCATATTTCTTTAACGACAACTTCCTGGGTCTGAGCTCCGTGTCTATCATCGGCGGCATCACGTTTTGCAACATGGCGCTCTATACGGGCATCATGGGCGAGTTCGGCGATGAGTCCGAGCAGGGCGCCGTCGGCATCCTGTTCTTTACGGCCGGCCCCGCCGTCACGATGATCATCCTTGGTGTCTCGGGTCTCGCCAACATCCCCGTCGGCACCATCATCGGATCCATCCTGCCGCTTGTTATCGGCATGGTCCTGGGCAACTTGTTCCCGTTTATCAAGAACCTGCTGGTTCCCGGTGCCAATCCCGCGATCGCCGTTATCGGCTTTCAGCTCGGTGCATCCATGAGCCTGTCGAGCTTTATCACCGGCGGTATTTCCGGCATCTTGTTGGGCCTTATCACGTTGTTTGTCGTCGGCCCTATTACTTTTGCGTTCGAGCGCCTTTGCGGCGGTAACGGCAAGGCCGCCGTGGCTTGTTCCACCATCGCCGGCACGGCTATGACCACGCCGGTTGCTCTTGCCGAGGTCGCGCCGCGCTATGCCGAGCTTGCGCCCACCGCGTACGCTCAGATCGCCACCGCTGTCATCATCACGGCAATCATGGCCCCGATTCTGACCGGCTGGGTCGATAAGAAGTTCTGCCACGGCAATGAGGATCTGTCGGTCGAAGGCGTCGAGGCTATTGAGGAGGCCGTCGCGACCGACATCGACGGCGAGTAACGGCCGTTACCGATAATTGATTCCGGCGTGCAGTTCGCGCCGTCCGAGCGCCCGAACGGAAACTGTTTTGCAGTGATGTTCGGGCGCTCTGCTATTATTCCCCTTACCCCTGCGGAGAAAGGGGCGTTTGGCGCCTGGGCGCGACTCGGGCGATTCTGGCCACTTGGATATAGAGGGAATGGCACCTGGTGATTAAGGCACTCAAGATCGAGATATTCCTGCTGTGCATGATTATTCTTATCGGACTTGCCGTACGAAGCCGTCGCTCCCTGTTCTCGAGCACCCAGCAGCTTTTGTTTAGCATGCTGGGCTACACGTCTGCTGCCTACATTTTCTTCGATATGATCTGGACGCTCTCGGACGGCGTGAGCACTCCTGTAGGCATCACGGCCAATTGGATTTCCAACGCGGTTTCGTTTTCGCTGTTCGCCATCGCGTGCCTCATTTGGTTTTTCTATTCCGAGACGATGCAGGGCTCACGGCTCCTGACCACGCCCTATAGGGTGGTACTTTTAACGTTGCCAACCGCATTGGTGGTCGTTCTGGCATTTACCAGCTACTGGACGCACACTATGTTCTATATCGATGCGCAGGGCGTATATCGTCGCGGAGCGCTTTATATGATTCAGCCTATCGTTAGCTACTGCTACGTCATATATACGTCCTTGCATGCCTTTATTCAGGCTCGAAAAGTCGAAAGCCTGCAAAAGAAGGCCATTTATCGCACCCTCGCTTTTTTTGCGGTTCCCGCTCTGGTGGGCGGTACCTTCCAGGTTTTGTTTTCGGTACCGGGCCTTTGCTTCGGTATAACGCTGAGCATCCTGCTGCTCTATATCGTCTATCAGGAGCAACTGATCTCGACTGACCCGTTGACTGGACTCAACAACCGCAACCGTTTTGAGACCTATATGTTGTCGCTGTTCTCGGGTACTGACCGGGCCGATGATGTGTATCTGCTTATGATGGACGCTGACGGCTTTAAGCAGATTAACGACCGGTATGGACATGTTGAGGGCGATCATGCCCTCCAGGTCATATCTGCTACGCTCAAAGAGGTCTGCTCGGCGTCTGGTGGCTTTATCGCACGTTATGGTGGCGATGAGTTCGTGGTGCTTCAAAAGGCGACGGCGGAGCAGGACATCATAGACCTGTGTTCGGCGATTAACGACGAGCTCGCTCGTGC
Source organism: uncultured Collinsella sp. (assembly GCA_905211535.1). Lineage (GTDB taxonomy): Bacteria > Actinomycetota > Coriobacteriia > Coriobacteriales > Coriobacteriaceae > Collinsella. Next base: position 20,652 of record CAJMAZ010000027.1, on the reverse strand, counting down.
CGAGGTACCGTATGCATTGCGGATGTCCATCGGTTACGCGCGGGTCGGCGATAGTGTTGATACCTGGCAAGACTTGCTTCGCGCTGCCGATGCGGAGCTCTACCGCGTCAAGGCCGAGAAAAAGAAAGCTGGCATCCAGATACGCTAGAAAAAGGGGCGCACGCTTGCGTGCGTGGTGGCCCTCAGCTCATCGATGTACTCCACTAAACTAAAGTATGTGAATCCCCTCTGCTAAATAAGGGCAGTTCGCTAAGCTTTTTTGGGTTTGTTGACGATGATGATGCCGCCGCAGACCAACAGCAGGGCAACGATGACGGTAACGGGGCTCGTGCCAGCGCCCTCGCCGAGCAGCAGCGCGCTCAGCACCACACCAAAGACGGGGTTCATAAACCCAAAGACCGAGACGCGGCTGACGGGGTTGACGGCAAGCAGGCGCGACCACAGCGAGTACGCGACGGCGGAAATGAGTGCCATATAAATGATGAGCGCGATGGCGGGGGCGATTTCGGTGGGGGACAACGTGCCGCCCATCAAAAACCCGATGGCGGTAAGGACCACGCCACCGACTAAAAACTGCCACCCGGCAAGCAAGACGCCGTCGTGCTCGCGCGAGAAGATGCCGATCAGGCAGGTCGACAGGGCGCCCGCAACAGTGGAAGCCAAGATAAATCCCTCGCCGTCGAGCGTAAAGCCAAAGGTGCCATCCGCGCCCGAAAGGTTGACGAGCGCGACGCCTGCAAAGCCCAACACGCAGCCGAGCACCTTGGCCGTATTGAGCTTCTCGGTATGAAATGCCAAGGCGGCAAAGAGGATTGCGAGGAAGTTGGCGCTGGCCTCGATGATGGAGCTCGACATGGCACTTGCGCGCGAGAGTCCCAGGTAGAAAAAGAAGTACTGCCCGATAGTCTGGAAGAGCGACAAGACAACGATGGGCTTGATGTCGCGAGTACGCGGAATGAGGGGACGGCGCTGAGCCGCGCTCATCCCAACGATAACCAGGGCACCGGCAAGCGTAAAGCGCAAACCTGCAAAGAGCAGCTGTGAGGCGCTATCGTGCGCGGGGATGCCAAAGAGCCCGTAACCGATCTTGATGCAGGGGAAAGTCGACCCCCAAAGCGCACAGCAGACAAGGCAGCCCAGGATGAGTCCGGGCAGGGTGGCGAGATACGGCTTGCGTCTTTCCATGATGTCCTTCCTGTATGCGCGAAGCAAAAAAGAACCCGCCACCGGGTGCCGGTGGCGGGTGTTGTTACCCGAGGGGATTGTACCCGATGGGGCGCATTAAGCGAAGTAGGCCACGCCACTCTCAAAGATCGGCATGAACTTGTCGCCGGGGACATGCTCGGGCACGTTGCGGTACAGGTTGTCGCCGCGACGCTCGGCATGGCCCATCTTGCCCAGGACGCGGCCGTCGGGGCTCGTGATGCCCTCGATGGCGAGTGCGGAGCCGTTGGGGTTGACGGAAAGATCCATGCTGGGCTTACCGTCCTCGCCCACGTACTGCGTGGCGACCTGGCCGTTGGCGATCAGCTGGGTGAGCACCTCGTCATTGGCGACAAAGCGGCCCTCGCCGTGGCTGATGGCGACGGTGTAGGGGTCGTCCAGGCTGCACTGCGACAGCCACGGGGACAGATTGGACGAGATACGGGTGCGCACCAGACGGCTCTGGTGGCGGCCGATGGTGTTAAAGGTCAGCGTGGGTGCATCCGGTGTGGCGTCGACGATGTCGCCATAAGGCACCAGGCCGAGCTTGACCAGGGCCTGGAAGCCGTTGCAGATGCCCAGCATCAGGCCGTCGCGGGCCTTGAGCAGGTCGCGGACTGCCTCGGTGACCTCGGGAGCGCGGAAGAACGCCGTGATGAACTTGGCGGAGCCGTCGGGCTCGTCGCCGCCCGAGAAGCCGCCGGGGATCATGACGATCTGGCTTGCACGGATGCGGCGGGCAAGCTCGTGGGTGCTCTCGGCGACGGCCTCGGGCGTGAGGTTGTTGATCACGAAGGTGTCGGCCTCGGCACCGGCGGCACGGAAGGCGCGGGCGCTGTCGTACTCGCAGTTGTTGCCGGGGAACACGGGGATGATCACGCGCGGGCGGGCGATCTTGGCGCCGCCGTACACGTGGATGTCCTTGGCGCGGAAGTCGATGGTCTCGACCTCGGGGGTCTCGCCGGCGCTGCGGTAGGCAAAGACGCCCTCGATACCGCTCTCCCAGGCTTCCTGGAGCTCGGCGAGCTCGATGACCTCGGAGCCGGTGTCGATGACATAGCCCTCGACGGTGGTGCCCAGGGGCTCGACGACAACGCCGTCGGCGACCTCGGGCAGCTCGGCGTCCTCGGCGAGCTCGACGATAAAGCTGCCGTAGAGCGGGGTGAAGAGGCTCTCCACGTCCACATCCTCGGCAAGCTCGATACCGATCTGGTTGCCGACACACATCTTAAAGAGGCTCTCGGCGCCGCAGCCATAGCCGGGCGTGGAGACAGCCAGGGCGTCGCCGGTAGCAGTGAGCGCCTCGACGGCGTCAAACGCGGCGAGCAGCTGCTGGGAGTCGGGGCGGTAGTCCTCGCCGTAGGTGGCGGGGGCGATGCGGACGACGCGGTGCGTCAGGCCCTTGAACTCAGGGGAGACGGCGCGCGCTGCGCGGCCCACGGCCACGGCGAAGCTGATCAGAGTCGGCGGAACGTTGAGCTCGCCGGCCTCGTCCTCAAACGAACCGCTCATGGAGTCCTTGCCGCCGATGGCGCCGGCACCCAGGTCGACTTGGGCCATGAGGGCGCCCAGGACGGCTGCCGTGGGCTTGCCCCAGCGCTCGGCCTCGGTGCGCAGACGCTCGAAGTACTCCTGGAAGGAGAGATAGGCGCGCTTGTGCTCAAAACCGGCAGCCACGAGCTTGGCGATGGACTCGACCACGGACAGGTAGGCGCCAGCAAACTGGTCGGCTTCCATCAGGTAGGGGTTGAAGCCCCATGCCATGGCGCTTGCCGTGGTGGTCTCGCCGTCCACGGGGAACTTGGCGACCATGGCCGAGCTCGGGGTGAGCTGCGTCTTGCCGCCAAAAGGCATAAGCACGGTTGCGGCACCGATGGTGGAGTCGAAGCGCTCGGAAAGGCCCTTGTTGGAGGCAACGTTGAGGTCGGTGACAAGTGAGGTCATGCGCTCGGCAAGCGTGGTGCCGGCCCAGCTGGGCTGCCACACGCTGCGGGCGCACACGTGGGCGACCTGGTGCTTGGGCGCGCCGTTGGAGTTGAGGAACTCGCGGGACAGATCGACGATGGCGACACCGTTCCAGGCCATGCGCATGCGCGGCTCGGCGGTAACCTCGGCGATAACGGTCGCCTCGAGGTTCTCCTCGGCGGCGTAGCCCATGAACTCCTCGACGTCACCGTCGGCGACGGCGCAGGCCATACGCTCCTGGGACTCGGAGATGGCGAGCTCGGTGCCGTCCAAGCCGTCGTACTTCTTGGTCACGGTGTCCAGGTCCACGTACAGACCGTCGGCAAGCTCACCCACGGCGACCGAGACGCCGCCGGCGCCAAAGTCGTTGCAGCGCTTGATCAGGCGGCAGGCGTCGCCGCGGCGGAAGAGGCGCTGCAGCTTGCGCTCGACCGGGGCGTTGCCCTTCTGGACCTCGGCGCCCGAGGTCTCGATGGACTCGGTGTTCTGGGTCTTGGAGGAGCCGGTGGCGCCGCCGATGCCGTCACGGCCGGTGCGGCCGCCCAACAGGATGATCTTGTCGGTGGGGGCGGGGCACTCGCGACGCACGTGGTTTGCCGGGGTGGCGCCCACCACGGCGCCGACCTCCATGCGCTTGGCCACGTAGCCGGGGTGATAGAGCTCGTTGACCTGGCCAGTGGCAAGGCCGATCTGGTTGCCGTAGCTGGAGTAGCCGGCGGCGGCAGTGGTCACGAGCTTGCGCTGCGGCAGCTTGCCCTCGAGCGTCTCGGAAACCGGGACGGTGGGGTCGCCGGCGCCGGTGACACGCATGGCCTGGTACACGTAGCTGCGGCCCGAGAGCGGGTCGCGGATGGCGCCGCCCACGCAGGTAGCGGCACCGCCGAAGGGCTCGATCTCGGTCGGGTGGTTGTGGGTTTCGTTCTTAAACAGGAAAAGCCAGTCCTGGTCCTCGCCGTCGACATCGACCTTCACCTTGACGGTGCAGGCGTTGATCTCCTCGGACTCGTCGACATCGGTCATGACGCCGGTCTTCTTAAGGTACTTGGCGCCGATGGTGCCCATGTCCATGAGGCAGACGGGTTTGGCGTCGCGACCGAGCTCGTGGCGCATCTCCATGTAGCGGTCGAAGGCCTGCTGCACCACGGCGTCGTCGATCGTCACGTCGTCCAGGACGGTGCCGAAGGTGGTGTGGCGGCAGTGGTCGGACCAGTAGGTGTCGATCACGCGGATTTCGGTGATGGTGGGGTCGCGATCCTCATCGCGGAAGTACTGCTGGCAGAAGGCGATGTCCGCCTCGTCCATGGCAAGACCGCGCTCGGAAATAAAGGCGGCAAGGCCGGCCTCATCGAGCTCGCGGAAGCCGTCGAGCACTTCGACGGGCTGGGGCTCGGGGGTCTCCATGTACAGCGTCTCGGGCAGGTCGAGCGAGGCGATGCGTGCCTCGACGGGGTTCACCACGTAGTGTTTGATGGCCTCGATGGCGGCCTCGTCCAGAGCGCCCGAGATCATATAGACCTTGGCGGAGCGCACGGCGGGGCGCTCGCCCTGGCTGATGAGCTGCACGCACTCGCTGGCGGAGTCGGCGCGCTGGTCAAACTGGCCAGGCAGGAATTCGACGGCAAAGACGGCGCCATCGCTTGCGGGGAGCTCGTCGTAGGTCACATCGACCTGGGGCTCGCTAAAGACGGTCGGCACGCAGGAGCGGAAAAGCTCCTCGTCGATGCCCTCGACGTCGTAGCGGTTGATGATCCTCAGGGCCTCGATGCCCTTGATGCCGAGAATCTCGGTCAGCTCGCCCTTGAGCTGCTGAGCCTCGACGTCGAACCCGGGTTTCTTCTCCACGTAGATACGAGAGACCATTGGTTCCTGCCTTCCTGATCGGTTGGGCGTACGGTACGGTATGCGGCAGCGGTCGGTTTGCGGGGTCTGCCCTGCGGTCGCCTTGAGCCACATGTTTGTAAACCTCACTATGATACGACAGCTCGCGGCGCGTTGAGGACGGCGAGGGTGCTACAGTGAAGCGCAAACAAGAGAAAGGCATCACATGGCATTCGTTTCACTCGCCATCATCGCGCTCGTGGCCTTTGCAAGCCCCTTCATCGCCTCGGCGATTCCCGGAAAACCCATTCCCGAAACGGTCTTTTTGCTCGTGTTCGGCGCGGTGCTGGGACCCCATATGCTCGACATTATCCATGTAGATGCCGAGGTCTCGCTTGTGTCCGAGCTCGGTCTGGCCTTTTTGTTCCTGCTCGCCGGCTTTGAGATCGACCCCAAGAGCATCACGGGCGTCGAGGGGCGCTACGGCTTGGCGACGTGGGTCGTCACGTTTGGTATCGCCTGGCTTGCCGTGCGCTTTACTCCGTGGTTCTCGGTCAGCCATTTCGACGGTATCGCCGTGACGCTTGCCCTCACTTCGACGGCGCTCGGCACGCTCGTGCCCATCATGCGTGAGCGCTCGCTCACCGGCACGCGCGTGGGCGACTCGATTCTTGCGTATGGCACCTGGGGTGAGCTCGGCCCCGTGCTCGCCATGTCGGTGCTGCTGTCTGCCCGCACCGGCATCCAGACGCTTGTAATCCTTGGCTTGTTTGCGGTGGTCTGCGTGTTGCTGGCCGTGGTCCCAAGCCGCTCCAAGCGCGTCGGCAGCCGCTTCTTTGCGTTTGTCGAGGAACGCGCCGATACCACGTCGCAGACCTTCGTGCGCCTGACGGTGCTCATCTTGGTCACGCTCGTGGCGTTCTCGGCCGTCTTTGATCTCGACATCGTGTTGGGTTCTTTTGCCGCCGGCTTTGTCCTGCGCTATATCATCCCCGAGGGCAACCATACGCTCGAGACCAAGCTCGACGGCCTGGCCTACGGCTTTTTGATTCCGGTGTTCTTTACCGTATCGGGCGCAAAGATCGACCTGACGGCCGTGGCGTCGCGTCCGGGCTTGCTCGCGGGCTTTATCGTGGCGTTGCTGATTATTCGTGCCGTGCCCATCCTCATCTCTATGGGCATTTGTCCTGCGACGCGCGATGTGTCGGCGTATGGTCGCATTACCGTGGCCCTGTACTGCACCACGGCGCTTCCGATCATCGTTGCCGTGACGAGCGTTGCCGTCAACGCGGGCGCGCTGTCGCAAGATATTGCGTCGGTCATGGTTGCCGCCGGTGCCATCACGGTGTTCTTGATGCCGCTGCTCGCGCAGCTCTTCTACCGCGTGGTCGACGCCGCACCGGTCGCTGCCGTGGCAGAGGTTGCCGAGCATCCATCCGATGCGCTCGACATCCTGCGCGCCCATCACGATTTGGCGAGCCTGCTCGCACGAGAGCACGAGCTGCTGACCTCGCATGGCCATGGTCGCGTATTCGAGGGCCTGCCTACGCTCGATACGATTGCCGAGCGTCTTTCCGCCGAGGCGGCGAGCGGACACATCGATGCCCGCATCGTAGACGCGGCGCGCCTGCTTGCCGACAAGACCTATGGAGACGAGGTCGACCCGTCCGAGCTGACTCCGCGCGAGCGCCGCCGCCTGGAGCGCGCCAAGCTCGCCGTGCGCGAATACCGTCGCCGCATGCTGGAGCTCTATGCAAGAGAAGAAGCCCAGGACGACGACGGCAGGTAGCCAACGCCGTCGCGGAAAATGCATCCCGGAATTGGCGTCCAGAGTGGGACGCGCTTTCCGAGAGAAGCCCGTTTCGGAAAGCGTGTCCCAGAATCCGCGCCCAGAATGGGACATAGTTTCCGAAAGAAGGCCCTGAGGGAAGCTTCGCCCCGTTCTGAGCTGAAATACCGGGACGCAGTTTCCCTTACAAAATAGAAGAAGGCGCGCTGCCTGCGGTTGATGCAGACAGCGCGCCTTTTGCGTTGAGCTTCGTTGAGGTTCGAAGTAGTGGACTAGTTCGCCATAACGCCTTCGGTCCAGGCCTCGACGTCCTCGATGCGCAGGACGTTGGCGACCTCGGCCACGCAGTCGACGCTGGCAAGCTCGGCGGCGGCAGCCTGGACGTCCTTCTCGAGCGCGCGGTGCGTCAGGAAGATGACCGAGCAGACATCGCTGGCGTCCGACTTGCCGTCCTCGACCTGGTTGATAAGCGAGATCGAGATGCTGTGCTTGGCAAAGATGTCGACCGTCTCGGACAGGGCGCCCACGCGGTCGGCGACCTTCAGGCGCACATAGTACTTGGTCTGGAGCTCGTCCATGGGCTTAAAGGCGAGGTTGTGACCATAGGGCTCAATCTCGGGCAACGGAGCCACGCCGCGGCTGATCTGCTCGGAGAGCGACAGGATATCGCCCACGACGGCGCTCGCGGTGGGGAAGGAGCCTGCGCCCGCGCCGTAGAACATGGTCTCGCCCACGGCGTCGCCTACCACGTAGACAGCGTTCATGGCGCCGTTGACCTTGGCAAGCATGTGGTCGGCGGGGATCAGCGTGGGGTGCACGCGGACGTCGACGCCGGCGTCGGTGTTGCGGGCGATGCCCAGCAGCTTAATGGTGTAGCCGAGCTCGCGGGCCTGGGCGATGTCCTCGGCGCCGATGGTACGGATACCCTGCTGGTACACATCGTCGGTGGTAACGCGGGTGCCAAAACCGATGGAGGCGAGGATTGCCGTCTTGCTGGCGGCATCGAAGCCGTCGACGTCGGCGGACGGGTCGGCCTCGGCATAGCCCTTGGCCTGCGCGTCGGCAAGCACGTCGGCGTAATCGGCGCCCTCGGCGTCCATGCGCGACAGGATATAGTTGGTGGTACCGTTAAGGATGCCGGCGATGGTCAAGATCTTGTTACCCACCAGGTCGTGCTCGAGCGTGCTGACAATGGGGATGCCACCGCCGCAGCTGGCCTCGCACTTAATCTGCACGCCGCACGCGCGCGCCTTCTCGGCGAGCGTCTCGACATGACGGCCCAGCAGGGCCTTGTTGGCAGAGACGACGTGCTTGCCGTTCTCGAAGGCGGTGGTGAAGATTTCGGTCGCGGGGTGCTCGCCGCCGATGAGCTCGACGACGATATCGACGGCGGGGTCGGTGACGACGTCGTGCCAGTCGCTCGTAAAGGCCTCGCGCTCAATACCGGCGGCTTCGGCCTGCTCCCAGGCAAGCGCGCAGGCGCGGGTCAGCTTAAGGTCGATGCCGTAGGCGGCCAGGTACTCATCGTGGTGGCTCTTGATCAGACGGGCCACGCCGCCGCCGACGGTTCCAAGACCGATCAGACCGACGTTCACGGTGCGCAGGGGTTCGCTCATAGATAGCTCCTTCGTGCATCTTATGGATGGATTAACCGCTTAAAGGTTGAGTGCATTCTAGCGTGAACCGAGGGCGCGTGCTCGCCAGGCAACAGGAGTCGCACAAAACGGCACCCCCGAAACGCTGCGGAAACATTGGAAACATGCTCGCTACAAACGGAACTCCGTAACAAACTGTCAACGTTTGCACCATAAGGTTTGCCCTGTACCGCAAGACGGCCGCACCGCGGCCAGCGAAAAGGGGGACACCATGTTCAACATCAACAGCACGCTCAGCCGTAGGAACTTTCTCGCCGGCGCCGCGGCGCTCGGCAGCACCGTCGCGCTCGCCGGTTGCTCGTCGGGTGGCTCGGACAGCGGCTCCGCCGATGACGGCAAGACCTTCAAGATCGGTGTCATCGGCCCTCTGACCGGCGCTGCGGCAACCTATGGCGTTTCGGCCGAGAAGGGTGCCAAGCTCGCCGCTAAGGATTTCTCGACCAAGGACCTCAAACTCTCGCTTAAGTCCGAGGATGACGTCGCCGACGGCGAGAAGGCTATCAACGCCTTCAATACCCTGTGCGACTGGGGCATGCAGGCGCTCGTCGGTCCGGTCACCACCGGTGCTGCCGTCGCTGTCTCGGGCGAGATTGCCGACGACATGCTCATGGTCACGCCCTCGGCCTCGTCACTCGACGTCACCAAGGATAAGACCACGGTCTTTCAGGTTTGCTTCACCGATCCCACCATGGGCGCCAGCGCCGCAAAGTTCTTGGCCGAGAAGTACGCGGATGCCAAGATCGCCCTGTTCTACAATTCCGGCGATACGTATAGCTCGGGCGTTGCCGACGCTTTTGCCGAGCAGGCCAAGGAGTCCAAACTTGATATCGTCGATACCGAGACCTTTAAGGACGATTCCTCCACGAGCTTTACCAACCAGCTCACCAAGGCCAAGGAGGCCGGCGCCACGCTCATCTTTGCGCCGATCTACTACACGCCGGCGTCCGTTTTGCTCAAGAACGCCAAGGACATGGGCTACGACATGACGCTCATGGGTACCGACGGCATGGACGGCCTGCTCTCTGTGGAGGGCTTCGATACCTCTCTTGCCGAGGGCGTACTGCTTATGACCCCGTTCTCTGCCGACGACGAGAAGAATGCCGACTTCGTCAAGGCATATAAGGACGCCTACGACGAGACGCCTAACCAGTTTGCCGCCGACGCCTACGATTGCGTCCACGCCATCGCCGAGGCCATCGACAAGGCAGACATCGACATTACGGCCGACGGCGCCGACATTGCCGGCGACCTTGCCAAGGCCATGCGCAAGATCAAGATCGACGGCCTGACCGGCGAGCTAACGTGGAATGACGAAGGTCAGGTCGAAAAGCCTGCTACGGCCTATGTGATTCAGGACGGTAAGTACATCGCCGCCTAAGTGCATATACATCGAGACCGGCGGGCCGTTTTATTCAGGGCAAGGACGCCTGTAACAGAACGGAAACATTACTTTCACACAATAAAGTGGTTAAACTGCATAAACCGACATGAATACGCAGAATTATGGATAAATGGGCAAAACAAAAGAAAAGTTGAAATAATCGCCACTTTTCTCAACTAAAGCGTCTACTATTTTGCGAACGCCGAACACGGCGAAGGATGGCCTGTCGGGTAACCGAAACCCGACGAGATTTGAGAGGAGAGCCGCATGTCGAGCCTCACCGGTAAGTCGTTGAACCCTGTTATGAATCGCAGGAGCGTTATCGCGAGCGCAGCAGGTCTGGGGGCGATGTCCATTCTAGCTGGCTGCTCCTCCAACGGCGGCGACAGCGGTTCCGCGTCGGGCGACGCTTCGTTTAAGATCGGCACCATCGGCCCGCTGACCGGCGCCAACGCGTCCTACGGCAAGTCCGTTACACAGGCTGTCGAGCTTGGCTGCAAGGATTTCTCGACTAAGGAGCTGCCGCTTGTCAGCAAGGCCGAGGACGACCAGGCTGACGGCGAGAAGGCCGTCAACGCCTTCAACACCCTGCTCGACTGGGGCATGCAGGCCCTTGTCGGTCCGACCACCACGGGTGCGTCGGTCGCCGTTGCTGCTGAGTGCGGTAACGACCCCGAGACGTTCATGATTACCCCGTCCGCGTCCTCCGAGGACGTTACCAAGGGCAAGGATTGCGTCTTCCAGGTTTGCTTCACCGACCCCAACCAGGGTGTCAACGCTGCCAAGTTCCTGGCGCAGAAGTATGCGGACGAGAAGTTCGTGCTGTTCTATAACTCCGGCGACGCCTATTCTTCGGGCATCGCAGATTCCTTTAAGGCCCAGGCCGCTGAGTCCAAGCTCGAGATTGTTGACGAGGAGACCTTTAAGGACGACTCCGCCACGAGCTTTACCAACCAGCTGACCAAGGCCAAGCAGGCTGGCGCCACCATGATCTTTGCGCCGATCTACTACACACCGGCGTCCGTCCTGCTCAAGAACGCCAAGGACATGGGCTACGACGTCAAGATGATGGGCTGCGACGGCATGGACGGTATCCTGGGCGTTGAGGGCTTCGATACCTCTCTTGCCGAGGGTCTGCTGCTCATGACCCCGTTCTCCGCCGACGACGAGAAGAACGCCGACTTCGTCAACGCTTACAAAGATAAGTACGGCGATACCCCCGACCAGTTTGCCGCCGACGCCTACGACGGCGTGCATGCTGTGGTCGAGGCTCTCAAGGAGGCCGGCCTGGGTGTCGACGCCGACCCCACCGAGGTTGCCGAGAAGCTTCCCGAGGCTATGCGCAACATTACTGTTGACGGCCTGACTGGCAAGCTCTCCTGGAACGACAAGGGCCAGGTCCAGAAGGACCCGACGGCGTACGTCATTACCGACGGCAAGTACGTACAGGCCTAATAGGCCGCCTTACATAGAGCGGTTTTGATCCCAAGCAGGGGAGGTTTTGGCCTTCCCTGCTTGCTTGGTATCTAGGGACGATGTAACGTCCCTGTTTCATACATCAACTGGAAACCTATTCGAAAGGGGGATGTGGAACATGACGGTCTTTATCCAATACCTGGTCAACGGCCTGTCCATGGGCAGCGTCTACGCCATCATCGCGTTGGGCTACACCATGGTCTACGGTATCGCCAAGATGCTGAACTTCGCTCACGGCGACGTCATCATGGTCGGTGCCTATGTCTCGTTCTGTGCCACGTCGTATCTCGGCCTCCCGGGCTGGGCATCTGTAATTCTTTCTTGTGTGGTCTGTACCGTTCTCGGTGTTCTCATCGAAGGTCTGGCATACAAGCCGCTGCGCCAGGCGGGTCCGCTGGCCGTTCTGATTACGGCTATCGGTGTGTCCTACTTCCTGCAGAATGCCGCACAGCTTCTGTGGGGCGCCACGCCCAAGAACTTTACTTCGCTCGTCACCTTCCAGGTGCCGGAGTTCTTGGCCAAGTTCAACGTAAGCGCCGTCTCGCTCGTCACCATCGTCGCCTGCCTGGTTATCATGGCCGGCCTGATGTTCTTTACAGGTAAGACCAAGATGGGCAAAGCCATGCGCGCCGTGTCCGAGGACAAGGCCGCCGCTCAGCTCATGGGAATCAACGTCAACCGCACCATCTCGATGACGTTCGCCATCGGCTCTGCCCTTGCCGCCATCGCCGGCGTGCTGCTGTGCTCCTACTCGCCGGTGCTGCAGCCCACGACGGGCGCTATGCCTGGCATCAAGGCTTTCGACGCCGCCGTCTTCGGCGGTATCGGCTCCATCCCCGGTGCCTTTGTCGGTGGCATTCTCATCGGCATCATCGAGGCGATGGCGCAGGCCTACATTTCCACGAGCCTTGCCAACTCCATTGTCTTTGGTGTTTTGATCATCGTCCTGCTCGTCAAGCCTGCCGGCCTCTTGGGCAAGTACGTCCCCGAGAAGGTGTAGGTGAGCGTTATGAAGTTTCTTAAAGACAAGCAGACGCGTCACGACTTTGTTACGTATGCCATGTGCATCGTGGCGTTCGCCATCGTGTTCTTTATGCAGTCTAACCACATGATTCCGCGCATGATCGCCGGTCAGCTGGTTCCCATTACGGCCTACATCGTCATGGCTATCTCCCTTAACCTCGTCGTCGGCATCGCGGGCGACTTGTCGCTGGGCCATGCGGGCTTTATGAGTGTCGGTGCCTACACGGGCATCGTCACCGCCGTCGCGCTGGAGAGCGCTGTTCCCTCCGATCCGGTGCGCCTTATCATCAGTATCGTGGTCGGCGCCATCGCTGCCGCTATCCTGGGCTTCTTGATTGGCATCCCGGTCCTTCGCCTGAGCGGCGATTACCTGGCTATCGTGACGCTGGCCTTTGGCGAGATTATCAAGGAGATCGTCACTTGCCTTATCGTGGGTGTCGACTCGCGCGGCCTGCACGTGATCTTTAACATCACGGGCAACTCTACGATCGACGACCTGCACCTGCTCGAGGACGGCACCGCCATCATCAAGGGCGCCCAGGGCGCCTCGGGCGTGTCGACGTACTCGACCTTCCTCGCCGGTGCCATCCTGGTCATGGTCGCACTCGTGATCGTGCTCAACCTGGTTCGCAGCCGTACCGGTCGTGCCATTATGGCCGTGCGCGACAACAAGATTGCAGCCGAGTCCGTGGGCATCTCCGTCACCCAGTACCGCATGATCGCGTTCGTGGTTTCCGCTGCCCTCGCCGGTGCTGCCGGAGCCCTCTTCGGCGGTAACTTCTCGCAGCTCTCCGCCACCAAGTTTGACTTCAACACGTCCATCCTCATCCTGGTGTTCGTGGTCCTGGGCGGTCTGGGCAATATGCGCGGCTCCGTTATCGCGGCGGCGTTGCTCACGGTACTTCCCGAGCTGCTCCGTCAGTTCTCGGACTACCGCATGCTCATCTACGCTATCGTGCTGATCCTGGTCATGATCTTTACCAACAACCCGCAGCTCAAGGCGTTCTTCGGTCGCGTCAAGGACCGCTTTGCTCCCAAGAAGGAGGTGGCAGCCGATGCCCAGTAAATTTGAGTTCAACAAGGGCAAGATGGTCCCGTATCCTTCTGGCGCCATCGTTCCCGATCGTGACCTGGGCGAGCGCCCGGCACTCGAGTGCATCCACCTGGGCATTGAGTTCGGTGGCCTTAAGGCGGTCGACGACTTTAGCCTGACTATCGGCAAGACCGAGATTGCCGGTCTGATCGGTCCCAACGGCGCCGGTAAGACCACGGTTTTCAACCTGCTCACCAAGGTGTATCAGCCCACACACGGCACCATCCTGCTCGATGGCGAGGACACCTCGGGCAAGTCGGTCTATCAGGTCAACCGCATGGGTATTGCCCGTACATTCCAGAACATTCGCCTGTTCAACACCATGACGGTGGAGGATAACGTTAAGGTCGGCCTGCACAACCAGGAGCGTTATTCCGGCTTTGAGGGCGTGCTGCGCCTGCCGACGTATTGGAAGCACGAGAAGGCCGCCCACGAGCGCGCCATGGAGCTGCTGTCCATCTTTGATATGGAGCATCTGGCAAACGAGCAGGCCGGATCGCTGCCTTACGGCGCTCAGCGTCGTCTGGAGATCGTCCGCGCGCTTGCCACCAACCCCAAGCTACTGCTGCTCGACGAGCCTGCTGCCGGCATGAACCCGTCCGAGACCGCGGAGCTCATGGAGAACATCGTCAAGATTCGCGACACCTTTGGCATTGCCATCATGCTTATCGAGCATGATATGTCGCTCGTTATGAACATCTGCGAGGGCATCTGCGTGCTCAACTTTGGTAAGGTCATCGCCAAGGGCACGGCAGAGGAAATCCAGAACAACGACGCTGTTATTGAGGCATATCTGGGCAAGCAGGATAAGGGGGAGAACTAAATGGCAGAGCCGATGCTTTCCGTCTACAACATCAACGTCTGGTACGGCGCTATCCACGCCATCAAGGACATCTCCTTTAACGTTAATGAGGGCGAGATCGTGGCCTTGATTGGTGCCAACGGTGCCGGCAAGTCCACAACGCTCAAGACCGTCTCGGGCCTGCTGCGTTCCAAGACCGGCTCCATTAAGTTTATGGGCGAGGACATTACCCATACGCCTGCCGACAAGCTGGTGGGAAAGGGCCTGGCTCAGGTCCCCGAGGGCCGTCGCGCCTTTTTGCAGATGACGGTCGAGGAGAACCTGGAGATGGGCGCCTATACACAGTCCAAGTCCACGGTGGCTCCGGGCCTGGAGCGCGTCTACGAGCAGTTCCCGCGCCTGAAGGAGCGCCGTCGCCAGGTCGCCGGCACCCTTTCGGGCGGCGAGCAGCAGATGCTCGTTATGGGCCGCGCCCTTATGAGCAACCCCAAGCTGCTCATGCTCGACGAGCCTTCCATGGGCCTGGCGCCGATTCTGATTGAGCAGATCTTCCAGATTGTCGAGGACCTGCACAAGGCCGGCACCACGGTGCTTCTGGTCGAGCAAAACGCGCAGATGGCGCTTTCCATCGCCACACGCGGTTACGTGCTCGAGACCGGCAAGATTACCATGACCGGCACCGGTCAAGAGCTCCTGCACGACGATAACGTCCGCAAGGCTTACCTCGGAGGCTAGTCCATAAAATAAAGGGGGCGCTGACTATCCCAGTCAGCGCCCCCTTTTTAGTTGCGGTGAAATAGGGACTAAATGGGGGCGCTAGACGCCAAAACAGTCCCTATTCCACCGCAACTTCATGGGGATGTGTGACAATGCCCGTCGGAAAACATCTGCTGTCTTTGGGGGTCTATCTATGCTGTACGAGTTTTGTGCCGAGAACTTTGAGCGGGTGCCGGCAGCTATCGATGCCGGTGCAAAGCGCATCGAGCTGTGCGACAACCTTACCGTCGGTGGCACTACACCCTCGGCCGGTGTTATCAGCGCTACAGTCAGCTATGCTCACGAGCATGACGCGCGAGTGATGTGCATGATTCGCCCGCGTGGCGGTGACTTTCATTACAACCAAGACGAGCTGCGCATGATGGAGATGGACCTGGGCCTTGCCGTAAGCGCCGGCGTTGACGGCTTGGTCTTTGGCTGCTGCAAGCCCTGCGCTGGCGGATGGGCGCTCGACGAGCTTACGTTGGGCGCCCTCGTGATGGCCGCGGGCTGCGCGACCGAGGAATGCAAGCGTGAGTCCATCGACATCACCTTCCACATGGCGTTTGACCAGCTCTCGCCCGAGGCTCAACTCGATGCCGTCGACACGCTTGCCGACTGCGGCGTTACGCGCATCCTGACGCATGGTGGCGCTGCCGGTACGCCGATCGAGGACAACTTCGAAAACCTGGCCCGCTTGATCGAGTATGCGGGCGACCGCTTGACCATCCTTCCCGGCGGCGGCATTTCCACGGTCAACCGCGATACCGTGGCGGCGGCACTGGGCGTCTCCGAGCTCCATGGCACCAAGATTGTGCCGCTGGAGGTATAACCCGTGGCGCTGGTATTTGACGTTCAGCAGGCGAACGGTAAGCCCGACGACAACCGTCGTCCCGGCACCGCGTGCCCCTTTTGCGATACAGAAGGGCTCACCGACATCATTCGCCGTGATGGCGATTGCATTTGGCTCGAGAATAAGTTCAAGACCCTGCGCGCCACCCGTCAAACCGTGCTGATTGAGTCGGCCGATCACGATGCCGACCTGGTGACCTATGCGCCGGACGAGCTGCATCATGTTATGCGGTTTGCTCTGGATTGCTGGCAGCAGATGATCGATTCGCAGCAGTATCGAAGCGTGCTCATGTACAAGAACAAGGGCCCGCTCTCGGGTGGCAGTCTGGTCCATCCGCATATGCAGATTGTGGGTCTGGAACAGGAGGACGGCTATGCGGCGCTGACCTCAGCCAACTTAGAAGGCATCAATGTCTGGCAACAGGGGAGAATCTCGGTCAACATCTCAACCGAACCGATTATGGGGTTCTTTGAGATCAACGTTTCAGCCCCGCAGGGAATCGCCGCCAGCGATGACACGAGAGACCAAGCCGAGACGGATCTCTTTGCCGATGCGATTCAGGTGGCTCTGCGCTATATCCTAAACGAGCACCACGGTGGCCGTGCAGAGTCGTACAACTTGTTCTTCTATCACCTGAGCGGTCGGACCATTGCCAAGGGGCTGCCACGTTGGGTGGTATCGCCCTACTTCGTGGGCTATCGTCTGGCCCAGGTCAATGCCGAGACGACGCTCGATATCGATGCTGAGCGTCTGCGTGCGCATCTGGAAACGCTCGTATAGCAAGACTAACACCCGCGTAATGCGGACAGCCTAGCGTGTCATGGCGTCGCGGCCGGCCTCGACCCGCTTGCGCTGGGCGGCGCGCTCCTCGCCGGTTAGACGCTCAAAGAGATGTCCGATAAGCGAGGCGAGTACCTGCTGAAACAGCGTGCCGCACATGACGGGGAATACGACTTCGCCGGGAAAGTATTGCGTGGCGATGACGGCGCCCGAAGAGATATTGCGCATGCCGCAGGTAAAGCACATGGTGGTCGTCTCGCTATATGGCAGATGCAGCGCATGGGCGACCAGAAAACCGACGACAAAGCCGCTGATGGCGAAGACCAAAATAAAGAGGGCGACTTCCAAGCGCACCGCGTTCATGTGCAGCACGTACTCGCTCATGGCGGTGGAGTTGGAGGCGATAACGCCCATCATCATGAACTTGCAGGCGGGCGAGAGCGCGGGGGAGAGCTTCTCGTGTCCCCATCCACGCGTGAGCTCGTTGATCATGATGCCGAGCACGGCGGGGATGGCGATCATAAAGGCCATGTCTTGCATCATGCTCGGCACATCGATCGAGACGGTGGCGCCCAACAGGAGCTTGAGCGTGAGCGGAATCGTCACAGGGGAGATAACCGAGGACGTCAGGATGATGGTGAGCGCGAGCGGGCCGTTGCCGCCGAACATGCTAATCCACATAAAGGCAGTGACCGCCACGGGTACGCTGTACTCGAGCACGATGCCGCAGACAAGGTTGGGATTGGAGCCAAAGAATAACGATCCCATGGCATAGGCCGCGATGGGAATAAGCGCCGCCGAGACGAGCAGTGCCAAAATCAGGTGCAGGGGACGGCGGAACACCTCGGTTACCTGGTGAAAGGTGTTGCTGAGCGCGCCCTGAAACGTCATAAAGGCGAAGAGGGCGGGAACAATGGGCTTGAGCACGCCGATCTGCTGGGGAAAGAGCACGCCGAGCGCCACGCAAATCGGAACGATGATCTGCATATGCCCCGCGAGGAACTTTCCCAGTCCAGCCCATTGCTTCATATGTCCCGTGACTCCCTTTATCCGCGAACTCGTTTGTATGGATATGCTAGACGCTCGTATGCGTCCGTGCGGCTGAAACGCTCGATTATTTCGAGGCCATTACCGGCATCGTTTGCCGAAACCGCGGCGCACCGCGGCGTTTTGCGTCCGCGCTGCACGGTATAATAAATCCGTTCAACAGATCTGCCTGCCGAAGCGGGCATACACAGAGGACTCATCGCTATGAACCGTGAGAGGTATCGCGGCGACCTGCCCCTATCGGGGGTGGGTGCCTATGTCATCGCTTAAGACGACGCATCGCTGGGCGGTCGCTCAGCAAAACCCCGAGCTCGAAAAGGAGCTTTCGGCTGGTCTGGGCATTCCCGGGCTGGTGGCGCGCATTATGGTCGCGCACGGCATTGGCTCCATCAAAGAGGGCCAATTGTTTTTGACGCCTTCGCTCGATCGCGACTGGGCCGACCCACTCATTATCCCGGGCATGTCGGTCGTTGCCGACCGCGTCGAGCGTGCTATTCGCAACCACGAGCACATTGCAGTCTTTGGCGATTTTGACGTTGACGGTATTACGTCGACCTGCCTGTTGACCGAGGCGCTGCGCACGTTTGGCGCCGATGTCACGCCGTTTATTCCGCATCGCTTTGATGAGGGCTACGGTCTTTCGCGCGCGGCACTCGACCGCGTTAACGAGCTCGCTCGCCCCCAGCTGATCGTGACCGTCGATAACGGCATTGCCGCCAAGGAAGAGGTTTCCTATCTGGAGAGCCTGGGGATCGATTTGGTGGTCACGGACCATCACGAGCCCTCCGACCAGGTGCCGCAGGGTGTGCCCCTGACCGACCCCAAGCTCGAAGACGAGGGCCCCTCGCGCGAGCTTGCCGGTGCTGGTGTGGCGCTCAAGCTGGTGCAAGTCCTGGGTGAGCGCCTGGGCAAGCCGTCGTATTGGCGTTCGCTAATCGAGGTCGCGGCGCTGGGCACCGTGTCCGACATGATGCCGCTCACGCCCGAGAACCGCGCGCTGGTTGCCGAGGGCATCCAGCAGATGCGCGTAACCGCTCGCCCCGGCTATATCGCGCTTGCCGCGCTTGCCAAGGTGGATCTTTCGAGCATTACGGCGGACGGTCTATCGTTCTCGCTCATTCCCCGCTTAAACGCCGCCGGCCGCATGGCCGATCCAAAATTGGCACTTGATTTGCTGCTTGCCCGCGATCCCATCGAGGCGAGCGCACTGGCCGCCGAGCTCGAGGAAATCAACCGCCAGCGCCGTGAGATCGAGGCGGAGCTCACGCGCGATGCCATGGCAAAGGTCGAGGAGACCTATGACGGCGGGCGCGCGATCGTCGTGGGCGGCGAAGGCTGGCACGAGGGTGTCAAGGGCATCGTGGCAAGCCGTCTGACCAACCGTTATCACGTGCCGGCGCTGCTGTTCTCGATCGAGGACGGTATCGCGCGCGGCTCTGGTCGCTCGGTGGGCAAAGTTAACCTGTTTGACGCCGTCGAGCGCTGTTCCGACCTGCTGATTCGTCGCGGCGGACATGCCGGTGCGGTGGGTGTGACCATCGAGGCATCCAAGCTCGACGAGTTCCGTCGTCGCCTTTCCGCCGTGCTATCGGAGATTCCCGCCGAGGACTTTGAAGACATCGACGAGGTTGCCGCTACCGTTGACCTTTCCGAGCTAAATATCGAGACCATCGAGCAGATTTCCCGTCTTGAGCCGTTTGGCCAGGGCAATAAGGTGCCGCTGCTGGCCGCCGAGGGCGTGACGATGTGCGATCGCACCGTGGTGGGCAAAACCGGCGAGCACATGCGCTTTGTGGCGACCGATGGCGCCGCGAGTGTGCCGGCCATCATGTTCCGCGTGCCGCAGATCGATAGGCTCATCAATTGCGACAGCGCTGTCGACTTGGTGTTCGAGGCCGTGGCCGAGCATTGGCAGGGACGTGTGAAGCCCAAGCTCATGATCAAAGATGTCTTGGTGCGCGATACCACGGTGCCCAATATCGACGATCCGGCATGTGAGCTTCGCCGCGGCGTGCAACCGGCGGATTCTGGCCTGCGCCTGGAGTCGCGTAAACGTGAGACGCTCGCCCAGCTTTCCTATACCGAGCTGACGCGCTCGCTTATCCATGGCTTTATCGGCTCGAACCAGCCGCACCGCGCGCAGGTCGAGGCGCTCGATGCCCTGGCCGATCACCAAAGTGTTCTGGCCGTTATGGGAACGGGGCGCGGCAAGTCGCTCATCTTCCATGTGCATGCCGCGCGTGAGGCGGTTCTTCGCGGGCGTGCGAGTATCTTTGTCTATCCGCTGCGCGCGCTCGTTGCCGACCAGGCCTATCACCTCTCGTCGACGATGGCCGCGCTCGGCATTGGCGTAGGCGTGCTGACCGGCGAGACCGTGGAGGCGGCGCGCGATGACGTGTTTGCCGGCCTGGCTTCGGGCCGCACCGGCATCGTGCTCACGACGCCTGAGTTCCTGTCTATTCACCGCGACCGCTTTGCGCGCTCGGGGCGTATCGGGTTTGTCGTTATCGATGAGGCGCATCATGCCGGTCTTGCCAAGGGCGGCGACCGGAGCGCATACCTCGACATGCCCGATATCCTCAAGGCTCTGGGCGATCCGGTCGTTATGGCGGCGACGGCCACCGCGACGGCTCCGGTCGTTGCGGAGCTTGCCCGCGTGCTGCCGATTACCCGTACGGTGGTCGACGAGACCGTGCGCGAGAACTTGCAGCTCGAGGACGACCGCGATCTTGCGAGCCGCGAAAACCGCCTGGTGTCCATCGTCGCGACGGGGGAGAAGACCGTCATCTACGTCAACTCGCGTGATCAGTCCGTGGCGCTTGCCAAGACGCTACGCAAACGCGTTCCCGACTGCGCGTCGCATATCGCCTTTTACAACGCGGGCCTTACGCGCACCGACCGCCATCGCGTAGAGGAGGCGTTTCGAGACGGCAGCCTCAGCTGCATTGTCTCGACATCTGCCTTTGGCGAGGGCGTCAACCTTCCCGATATTCGTCATGTCGTGCTCTATC
>CAJMAZ010000026.1:0-29935 GCA_905211535.1 uncultured Collinsella sp. | reverse complement strand
AGTGGTAGCAGCGATTGGCATCGTTGCAGGCTACTTGGGGGAGCTGCAACTGATCCACCGAAAGATTGAGCACGGGGAGTTTAAAATGCGGTCCTTCATTGGCTTGTCCATCAACGGACCGCTCAAACGAAGCCTGTTCGGGCGTACCGATGAGCGGCGTGGTGAGGTGGACGAGAAGCGTGTTGGCGGGCATGATGCGAGCACACACGGCGGCCAAAAAGCTGCTATCGACGCCGCCGGAAAAGCCGATGGCGACGCGTCCGTATGCCAAAAGCAGCTGCTCGAGTGCTGCGAGTTTGTCCTGAAGCTCCTCTGCGGGTGCGGCGGTGTCTGAAAGCATGAAAGTTCCTTACAGTTATTAAAGCTCGGACGAAACTATAATCCTACCGAGCCACTCGCCATAAGACTTCTATCTATGTAACGAAAGTGCAATATGGTATATACGTTATATACAAGTTCGTAAAGTGCGGTAGAGTAGCGAAAGTATGACAGCGCGAGTCGATGGGGGACCGATATGATCAAGGCTGTTATTTTTGACATGGATGGAACGCTGGTCGATACCGAGCGTTTGGGGATTAAGGCCTGGAAGGCAGGCGCCGCCGAGCTGGGGCTCGCGATTGATGATGCGCTGATCCATCAGTTTATCGGCCGCACGCTGCCCGATGTCATGGGCATTCTCGAGGAGCATTACGGCAGCCGCGAGACCGCCGAGGCGATCTATGCCCGCCACAAGGAGATTCGCGACGAGATGGTCAAGACCGATCTGGAGCTTAAGGCCGGCGCCGCCGAGTGCCTAGACGAGCTGCTGGCGGCGGGCTATCACGTGGGCCTTGCGACGTCGTCGCGCCACGCTACCGCCGAGCGCAACCTTAAAGCATTCGGTCTCTTTGACAAGTTTGAGACGGTGACCTGCGGCGGCGACGTTGTACACGGCAAGCCTGACCCCGAGATGTACCTGCTCGCCTGCGAGCGCGCGGGCTTTGCTCCCGAGGAATGTGCCGTGGTCGAGGATTCGCGCAACGGCTGCGTCTCGGGCATTACGGCCGGCTGCCACGTCTTTGCCGTCCCCGATATCGTGCCGCTGCCGCAGGACGTGGTGGATGGCTGCGAGGCCGTGCTCGATACGCTGTTCGACCTTACGGCGGCGGTCAAGGCCGTGCGTTAGAAAATTGCGGCGTTGAAACGAGCGATTGCTCACATTTGCGCTTAAGCAAAAGGGGCCCCGGCAATGGTCGGGCCTCTTTTGCTTAAGCGGCGACTTAGCATACTTGCGGGCGTGCTATAGATACGCACCGAGGTTGATGGCCGTGGCGTCGGTCTGGCTGCTTGCCTGGGTGCTGGTGCGTTCCAGTAGGAACGGCCGCACGAGTTCTTGGCGGTTGATATCCTCGGCGGCGGTGACTGCGGTGACGGTGCGCGCGGCAGAGCCGATGTGGACGTGCTTGGTCTTCGCCGGCGCCTTGTTCTCGATTTGCTCCATGAGCAATTGAACGCCCTTGCGGCCAATCTCGTAGCCCGGGGGTGCCACCGTGGTGAGCGGGACCGACCCGCTCCAGGCGAGTGGGTTGCCGTCGCAGCCTGCTACGCGTACTTGCCCGGGGACGGAGATGCCCTTGTCGACCAGTGCCGAAACGACGCCCGAGGCCAACACGTCGGTCAGGCCGACGACAAAATCGGGGCGTTCGTCCGCGGGGCGCTCGGCGATTTGGGCACCGATGCCGTAGCCGTCGGCAGCGGTATTCCATTCGCCGGCGTCGATGACTTCGATCTTGATATCGGGGTGCAGGGCAAGGGCCTTGTGAATGCCAAGGACGCGTAGGGTGAGCTGCATGAATGCTGCCCTGCCCACAACGGTGATATGGCGTGCACCGCGGGCGATGGCGAGTTCGGCAATGATGCGACCCTGGGCCTCGTTGTCGGCGGCTACGTAGTAGCCGGGCTCGGAGCAATGGATGTCCAGGTGGACGATCGGCACGGGCATCTTGGTCATGGCGGGGTGCCAGTCGGGGGATGCCATGGGCTGAACCATGACGCCGGACATCTGGGTGCCCATAAAGTAGCGCAGGTAATGGTCCTCGAGAATATCGTCGTTATCGGCGTTGGCGATGAGCAGGTCGTAGCCGTGCTTGCGGGCCTCGTTGTGGGCGCCGCTGGCGATTTGGAGTGAAAAGCCGTGATCGAGACGGGGGAGCACTAGGCCAAAGGACTTGGTGGCGCCGCCCGCGAGCTGACGAGCGCTTTGGTTGGGTAGGTAGCCCAGTCGATTGATGGTTTCGTTAATGAGCTTGAGGGTCTCGGGACGCAACTTTTCGGGATGGTTGAGCGCGTTGGAAACCGTGCCCAACGAAACCCCGGCTTCGCGCGCGACGTCGCTGATTTTAACCTTTGCCATAGCGGCCCCTTTGATGCGTTTCAAGTACAAGCCAGATTGTAGCATCGCCTGCCCCTGGGGTGTCAAAGCCCACCATGTTGAAAACCACCACAAAGGTGCCTGTCCCCCTTTGTGGTGGTTTGGGGTGTGGCTGTTGCCGTAAAAACGGCAATCCTTCTGGTCAGCGGGCGTGATGCGTGAGGATACACTGGCCCCACTCAAATGACACTGCGAAAATGGGGAGGGCATATGGCCGCCGCAAAGGACTACCAGAGCTATCTTAAGAACAAGTGCATCGTCGCTTACGGCATCGTCAACGGCATCGTTAACGCGCTCATCTTTATGGGCATGCACGCGGGGGACGCCGATATTACCTTTGCCGCCGGTAAGGTTGTCGAGGAGATTGCGCTGACAGGCGCCCTGCTTGGTCTCATTTTGACCTGGTGCGTGGTGCCGCTGACCAAGATGGATTTCAACAAGGGCGTTTACCCGGGCAATTCCGAAGGCTATGGTTGGCTGGCCAAGCTGCCCAAAAAGTCGATTCCCCTGTCGATCGTCGTTGGCATCATTGCCCTTGTAGTTGCCACGCCCCTTGCATGGCTTTGCACTTTTGTGCTCCCGCTGCCGCTTTCGCGCACGGGCATGATGATCTTTAAGGGCGTTATGTGCGCTGTTGCCGGCTGTGTGAGCGGCTACGTCGTCATCGGTGCCACCACCGCGGGCGTCGACGCTGGGGAAGTCGCCGCGACTGCCTAGGATTTTCCAACAATCAAACTTTCTCTTCAAAACGGTCGGCCCGAGCAAAGGGGTCGGCCGTTTTGCTTTTCACGAGAAAAAGCAGATGCCCTTTAGGCCCGCCGTCAGAATTGCCGTATCTACGGCAATGGCTCTGATGCCGTCCGTATTGCGCTCCAGCCTATATTTGCCTCGACAAGACGCGCGGGCTCAAAGGGGTTCAATGCCCGCGTGAAACGGAAAAGAAAGGAACCAACGCATGGCTAAAGCTAAAGCTGTGGCAGAGGAGAAGGGTGCCGAGAAGTTCATGCTTCTCCCCGTTCTCGTTCTGATCCTGGCCCAGATGGGCACTTCGGGCGATAACGGCGCCCTTTCGCTCGCCGCAACCGCCCTGACGCAGGACCTCGGCGCCACCACCGCCGACATCCAGCTCGCCAACATGGTCTACTCCCTCATGGCCGGCGCCTTTATGATCGCCGGTGGCATGATGGGTACCATCATCGGCTGGAAGAAGAACTTCCGCATGGGCGCCCTGCTGTGCGCCGCCGGCGAGGTCGTCCTTGCCGTTTCCCCCAACATGACCGTCTTCATTTGGGGCGGCCGTACCCTCGTGGGCTTCGGCGCGTCGTTCATGATTCCCTCGGTTCTGGGCCTCGTTCCCAAGATCTATCACGGTAAGAACCACGCGCTTGCCTTTGGCTGCATAGGTGCCGCCTCCGGCCTTTCCGCCCTGCTGCCGCTGCTGCTTTCGATCGTGCTCATGGCCGCCGGCATGCGCGTGACGTTCTTCGTCCTCGCCGCCTACTTTGTACTCGTGTTCCTGCTGTCCTTCAAGCTGCCCGAGATCGAGCAGTCCGATGAGAAGCTCAAGTTCGATGGCGTCGGCGTTGCCCTTGCCGCAACCGGCCTGTTCCTGTTCCTGGTCGGCGTGTCCCGCATCTCCGCTTGGGGCCTCGTCGAGCCCTTCCCGGCATGCCCCTTCACCATCGCCGGTATCTCCCCCTGCCTGCCCATGGCTGTCCTGGGCGTGATCATCCTCATCGTTATGATCAACGTCGAGAAGAAGGTCGAGGAGAAGAACGGCTTTGCCCTGCTGCCCCAGTCCTTCCTTAAGACCCCGCAGGTCCTCGCCGGTCTCGCCGCCTCCGCCATCACGTTCTTCTTCATGGGTGTTCAGTCCATTCTGATGGCCCCCTACCTGCAGCTCGTTGCTGGCTGGTCTCCGGCTATCGTTGGCGTGCTCTCCATCGTCGTTGGCGTTCCGACCTTCGCCTTCTCCATCGGTATCCCCAAGTTCATGCCGAAGGCTAACCCGCGTCGCGTCATCCAGGTCGGCTACCTCACCCTTGCCGCCGCCCTGATCATCATGGCGTTCTCCGTTACGCTCGACGCTGCTTCCATGCTGGGCATTCTCATTGGCTGCGTTGTTGCCGGCTCGGGCGCCGGTATCGTTTCCGCCCAGGCCAACAACGTTGTCGCCCTTGCCGTGAACGAGCGCGACGCTTCCCAGTCCGGCGGCATTCAGACCACCATGCGTAACGTTGGCCAGGCCATCGGCATTGCCCTGCTGGGTGCCGTGCTGCTCTTTGGTATCACCAACTCCGTGAAGGATGCAGCCGCTAACGATTCCCGCATTTCCGAGTCCACCGTCGCCGCTATTTCCGAGCGCAATATCGACCTCGTCTCCGATGAGAACTTCCGCGCTTCTATTGAGGACATCGATATGAGCGATGAGGAGCGCGACGCCCTGGTCGAGATCAATGCCCAGTCTCGCTTCAACTCCACGCGTTTCGCTTACTACGTGGGCGCTGCCATCATCGTGCTTGGCCTGGCCACCACCCCTGCTATCAAGAAGTTCTCCAAAGAGGAGGAGTAGGTCATGAAGAAGCTGTACTTTAACGGCGACTTTGTTCCCATGACCGGCGAGGGCGATACTTTTGAGGCCCTGCTGGTTGCAGACGACGGCACCATCGCGTTTACCGGCTCGCTCGAGGAGGCTCTCGCTCAGGCAGAGGATGCCGAGGAGATTGATCTCAACGGCGCCTGCCTTATGCCCGGTCTGATTGACCCCCACAGCCACATCTCTGGCTGCACGCAGTACATCGTGGCTGCCGACCTTAACGGCGCGGCGGATTTCGATGAGATCGTCGAGCGTCTGGCTGCCTTTGCCGAGCAGCGCGGCATTGGCGAGGACGGCGTGATCATGGGTGTTTCCTACGACCAGAATTCCCTGGCCGAGCATGAGCACCCTAACCGTCACGTGCTCGACCGCGTGAGCGAGATCATTCCGGTTATCGCCGTCCACGCTTCGAGCCACATGGTTGTTGCCAACACCAAGCTGCTGGAGCTTGCCGGCATTACCGCCGAGACTCCCGATCCCGAGGGCGCTCGCTACGGCCGCGAGGCCGACGGCACGCCGGACGGTTACTGCGAGGAGCCAGGCGCTATGTGGCCGGTCTTTGCCGTGATTCAGCCGCGTCAGAAGATGGACATGGACGTCATGATCGGCGAGATGCAGGACATCTACCTGGAAAACGGCATCACCACCTGCCAGGAGGGTGCTACCACCGCCGACTTCGCAGCGCTGTTCTGCGGCCTTGCGAACAAGGGCCTGCTCAAGATGGACGTCGTGAGCTATCCCATGTACGGCGAGGATGTCGACAAAATCTTGGCCGACCACGAGCCTTTTGTCTCGCAGGACTACACCGGTCACTTCCGTATCGGCGGCCTCAAGATGTTCTTTGACGGTTCTCCCCAGGGTCGTACGGCGTGGATGACCGAGCCCTACACTCCCGGCGATGAGGGCGAGGGTTACTGCGGTTATGGCACCATGACCGACAAGGCCGCGTATGACTTTATGCGCAAGGCCATCGACGGCAATCATCAGCTGCTCGCCCATACCAACGGCGATGCGGCTGCCGACCAGTACCTGCGCGTGTACAAGCGCGCGCTGGAGGATTCGCCTAATCCCGATAAAGCGAGCCTGCACCCGGTCATGATCCACTGCCAGACTGCCCGCCGCGATCAGTACGAGCAGATGGCCGAGATCAACATGATCCCGTCGATTTTCGCCAGCCATATCTGGTACTGGGCCGACGTGCATCTTAAGAACTTCGGTCCCGTGCGCGGCGGTCGCGTGTCTGCCTGCCATGACGCTCTGGAGTGCGGCCTGCCGTTTACCTTCCACACCGACACGCCGGTGCTGCGCCCCAATTTCTTTGAGGCTGTGTGGTGCGCTGCCAAGCGCGTCACCAAGGGCGGCGCTCAGCTGGACGAGAATCAGAAGATCAGCGTGTACGAGGGTCTGAAGGCCATCACGGTCAACGGCGCTTTCCAGTATAGCGAGCTCGACCGTAAGGGCACGCTCGAGGCCGGCAAGCTGGCCGACTTCTGCATTGTCGAGAAGAACCCGCTCAAGATCGAGCTCGACGAGGTGCGCAACCTGCGCGTTCTCGAGACGATCAAAGAGGGCGAGACTGTCTGGGCGCGCAAATAGCTTTGTCATGGCATAGGCCATAGACGCTAAAAAGAACCCGTGGCTGCAGGGGCGGCCACGGGTTCTTTGCGCTTAAGCGTATTTGAAGGCTTGCATGGGCACGCGCGATGGGCGCCCACGCCGTCTACCGTTTGAGACCGGCCTCGGATGCGAGCTTGCGGAAGCGCTGTGTGGCCGGAGTGAGGACGCGCTCATCGCTTGGGGCGACGCAGAGCACCAGGATGTGTTGCAGGCGGTCGCCGGTAAAGCCGACTCGTGTTTCCACGCGGTAATGCACGGCCCCGGTTTGAGCGACATCTTGGGAACATACGGTCAGCAAGAGCCAAGGTCCGTGCGTGAACGACAGCATCTCGAAGGTGTTCGAGAAGCCGGAGAGCGTGCCACGCCAGAGGCCGTCTTCGACAAGTGCAGCGTGAAGGGTGCGCGTGAGCATGCGCGCGTGCGAGATATCGAGCTCGCGCTCGGGAAGACCGCCGGCAAGCGGGGCGTCGTCGAGTGCGTGGGGGCATCCAAGCTTCATGAGCAGCAGCTCGATGCGGCTGCGATCGGCGTCATCGATGGCATTGCTCAGCACGCAGAGTGGAAGCGTCGTCTTGATGGGGTCGAATGAGACCAGGAAGTCGAGGCTGCTGTGCTTGGGGTCTGATTCAATCTCGGCGACTTCCGTTTCGGTCAGCACGCGCGCGACCCGCATGCAGGGAATGAGCCGCTCAAGTCGATCGCGCGCATAGAAGACCTGCTCAATGCCGCAGTTGACCACGAGTCCGACACGCCATTGATCGTGCGAGGACAGGCCGTCCATATACGAGAGCAATAGCATCGCCAGGCGCGTCACGTCGGTCTGGTATAGATTCAGCCCAGATAGGCCGGGCGCGTCGCGCAGCACCTCGGACAGGCGCATAAACGAGGCCATGTTTTCGTATCGCACCGTCCAGGTGTTTTCCTGGGGCAGTGAGATGGCGCGTTCATAGCGCATGTGAGTTTGTCCGGCTTCGATGAGCGCGGCGCAGGGCTTTTCAAGATGAAGCGGCGGTCGCGTGCCAAAGCGTTCGCCGAGAGCGCAGAATAACTCCTCGGTGAGGCGTGCCGCCTCGGGTGTGGGCTGATATGTGCGCTGGAACTCGGGCGTCCAGCGGCGCGTGGAGACCGTAAAGAGGTCGCGGATGATGCCGCGCTCGTTGGCGGAGACCTCGATGCCAAAGTGCTGCTCAATGCGGTTGGCGACGTCGTCGTACACAACGGGAATCGCCGAGGTGTAACCACCGACCTCTTTGCCCTTAAGAATACGCAGGACCATAATCTGCAGGTAGACGGCAAGCTGGTGGCGGGCGTTGTCGGTATAGAGCGTTCGGCTTTCGCGCTCGACGTATGCGATGAGGTCGTTGAAGAATTGCTCGTTGCCGCCAAAGAGCTGCGGCTCAATGCGGCGCTTCATGGCGGTCGACGCGAGCTCAAACAGATAATAGACGACGAAGAATCGGATGTACTCCTCGGGACCCTCGACCGTAATGCGGCGCCCGCGTACGATTTGGGCTCCAAACGGCGTCATGAGCTCGTTCCATGTGCGCAGGTCGTCTTGGGCCTGCTGTTTGTTGGTGAGGATGGCCCGCGCAAGCGATTCGGTGGTGTATTGGTGCCGGTAGTCGCAGGTGAGCAGCAACATGCCGCGATAGAAGCGGTCAAGACCGGCGTCCATGGAAAGCGAACGTTCCTTGATGATGTCCGATATCTGACCGCGCTGTGTGCTGTCGCCATCGATGCGGATGTCGTTGCCGCGCTTGGAGACAATTGCCGCTTGGATGCCCATTTCGTCGAGGAAGGCGTTAGCGGCCCGCATGTCGTTGCGGATGGTGCGCTCCGAGCAAGCAAGGGCATCGGAGATATCGACTGTCGGGGTGTAGCCCGCCTGGCCGAGCAGGATTTTAAGCAGCTTTGCTTGTCGCTGATTGATGCTCATGGGGCTCCCTAGGGTCGCGAGAAAGCTCGATTTGCCGTATATCTGGAAAAGAGCGTGGCACCTGTCATGATACGCATTTTTTATGATGAGTAGGGGAAGGGTTGGTTTTAAATCCTTGCCGCATATACGGAATGAAAAAAGCGGATGGTGATGTGCATGAATCGCGCGGTTTCGAACTCGGGGATGGAGCCTGTGGCGCCTTCTCGTTTGGCGCGACTGGCGCCGCTGATCGTGCTGGCATGCGCTCAGGTGGGTACCTCGGCAGACAACGGTGCGTTTTCGGTTGCCATGGCCGAGATGATGCGCGTGTTTGGATGTCCGCTCTCGGACGTGCAGATGGCGAGCACGGTCTATTCGCTTATGGCGGGCACCTTTATGCTTGCGAGCGGTTTGCTCGGCATGGTTATCGGGTGGTGTCGCAACTTCCGTGCCGGATTGGTGCTTGCTGTGGTGGGAGAGCTGCTGTGCGCGTTTTCACCGAGCATTGAGCTGCTTATTTGGGGTGGCCGACTGATGGTCGGGCTGGGCGCAAGCCTCATTATCCCTTCGGTACTGGGCATGGTGTCCATGCTGTACGAAGGCGAGAAGCGCAAGCAGGCATATGGCGTGATTGCCGCATCGGCGGCGCTTGCGACGATTATTCCTATCGCGCTGGGCATTCTGGTCGATATCGCAGGTTTTCGCGTGACCTTCGGCGTGCTCGCCGCCTATTTTGTCGCACTGCTCGTTGCGAGCGCAAAGCTGCCGACGGGTGGCGGGCTGCACGCGGGCAAGTTTGACGCGCCGGGTGCGGTTATTGCCTCTCTGGGATTGTTCGCCGTTATGTGCGGTCTTTCGCGCATCTCGACCTGGGGCGTATTTGCTCCCTTACCGCAGGCTCCCTTCACGATCGCCGGTATTTCTCCCGCTTTGCCTATTGTCGGCGTCGGCCTGCTATTGCTGGTGATGCTGATTCCGGTCGAGCACTGGATGGAGCGCACCCACGGCATAGCGATTTTGCCGTCGAGCTTTGTGCGCAATCCCACCGTTCGCGCCGGCGTCATCGCCATTGCTCTGCCGTTTTTCTACATGGGCGCTCAGGGTCTGGTCGGCACTTCGTACTATCAGCTTGTAATTGGCCTTGGCGGCATGCAAACAGCGCTTTTGGGCATCATCTCGGGTGTGCCCATGCTGGTGCTCGCAATGTTTGTGCCGCGCAAGTTTCCGCAGCTTAAGCCTTGGTCTGTGGTGCGTACGGGCTATGTCTTTATGGCGGCGGCCTGTGTGAGCATGGCGTTTGGCGTGCGCGCGTCCGAGCTGACGCCCATTATGGTGGTCGGTACGCTCTTTGGTGGCGTGGGCGTTGGCCTGGTGAACTCACAGGCTAACAACATTGTCGCTTCCGCCGTGCCGCCGAGTGACGCCCAGCAATCGGGCGGCATCCAGGGTGCGGCGCGTAACCTGGGCCTCGCGTTGGGCTCTGCCGCCATGGGTTCGGTCTTGCTTATCGCCGTCAACACCGGTCTCGATGCGCGTATTGATGCGAGTAATGTGGTCGACACGCAGGGCAAGGCGGCGCTCGAAGAGGTTGTTTATACCTACGAGAGTGATGCCGCGTTTACGGCGCGCCTGGAATCGATGGGCGTTGCACCCGAGGCACAGGGAGAGCTCTTGGCGGACAATGCCGAGGTTCGCGCAAAGTCGGCGGCCACGGCCTTTTACGTGGTGGCAGGACTTGCCGTCGTGGCGCTCGCAACGACCTTCCCCAAGCAAACCTCATAGACAAACGCCGCCGCCCAAACCGCCACGAAGGGGATAGTCCCCTTCGTGGCGGTTTTGCTGTTCCGGCCTTCAATTGTCTCGATCTGTAACATCTGGACGGCAAAACCGGCTCTACCTGTTACAGATCGAGACGAAACGCCGAGGTCGGACGGAAAATCTCGATCTGTAACAGCAAGCCCGCTTTTGGTGTCCTAGTTGTTACAGATTGAGATAAATCGCCGGGACAGGCCGCCGCCCCGGCCAAAACCACCACGAAGGTGCCTGTCCCCATTGTGGTGGTTTGGACCGGCTGGACGTGTGTGCATCGAGTGGTATCTAAGTTGAGATACCACTTCTGGTATATCAGCTTGCGTTTGCGTGAGTACAATACTCGAACGTTATACGTCTCAGCGCCCCTTGTGCGTGGACGTCTTGCAGTCACGCGAACGAAGGGATTTATCTTATGTGCGGAATTGTCGGCTACACCGGCTCTGATATTGCAAAGAACATCCTGGTTACGGGCCTCAAGCGTATGGAGTATCGCGGTTATGACTCCTCGGGTGTCGCGCTCGAGGTGGGCGAGGGCGCCGCAGCGCACCTCGACGTCATCCGCCGCGTGGGCAAGGTCGCGGGCCTGGAGAGCGAGCTTTCCAACATCGACAGCGACGCCACCTGCGGTATCGGCCACACCCGCTGGGCTACCCACGGCAAGCCCTCGGTCGTTAACGCTCACCCCCACACCAGCTGCGATGGCCGCATCGCCATCGTCCACAACGGCATCATCGAGAACTTCGCCGAGCTGCGCGAAGAGCTGGAGGGCCGCGGCCATCACTTTAAGAGCGAGACCGATACCGAGGTTTTCGCCCACCTGATCGAAGAAGCATATGCCGAGACGCACGACCTGATGGCCTCCGTGCGCGAGGCGTGCACCCACGTGGTCGGTGCCTATGGTCTGGCCGCCGTGTGCGCTGACGAGCCCGGCGTGATCGCCGTGGCCCGCAAGGATTCCCCGATCGTAGTCGGCGTGGGTGAAACCGGCTCCTATGTTGCTTCCGACGTCATCGCGCTTATCGATGCCACCCGCGATGTCGTGGTGCTCGAGGACGGTCAGTTTGCCAAGCTAACGCCTGCGGGCGTCGAGTACACCGACGAGGCCGGCAATGTCATCGAGCCCAAGGTCACCCACATCGATTGGGACCTGGACATGGCCGAAAAGGGCGGCTATCCCGACTTTATGCTCAAGGAGATCCACGAGCAGCCGCGCGTCGTGCGCGACACGCTGGTCGGTCGTATGACGCCGGCCGGCGAGCTCGACATCGACGAGCTGGGCCTTTCGCTCGAGGAGCTCAACGACATCGACCGCGTCTACGTGATCGCTTGCGGCACCAGCTATCATGCTGGCCTCATTGCCAAGAATCTCATTGAGGGCTGGGCTCGCATCCCCACCGAGGTGGAGGCGGCCAGCGAGTTTCGTTACCGCAATCCCATCATTACGCCGACGACGCTTGTCGTTGCCGTGTCCCAGTCGGGCGAGACGGCCGATACCCTTGCCGCTATTCGCGACGCGCGCATCAAGGGTGCCAAGGTCTTCGGCATCACCAACGTGGTGGGCAGCCCCGTGGCGCGTGAGAGCGACGGCGTCATCTACACCAAGGCCAACAAGGAGATCGCGGTCGCCTCGACCAAGAGCTTCATCGGCCAGGTCGTGAGCCTTACGCTTTTAGCCCTGCTGCTGGCGCAGGTCAAGTACCGTCTGACCACCAAGCAGGCGCGCATGCTGTTCCGCGAGCTTTCCGATACGGCCGAGCAGATCCAGTGGATTTTGGATACCCAGACCGAGGCCGTGCATGAGGCCGCCCTGCTGTGCAAGGACGCGCAGTCGGCGCTGTTCGTGGGCCGTGGCATGGGTGCCGCTATTTCCTACGAGGGTGCGCTTAAGCTCAAAGAGGTCAGCTACCTGCACGCCGAGGCATATGCCGCCGGTGAGATGAAGCACGGCCCTATTGCCCTGATCGACCCGGGCTTCCCTGTCATCGCCGTGGCCACCAAGAGTGCCACCTACGACAAGACCGTGTCGAACCTTATGGAGTGCAAGGCGCGCGGTGCCAAAGTCATCGTCGTTGCCACCGAGGGCGACGAGGAGATCAACAAGATCGCCGACTGCATTATCCGCGTGCCAGCAGTCCGCGACGTGTTCAGCCCCATCACGGCGAGTGTCCCGCTGCAGCTGCTCGCCCGCGAGGTCGCCATCCTGCGCGGCTGCGACGTCGACCAGCCCCGCAACCTGGCGAAAAGCGTCACGGTCGAGTAGTTGGTTCCGCCGTTCTAGCGACTAAGGCCCGGCTCCGCATCAAGACGGAGCCGGGCCTTGTTGCATTTGCCCAGATAAAACCTGCCAAAATGAACCTGTCCCTTTTTGGCAGGTTAGCGGAGTTTGCTGGTCTCGAAGTACTCGGGGAACTGGTCCAGAACCTCGGTCTGGTTGCGGAACATCATGTGCAGGTGCTTGCTGACCAAAAAGCTCGCTTCGATGGGGTCGCGACCGGCGATAGCGCGGCGAATCTGCTTGTGCTCGTTCACGATGTCCTGATTGTCGAGAACCTGCGTGGCAGCGCGCAGCCAGCGGAAGCGCTCCAGGTCGGCATTGGTCTCTTCGAGCCACGACCACACGGTGCTGCGACATGCGATGCTAAAAATCATGTGATGCATGAGGTTATCGCTCAAAAAGAAGCCGATGCGATCCTCTTCGGCCATGGCCTTTTCCTGCAGCGCGATGGCGCGGTCGAGCTGCTCGATGCCGGCCGACGTGGCGCGCGCACAGCACTCCACAATCACCTGCTTTTCCAGATGCTCGCGGATGTAACAGGCACTCTCGGCAAGGGTGAGGTTGATGGGTGAGACGTAGGTGCCGCTCTGGGGCACGGTGCGCACCAGGCCTTCCTGCGCCAAGCGAACCAAAGCCTCGCGCACGGGCGTGCGACCCATATCCAGGTCGTCGCAAAGTTGCTTGACGCCCAGCTTTTCGCCCGGCTTGTAGTCCAGGTAGACGATTTTGCGTCGAATGGTGTGGTAGGACTGGTCCTGTAGACTCGTTTCCTGCTCGCCGACGTGCATCGATTCTTCCATAGCGCCTCGCAACTGTTCTATCAAACTCATATGTCAGTTGTTAATTATGCCGCGAATCAGCTCTCCGCGGTGGGTAATTCGGCTGTTGCCTGAGAACTATTGCGGCATCTTAGTCTGTGTTTGCGCAAGGCTACGCTCAATGTTGCCGTATCATAAGCCGTCGCAAACGTGAAATAGAAAGAAGGAATCCCATATGCAACTGGCAAATATCGTACGCGAGCGCTGGAAAGGCGTTTTGTTCTGCCTGATCATCGCCATTCCCGCGACGTTGCTCGGCAAACAAATTGAGGTGGTCGGCGGGCCGGTATTTGCCATCCTCTTTGGCATGGTCCTGGCGCTCGTCTTTCCCAAGAATCGTCGCGAACAGCTCGCCGCCGGCGTTACCTATACGTCAAAAAAAGTCTTGCAGTATGCGGTTATCCTGCTTGGCTTTGGCATGAACCTCTCCCAGATTCTGTCCAAGGGCGCCCAGTCGCTGCCGATTATCGTGGCGACGATCTCGACCTCGCTTGTCATTGCCTTTGTGCTCTGTCGCGTCATGAACGTGCCGGGCAAGATCGCGACGCTTGTGGGTGTGGGTTCGTCGATTTGCGGCGGTTCTGCCATCGCCGCGACCGCGCCCGTCATCGATGCCGACGATCGCGAGATTGCCCAGGCTATTTCGGTCATCTTCCTGTTTAACGTTATCGCGGCGCTCGTGTTTCCGACGCTCGGCGGCATGCTCGGGTTGACCAACGAGGGCTTTGGCCTGTTTGCCGGCACTGCCATCAACGATACCTCGTCCGTAACGGCTGCGGCGAGCGCCTGGGACAGCATGCATCCCGGCGCCAATGTGCTCGAGAGCGCCACGGTGGTCAAGCTCACCAGGACGCTGGCCATTATCCCCATCACGTTGGTCCTCGCATGCTGGCAGATGCATCTGGCACGCAAGGCCGGCGGCGACGCTAAGAGCACGTTCTCGCTTAAACGCGCGTTTCCCATGTTTGTGCTGTTCTTTGTGCTGGCGAGCGTGATCACTACGGTGCTCCAGCTTCCCGCGTCCTTTACGGCGCCCATCAAGGAGCTGTCGAAGTTCTTTATTGTGATGGCCATGGCAGCTATTGGTTTTAATACCGATATCGTCGAGCTGGTCAAAAAGGGCGGCAAGCCCATCGCGCTGGGCTTTTGCTGCTGGATTGGCATTGCGTGCATGAGTTTGGGGATGCAGCACGTGCTGGGAATCTGGTAGAGAAGTAGCTTATTCGCGTGCTGGTTGCTGATGGCCGCACGCCTGCGGTGGAGCGATAGGAGCTCTTGCGGGTATGGCTTGTCCGCAGGTTTATAAGTCCCGAAGAGCTCTTATCGCCCCGCCAGGATGGCGATGCGGGGCAACACCTATACTCGCAGGACGGCGCTTTCTGCCCTATAGTGTTTGGTGAGCAATATCGTTCAATTTTGAAACACTCGGTCGTGCGACCGTCGACGGTTGCACGTCGCTGCGGACAGGGGCAAATCATGGATAGCGATGCCAAGCTGAACATCTTGACCGAGGCCCTGGCTGCTGCCGGGGCCTCGGCATTGGCAATCGATGCGCGTGGGGACGTCGCGATTTCGACCATGAATGACGCGGCACTTGAGCGGGATGTGGCGGCTTTTGTCGCTGAGCGCCTCGACCGTATAGGAGACGGCGCGCGTCTGGTTATGGGGCGTGCGGGTACGCGCCTGAGCCTGACCGTTCGCCCCACCGACAAAGAGGGTGGGAGCCTTTGGGTCGTCGTGGTCCGCGAGGTGCGCGGTGCCGCGGCGCATGCGGGCATCGAGTGGCTCAACGCCGACGAAGTTGAGGCCCGCTACGAATCGAGCACGTACGGCATCGTTGAGGGTGCCGCTGCGGTGGCTGCACCGGTTGCCGAGAGCTACGCGCGCGGTGTGCCCCTTATGCTCGAGGGCGAGCTGGGAGCGGGTCAGGTCGAGATCGCCAAGCGCCTCTATCTGGACGGTCCTTTTGCCGATCAGCCCTTTGTTTCCGTCGCGCTCGATGAGCTCACCGATCGCGGTTGGCGCCATGTGCTCAAAAGCTCCGAATCGCCGCTCTTCCAAACGGGGCTGACCCTTTGCATTGAGGGTTGGAACGCGGTTGGCCCCCAGCGCCTCCGCGAGCTGGTCTCCACGATGGCCGACACCGCGTTGGCGACGCGCTGCCATGTGGTGCTGACGGCGAATGACATGCCGGGCGGCGGCGAAAGTGATCAAGCCGCCTTTGTGACCGAGCGCTTCGCCTGTGCGGTGAGCGTCGCGCCGGCAATCGCCGAGCAGGGAGCCGCGTCGACGAAGGTCGCGCGCTATTTGGAATATCTCGCTGATGCATTTGGGACGGCAGCGCCCACGCTGTCTGCCGCGGCGACGAAGACACTCGATGCTTACCGCTGGCCGCGCAACTATCTGCAGCTCCGCGAGGTCTCGGAACGACTGTATATATTGGTGGGGACGGGCACGGTGGACCGCGCTGTGGCGGAGGAAGTGCTCGCCCAAGAGGACGTGATTAAGACCGCAACCTTTGGCGCCCCGACGCTTGAAAGTGGCCTGTATATCCTGCGACCGCTGGCCGATACCGAGCGAGATATCGCGCATCTGGTTGTAGACCATCTCCACGGCAACCGAACCCGTGCGGCGGAGGTGCTGGGCATTAGCCGTACAACGCTGTGGCGCTTGCTGAAGGACGATGACCGTTGAGCGAGGCGCCCGTGACCGCACGCGACGCGTGTGCTACAGTCCAAAGCGTTATTGTTTCGATTTGGTTACGGCGTGCGAGGGCATATGGCTGAGACTTCAAAACCGAGCCGCAGAAGGCGGAGTGCCGCGCCGGTCAACCGACGCACAACATCGGTGACGTGGGGTAAACACGCCTCGGGGTTTGATGGCTCGTTCAAGCGCACTAAATACGGCTATCCTTCGGCAAGCGCCCGCTTGGCAATGCAGGCAGAGTCCTCACTGTGGGGCCGCAAACGCGTGGTGGGCTCAAAGCTCAAGCACGACGGAACGCTCGGTTACATCAGCCGCGGGGCGGCTCGCCGCAGTGGGCTCAATCCTGCTGGTTGGCATCGTTATGTGCCGATCGTGGCCGTCGTTGCGGTGATCGTCATCGCACTCGCTGCGCTTGGCTACGCTGGCGGTGGCGCCAACTTGGACGCAGTGTTTAAATCGCCCGAGCTCGCGCATGCAGGTACAGAAGTTGTCGAGGGCGCTCAGACCCAGACGGGCGTCGCGCCCCAGCGCGGTATCGTTGCGGCGGCCTCCACCATCGCCGACGCGCAAAAGGACGAGGACGAACAAGGCGACGGTGCCGAAACGACTCACACGAACGAAACGACGACAACGGCGACGTCAATATAAGTTGCGAGTGGGGTAGCTAAAATAGCCCCGTCCAAAATTAGCTACCCCCGCTGATGCTCCTGGGTTACCTTACGTAGACGACGTTGTCGCGGCGCGGCTTTGCCTCGGGTAGCGTGTCCTCGGCGTAGCCAAGAATGCAGTTACCGACACCGCGCAGGCTGCCGTCGGCGGGCAGGCCCCAGCTGGCCAGCAGCTCCAAGCCCTCGGGCGAGTCAAAGACCTCATGCGCGCGGTGAATCCAGCACGAATCGACACCCAGTGCATAGGCGGCGTTGAGCAAGTTGCCCATGGCGAGCGAGCCGTCTTCCAGATGTGTGGGCACGCTGCGGTCAACCAGCACCACCACAACGGTCTTGGCGCCATAGAAGGGGTCGCTGTTGCTGTCCATGACCTGGGCGTTGAGCTGTGAAAGACGCTCGACGGTCGCGGGGTCGGTGACGGCGACAAACGTCACCGGCTGGCGGCCCATGCCGCTCGGTGCATATTGGCCGGCTTCGATAATACGTGCAAGCTTTTCGGCCTCGACGGGACGATCGCTGTATTTGCGGCAGCTGCGGCGGTGAATGAGTGCTTCGATAGTCTCCATGGTGTCTCCTTGCGGTGGCGTTGCAGATGCCCCGTTCATACCCGTCGGGCTTAAACGATAGACGGTCAATTGCCCGGCCAAAAGGATAGATTCCAATTGGGAAAGTAGGTTTTGCATAAAAGTACCTTCAGAATGTGACAAACAAATGGGATGGTTAAACGTTTTATCCCGTCTACCCTGCGGTTTTTTACCACTTGCCTAAATGACGAACGCATAACCTTTGATAAAGGTTTTACTAAAGGAGTACCAACGTTTATCAATGCGCCGTGGTGGCGCCGGGCCAGGAGGTAACATCATGTTCCAGGCTGGAGATGTCGTCGAGACCGATTTCGAAGGATTTCTGAAGCTGCTGCGTTCCAAGACGCGCGCTTTCGTGTCGATCAACGATCACGAGTACTACATCACGCACACCGATGGCTATTGGCGTGTTCAGGATTGCGAGGCCCTCAACGACAAGGGCCACTTTACTGACTGCTCCGAGCTGGTCAACACGGTCTGCGAGGTCGTCGAGCTGCCGTGGATTGCCGGCAAGAGCCTGCATGACAGCTTCTCGGGCGCTACGGTCTATGAGGCTGTTGCCGCTTAACAGGCAATAAAACCCGATTTTCACGTGACCGCTGGCGCCGCCCCCGCGCCGGCGGTCTTTTTCTGCCGATAGACCATAAAAGTGCAAGCATTTGCGGAGAGCCTGTTGACGATAGTCAAAACTCGGACTAATCTAGAGACACAAAATTGGTCAAAAATCGGACAATCGAATGGTGGGATAGATGAACAGTGCGGTTACGCTGGTCGACTTCGACCGGTTGCTCAATGGACTCGACCATATCTATTCGGAGTTCTCGCGCGCCTGCGGCCTTTCGGACTGCGCTTACTGGATGCTCGTCGATACCAGCACGGCGGGCGGCAGTATTGCCGTAAGTCGTCTGACAAGCGAATGGTTCTACAGCAAGCAGACCATCAACTCGG
Source organism: uncultured Collinsella sp. (assembly GCA_905211535.1). Taxonomy (GTDB): domain Bacteria; phylum Actinomycetota; class Coriobacteriia; order Coriobacteriales; family Coriobacteriaceae; genus Collinsella. Next base: position 11,586 of record CAJMAZ010000026.1, on the reverse strand, counting down.
CAATTAAAACCTTGACGGCGCGGGGCTTCGCAACGTTGGAGTTTGCCGAAGGCAGTCGTAAGAACAAGGTTGTGAGCCTGACCGAAGAGGGCAGGCGATTTGCCGAGCGTTATGCGCTGCCGGCACTCAAGGCCGAGCAGCGAGCCTTTGGCGCGCTTGAGCCATGTGAGCAGCGCGAGATTATGCGCTTGATCGGCAAATTCTCTCAGGTGCTCGGCGAGGAGTGCGAGACATTTAAGCAGCATATCGCTGCCGAGAGCCAAGCCGAGAATCAAGGTGAGGGGGAGTCGTGCAACTGTTAATGAGGTTTTTGAAGCCCTACCGAGGGCTTGTCGCAGTGACGCTGCTGGTGCTGCTGGTGGATAACGTCGGTACGCTGTTGGTTCCCACGATGCTGGCGAACATGGTCAACACCGGTATTACCACGGGCGATGTCGACTACATTTTACGCAACGGCCTATACATGTTTATCGCGACCAGCATGGCTAGCGGCGGCACGGTGCTGGGCTGCTATCTTTCGGCGCGCCTGGCCGCCAACGTGGCTTGCGATATCCGCAATGCCGTGTACGACAAATCGCTCGAGCTCGCGGCCAGCGACTTTGAGCGCTTTGGCACGGGTTCGATGATCACGCGCTCGCTCAACGACATCAACGTGATTCAGCAAGCGATCCTGCAGACGATTCAGTTGGTGCTGCCGGTGCCGTTCTTGGCCGTGGCAGGCATCATTTTTGCTTGGTTCATCGATCCCGCCATGGGCACGCTGCTGGGCGTGGTGGTTGCGATCGTGCTGGTGGCGGCGGTCTTTACGGTGGCTAACGCCGCGCCGATTTTTATGCGCCTGCAGAGCTTTATCGACCGCATGAACGTGGTGCTGCGCGAGAACATCGTGGGCGTGCGCGTCATCCGCGCATTTAACAAGGAGCGCCACGAGGAACAGCGCCTGGACGAGGTGTTTAGCGATTACGCGGCCAACGCCATCAAGGTCAACCACCTGTTTGTGGGTCTCGACAGTTCCAGCTTCTTTTTGATGAACATCGCCGAGGTGGCGGTGCTGTGGGTGGGCGGCAACCGCGTGGGCGTCCACGCCATGCAAATCGGTAGCATCTCGGCCGTGCTGGAGTACGCGATCCTGATCCTGTTCTTTGTGATGATGGCGCAGATGGTGATTCTGACGCTCCCGCGCGCCGCCGCATGCCTGAACCGTGCACAGCAGGTGCTCGAAATCAAGCCGAGCATTGTAGACGGCAAGGCTACGCTGGGCGACGGGGCGCCTGAGTCCGCAGATGGGGCCGACGTGGTGGCTGTGTTCGACCACATGTCGTTCCGTTTTGACGATGCCGACGAGGACACCCTGTGCAACCTGAGTTTTACCTGCCGCCGCGGACAGACGACCGCGATCGTGGGCTCAACGGGCTCGGGCAAGTCAACGGTGGCCAAGCTCTTGTTGCGTTTCCACGATGCCACGAAGGGCACCATTCGCCTGAACGGCGTCGATCTGCGCGACCTTTCGCAAGGTGAGATTCGCGGGCATATCGCTTACGTGCCGCAGAAGGCGTGGCTGTTCTCGGGTACGGTGGCGAGCAACCTGCGCTTTGGTAACGAGGGTGCGACCGAGGCTGACATGCTCCATGCGCTGGAGGTTGCCCAGAGCACCTTTGTGCTCGACCAGCCCCAGGGGCTCGATACGCCGGTGGCCCAGGGCGGCACGAACTTCTCGGGTGGTCAGCGCCAGCGCCTGGCGATTGCCCGCGCACTCATGAAGCATGCCGATCTGTATATCTTCGACGACAGTTTTTCGGCTCTGGACTTTAAGACCGATGCGGCACTGCGCCATGCGCTGCAGGACGAGACGCGCGATGCCGCGGTGCTCATCATCGCCCAGCGCATCTCGACTATTTTGCATGCCGACCAGATCGTGGTGCTCAAGGATGGCGAGGTCGTGGGCTTGGGCGCGCACGACGAGTTGATGGAAACCTGCGAGGTATACCGCGCCATCGCGGAATCACAGATGAAGGGAGGTGAGTAGCATGACCGAGGAGCTCAAAAAACAGGGCATCGTCGATGATGCCGCGGTTGAGGAGACAGTTGAGGAGACGGGCGCCATGCCCGGCCTGGACGAAGCCGCCAAGGCGGCGGAGCGCGAGGCTCGCCGCCAGGCGCTCTACGAGGAAAACGAGCGCGCCGAGGACGAGCGCGCCCGCGCCGAGGCGGAGCGCATGCGCGACGTTGACGACGAGGACGAGGACGAGACGCCCCGCGACACCTGGGCGACGGTGCGCCGCCTGTGGAGCGAGGCCGCCGGCGACCATTGGCGCTTTTATATCGTGTTCGCGAGCATCGTGTTCTATGTCATCTTTAACACCGCGGCGCCGGCTTACAGCGCCCGCGTGATCGATGAACTGTGGGGGCACATGAAGCTGGCGTTTGCCAACAACACTACCTTCAGCATTACCTGGGAGAACTGCGGCAGGACCATCTTCATCTACTTTATGATTTGGACCGCCGCCGCCTCGTTCTACGCACTCCAGAGCTTTTTGATGTCGAGCGTTGCCGAGCGCCTCAACCTGCGCCTACGCAACCGCATCGCGCAAAAGCTCAACCGTCTGCCGCTTGCCTACTTTGATGCGCATCGTCCCGGCGAGGTCGTCAGCCGTGCGACCAACGACTTGGACAAGATGTCCGAGAGTATGCAGCGCGGATTGCTTCAGCTGCTTGTGTCGATCGGCACCGTGGTGGGCGCCGTGAGCGTGATGTTCGTGTTTAGCGTGCCGCTCACGCTCGTCTTTTTGTTCTTTATGGCGCTGTCGCTGCTGGTGACCAAGGTGGTTTCGCGCCGTACGCATGATGTGACGGGCGAGCGCCAGGAGTGGGTGTCCAAGATTACGAGTGCGGTCGAGGAGGGCTACTCAGGCCGTCTGGTGATTCGCGCGTTTAACCGCGAGCGTCAGAGTTCTGCCGAAGTGCATGAGGCCTCGAGGGAGCTAGCGCGCGTGAGTACCAAGGCCGATTTTATGATCAACGCCGTCGGACCCGCGGTTCGCTTTATTGGTCGCCTGGCGCAGATCGTGATCGCGCTCGTGGGCTGCAGCATGCTGGTCGCCGGCCACATGACCGTCGGCGTGTTCCAGGCGTTCTTCCAGTTTATCTACGAGGCGTCCGAACCCATGACGCAGCTGTCGTTCACTTTCAACTCGCTGCAGAGCGCGCTGGCGAGTGCGGAGCGCGTGTTCGACCTGCTCGATGAGCCCGAGATGGAGGCCGATCCGCTGCCGGACAAGGCCGCCAAGCTGCCGGGTCGCGTGGAGGGCCGCGTCTCCTTTGAGCATGTGCGCTTTGGTTATTCGCCCGACAAGCCGCTTATGCGCGACGTGTCGTTTACCGCCGAGCCGGGCCAGAAGATTGCCGTGGTGGGAACCACGGGCGCAGGCAAGACGACGCTCATCAACCTGCTCATGCGCTTCTACGAGATTGACGGCGGGCGTATTACGCTCGACGGCGTGGATACGAGCCGCATGGACCGCGGCGAGCTACGGCAGCAGTTTGGCATGGTGCTGCAGGACGCCTGGCTGTTCGATGGCACGATTGCCGAAAACATCGCCTACGGCTGCCCCGAGGCAACGCGCGACGAAATTGTGGCCGCCGCTCGTGCCGCGCAGGTCGACTTCTTTGTGCGCACCATGCCGCAGGGCTACGATACGCGCGTGGCCAACGATGCCGAAAGCATCAGCCAGGGCCAGCGTCAGCTGCTGACCATCGCACGCGTGCTGCTCAACAACCCGGCGATTCTCATCCTGGACGAGGCGACCTCAAGCGTGGACACGCGCACCGAGCTTGCTATCGGCCGCGCCATGGACGCGCTCATGCGCGGGCGCACGAGCTTTGTGATCGCGCATCGCCTGTCGACGATCGTGGACGCCGACTTGATCTTGGTCATGGACCACGGCAACATTATCGAGCAGGGCACGCATGAGGAGCTGCTCGCAGCCGAGGGCGCTTATGCCGACCTCTACTTGAGTCAGTTCGCATAATGTGACAAAGGGACAGTCCCGCATGTCACATCAAAAAGAAAGGCGCGCCGGGGATGAATTCCCTGGCGCGCCTTCTTGCGTTGATGCCGATGTCGTTTTGTGCCGCTTGCGTTCCTAGCGTTCGTCCACGAGCTTTGCGACGAGGGCTTTGAGCTCGGTCACCTCTCGCTCGAGTTCCTTGACGCGGCGGGCATTCTCGGTGATGCCTTGACGGTTGAGCGCGGATTGCTCGGCGGCATCGTCGGGCATGTACTCGCGATGCTGCTTGGCATCGAAGCTCTCCTCGAACACGCGGCAGCCGTTGCGCTTGATGATGCGTCCCGGCACGCCCACGACGGTGCAGTTGTCGGGCACGTCCTTGACGACGACCGAGTTGCCGCCGATCTTGACGTTGTTGCCGATGCGGATGTTGCCGAGCACCTTGGCGCCCGTGCCCACGGTGACGTTGTTGCCGAGCGTTGGGTGGCGTTTGCCGGTCTCGTTGCCGGTGCCGCCGAGCGTGACGCCCTGGTAGAGCACGCAGTTGTCGCCCACAATGGTAGTCTCGCCGATGACGACGCCCATGGCGTGGTCGATAAAGAAATGCTTGCCGATCTGTGCGGCGGGATGAATCTCGACGCCGGTGATGTGGCGGGTGATTTGCGAGAGCACGCGGGCGAGCGAGCGATGACCGTGCTCCCACAGCCAGTGCTCGGGCACGTGGTTCCACTTGGCGTGCAGGCCAGGATAGGAAAGGAAGATGACCAGACCGTTTTGCGCGGCGGGGTCCTGCGCTTGGACGGTCTTGATGTCCTCGCGAATGGTATTGATAAAGCTCACCGGTCGCCCTCCCTTAGCGCCATGGCAATGCCATTCAATAAAGTATAGCGATTCGCTAGGGATTAGGAAGGACAATCTTGGCGGCATTGCGCGACAGGTGTCAGTTATGCAAACTTGCTGGTAATGGAGTCATGCTTTTGTGGGGTTGCGCACGAGGGGACGCCGCAACCGTATACTGGTCAACTTGGACGTATCCGCGCCCACAACTGAGAGGTTTTACTTCATGGGTTTCATTAATTTTATCGCCGAGCTGCTTAAGGATCCGCGCACCGCGATTGCCAGCTGGATCGCCGCCGGCCCGCTTATGGCCTACGGCTGCGTGTTCCTGATTATCTTCATTGAGACAGGCGTGGTGTTCTTCCCGTTCCTTCCCGGTGATTCGCTGCTGTTCGCCTCGGGTTTCTTTGCCCACAATGGCGGCTTTAACATTGTGGCGCTTCTGGCCACCGCGTGGGCCGCCGCCATTTTGGGCGATCAGTGCAACTTTATGATTGGTCACTTCTTTGGCAAAAAGATCATCGCTTCGGGCAAGGTCAAGGCCATGACGCCCGAGCGCATCAAAAAGTCCGAGGACTTCTTGGACAAGTGGGGTCACCTGGCCATCTTCCTGGGTCGCTTCTTCCCGTTTATCCGCACCTTTGTGCCCTTTATCGCTGGCATGGGCGGCATGCACTGGCGCAACTTTGTCGTCTTTAACGTGCTGGGCGGCATTACCTGGTCGACGGTCTTTACGCTGCTGGGCTACTTCTTTGGCGGCATTCCCTTTGTGCAGGAGCACTTTGAGCTGCTGATTGTCGGCATCGTTGCCGTGTCGATCATCCCGACCGTGGTCGGTCTGGTTAAGGCCAAGCTGGGCAAAAAGAACGCGTAGCTCGAGCCAGCGCGCAAACTGTGCCGCTGAGGCCCGTCACCGCTTACGGTGGCGGGCCTTTTTGCTTCGGTCAAATGAAAATACTTTAGTTAGTTAAAGAAAAACGTTTTATCCGACGCGCGTGCGGAGTACAATCTCGTGCATGCGAATCGACGTGCCATCGGCTTTGATGCTGTTTGCGTGTCCCGTCCGGCTCTACGCTCCGGGCGTGCGACGTTGCGACGCGGCCGGCCTCGGTCCTTGCGTGCGGGTTCGCGAGTTTGCAACTGTGTATGTAAGGAGCGACATATGACTGTCGAAAAGAAGGATATCGATTGGGGTAGCCTCGGCTTTGGCTACATGAAGACCGATTACAGCTACGAGGCTCATTGGAAGGATGGCGAGTGGGACGAGGGCGGCCTGACCACCGACCACACCCTGCACGTCTCCGAGTGCGGTGGCATCTTCCATTACTGCCAGGAGGTCTTTGAGGGCCTGAAGGCCTACACCGCCGAGGACGGCAGCATCGTCTGCTTCCGTCCCGGCATGAACGCCGAGCGTATGTATAACTCTGCCCAGCGCCTCGAGATGCCCCCGTTCCCCAAGGACAAGTTCGTTGAGGCCGTCAAGCAGGTCGTTTCTGCCAACGCCGCCTGGGTTCCGCCCTTCGGCTCCGGCGCGACCCTGTACGTGCGTCCGTTTATGATCGGCTCCGGTGACGTGATCGGCGTGGCTCCCGCTCCTGAGTACACGTTCCGCATTCTCGTGACCCCGGTCGGTCCGTACTTTAAGGGCGGCCTCAAGCCCGTCAAGCTGCGCGTTTCCGAGTACGACCGCGCCGCACCGCACGGTACCGGCAACATCAAGGCCGGCCTGAACTACGCCATGTCCCTCAAGCCCACGATGGAGGCCCATCGCGAGGGCTATGCCGAGAACCTGTATCTCGACTCCGAGTCCCGCACCTATGTCGAGGAGACCGGCGGCGCCAACGTCCTGTTCGTGAAGGAGGACGGTACGCTCGTCGTTCCGCAGTCGCACACCGACTCCATCCTGCCTTCCATCACCCGTCGTTCGCTCGTTCAGGTTGCTCAGGACCTGGGTATGACCGTCGATCAGCGCCCCGTCGAGTGGGCCGAGGTCAAGGCCGGCACCTTTGTGGAGTGCGGCCTGTGCGGCACCGCTGCCGTCATCTCCCCGGTTGGAGAGATTGACAACAAGGTTTACGGTGCCGACGAGACCGTGACCTTCCCGGCTGGCTACACCGAGATCGGTCCTGTGATGAAGAAGCTCCGCGAGACCCTGACTAGTATCCAGTCTGGTGCTGTCGAGGACAAGCACAACTGGGTTTACACCGTCGCGTAATTAGCCTTTCCTGTCCGGGCAGAGAGTAAGCTCCCTCCCGGCGCGTCCTCGGACATGCAAGAAGCCCTCGCTGCGCACTTCGTGCGGCGAGGGCTTCTTGCGTCCTGCGGAGTGCGCCGGGAGGGAGCTTGCTCTCCGCCCTGCGGGCTCGGCGATGTCACAACGAACAATAATTAATCTGAATTAAAGATGGTGCGCGGCCTTTTAGGCCGCGCTTTTGTTTTGGTTCGCGCCATGTGGGGGTGATGGCGACGTGCATTTTTGCGAGTATTCTGCAGTCGAAGGCCCCTGCATACCGACCTCGGGCAAAAAGCGGGACTTCTCGATGTTTTCTACGAATGATGGGCGGGGTTATGGGCTTATAGCGTTTGATTTGCAGGGATATTCGCGGTCTTTGGCACTTATCGTGGCGCCCGAAGCCCTTGGTTATGTTGAATACTCCTAAAAATGCACGGCGCTTAGAGGGGGACCTTTGCGAAAAAGGAAACCGCCCCGTCGAAGTATGCATTCGACGGGGCGGTTTATACATTTGGCCGATTAAGGATGCACTGCCAAACTACTAGAACTTGACGGTCGGGGCCTGGCGGGCTGCTTCGGCGGCCTCGAAGCCCTGGCGCTCCTTAAACTGGAAGATGCCGGCAAAGATGACAGCCGGGAACGTCTGAATGGCGTTATTGTAGCTGAGCACGCAATCGTTGTAGCTCTGGCGTGCATAGCTAATCTTGTTCTCGGTATCCTCGAGCGATGCCTGCAGCTGCGTAAAGTTGGTGTTTGCCTTAAGATCGGGATAGGCCTCGGCTACGGCGAAGAGCTGGCGCAGCGCACCGGTCAGCACGTTGTCGGCTTCCATCTTGGCTTCGGGCGTGGTGGCCTTGACGGCGGTGTTACGCGCGCTGATCACGGCGGAGAGTGTCTCCTGCTCGTGCTTGGCGTAGCCCTTGACGGTCTCGACCAGGTTGGGGATCAGGTCGTTGCGGCGCTGCAGCTGCGTATCGATGTTCTGCCAGGCGTTATCGATGCGGTTACGCTTGGTGACCATGTTGTTGTAGATGCCGGCGATGGCGCAGACAATCACAATGACAACAACGATGCCGATGATGACGGTAATCATGATGTCTCCGTTTCGAATGGCCGCGGCGGCATGCGCCAGCTGCCGTTGGTATAACGCTACTAGTATACCCGCAACGTTTTGCCGTGCCGAACTTTCCGGTAAGCGTTGTGTTTTCGGCGGGGTTGGCACCGGGGCAAAGCGCGCGAGGTACAGGTGTAAGATATGCGACAGATTGACGAGTGTTGTCTTTGCCCTGAGGATGGCGATACCAGTGGACCTTCGCATTAAGAAAACCTACCGCGCCCTGTTCGATGCCTTCACCGAGCTTCTCGAGGAGCATCGTTTTGAGGACCTGACGGTTGCCATGCTGTGCGACCGCGCCATGATTCGCCGCACGACGTTCTACAAGCACTTTCGCGACAAGAACGATTACTTTGCCTTTTATATCGATGAGCTTATGTCGGGCTTGCCGCAAAAACAGCCCGATGAGGCCGGCGCGGTGTCTGCCGAGGACGTGCGCGCGCTTCGACACGCGATTTTGGACGATGCCATGGATTTGATTCTGACGCACGAGCGGCTCATGGATAACATTTTGGCAAGCAGCATGTCGGGCATGTTGACCAACGTTATTTGCGACCGCATTGCCCGCTCCATCCGCGAGCGCGTGATGAACGTGCTTGCCGAGGATGCCCTGGCCCCCGTGTCACTTGAGACGACGTCTGAGTTTGTCGCCGGCGGTATTATTCGACTTTTCACGATATGGTGGGAGTCGGGTCACGATCTTGAGCGTCGACCTGAGATAGCCGACGTGGTCGATGCACTGTTTGAGCGAACCATGACGCCGGTGCATCACTAGAAGTGGCGGAGAGAGGGGGATTCGAACCCCCGGAACGCTCTCGCGCTCAACGGTTTTCAAGACCGCCGCATTCAACCGCTCTGCCATCTCTCCGTGAGTCGTAATGATAGCATCGTTTTGAATTTGCAACAGGGAAGGCGAACGATGACGATCACCGAAATCGACGAGAAGTTCATGCGCGAGGCGTTGGCGGAGGCGCGAGCCGCCGCGGCGGTGGGCGAGGTGCCCATCGGAGCCGTAGTGGTGCGCGACGGCGAGATTGTCGCGCGGGCGCATAATCGTCGCGAGCTCGATCAGGATCCTTCGGCCCATGCAGAGTTCGCGGCCCTGTGCGCTGCCGCTCGGTCGCTTGGCCGCTGGCGCCTTTCCGACTGTACGGTCTATGTGACGTTGGAACCCTGCTGCATGTGCGCGGGCCTTATGGTCAACGCGCGCGTGGGGCGCTGCGTGTATGGCGCGAGTGATGCCAAGGCGGGCGCGCTGGGTTCGCTGTATGACCTGAATGCCGATTCGCGCCTGAATCATCGGTTTAACGTGACGGCTGGGGTCCTGGCGGATGAATGCCGCGAGCTGCTGAGTAACTATTTTGGCGGTCTGCGCGGAGCGGGCGGCGCTGATTGCGGTTGTGGGGCCGATCTTGAGGCGCATGCCGCACACGCCGCAGCGCTTGCGGGTGCCGGTGAGGATACTGGCACGGCGGTTGACTTTGGTCCTGCGTGCCGCCGGCCCCGCCGTGTGCTGTTGGCGATTGACTCCTTTAAGGGTAGCGTTTCGAGTGCACAGGCGGAGGCGGCGGTTGCCGAAGGCGTGCGCCGCGTTTGGCCCGATGCCCAGGTGGCCACATTGCCGCTGGCGGATGGCGGCGAGGGGACGCTCGATGCCGTTGCCGCGTGCGGCGGTGAGATTGTGACCTGCGAGGTGGCAGGTCCCTTGGGCGACCGCGTGTCTGCCCGGATGCTGGTGGACGACGAGCACGACTCGGCTGTAATTGAGATGGCCGAGGCGGCGGGTATTGGGTATTCGCCTTGCACGGAGTCGTCGGCGCTGGCTGCTACAACCTATGGCGTGGGCGAGCTCATGCTTCGCGCGGTTCGCATGGGCGCAAAGACTATCTATATTGGTTTGGGCGGCAGCGCCACCAACGATGGCGGCGCCGGTATGCTGCAGGCGCTGGGCGCCCACCTTGTCAATGAACACGGCCGCGATATCGTTCCCGGTCTTGCAGGCCTTGAACACGTGGCGAGCATCGATTTGGCGCCAGCGCTTCGGACGCTGAACGGCGCACGTGTCGTGGTGCTTTCCGATGTCGAGAATCCGCTCGTGGGGCGTCGCGGCGCGCTTGCGGTGTTCGGCGGACAGAAGGGTCTGCCGACGGATGATGCCGAGGCGATGAACAGGTACGACGGTTGGATGGTCGGCTACGGTCGCTTGCTCGACGCTGCGATTGCCGGAGCTCGAGTCCAGGGTTTGTTGCGCACACCCGAGGGCGCGCGGACATTTGGCTCGGTGCTCGGCGTGCCCGGTGCGGGCGCTGCCGGTGGCTTGGGCGCGGCGTTACTGGCGCTCGGGGCGGAGCTGCGTTCGGGCGTGGAGACGGTGCTCAATCTGATTGGGTTTGACGAGCGCGTGCGCGATATCGATCTGGTCATAACGGGCGAGGGCAATATGGACGAGCAATCCGCCGCCGGTAAGGCGCCGGTGGGCGTGGCCCGTCGCGCGAAGCGATATGGCAAGCCGGTGGTCGCCGTCGTGGGCGGTCGCGCCGTCAACCTGGATGCGGTGTGTGAGCAGGGTATTGACTTGGTTTTGCCGATTTGCCGCAAGCCCATGGGCCTGGAACAGGCACTCGATCCGCAAGAAGCCACAACCAACCTGATCTGTGCTGGCGAGTCAGCCGCCCAAGCCTATGACCTCGCTCGCCTCTAAGGCCTATCTCCCTACAAGTTGCGGTGGAATACGGAGTGTTTTTGCCTTTAAGGGGCCAATTCAGTCCGTATTCCACCGCAGCTTCGAGAATGGCCATTCGAGGTTGGCTGCCTTGGGTCTTGGATCGGACCGTTTGCCGCGAAACACGGCTATCTACTACGTTTAACCGGCCATCCTCGACCATCCCGGAATTTGCAAAAATAAAACCGCAGGTAGAAATCTTGATGATTTTCGAAAAAGTCGGCTATGGTCGACCCCTGTGGCCTAAACGTAGTAGATAGGTCCTTTTCGTGGTACAGCAACAAATCAGTCTATTTAGGACGGGGCTTACTTGACTACTTTCGCCACCCTGATGCCCCTCCAGTCAAAAAGTAGTCAAAAAAGCCCCGTCCCAAATTAGCTACCTTGCTCTGATGGGCGGGAGCAGGTAAGATATACCGAGCGCCTAGCGCGTTCGATGGGTTCGGATGACGACATGTTCCGAATCTGGTCAGGTCCGGAAGGAAGCAGCCATAAGGAGCCTCTGTCGGGCATCCGAATCCATCGAGTGCGCAGGCGCTTTTTGGTGCCGCGGCTACCCGCGAGTGCCGGCAGGGCGCTTGGTGTCTCGCTGGTCCTCGGCTTTGCCTGCGGAATCGCTCGACTACCAAACAGCCCGCCGGCACCGGGACCACTTCGTCCAAAAATCACCCGT
>CAJMAZ010000025.1:0-32231 GCA_905211535.1 uncultured Collinsella sp. | reverse complement strand
CGCCCATGGTAAAGACCGTTGAGCCGTCGAGCTCAAAAACCTCGCCGCGCGTCAGACGCCGTATGGGCGAGGTGTCCGACAGACGCTGCGTCAGGCCGCCGTGCCACAGCTCCGTGGGACGCTCCGCCCAGTGGTCGAAACGCTCGTGGTTGCCGTCGACAAACAGCACGGTATAGGGGCGCGACTCCAGCCAGGCGATGTCGGCGCATTCCTCGGCAGAGAAATCCCACGGAAAGCCAAAGTCGCCCGCGATGATGAGATAGTCGTCACTCGTCAGACCATCCCCAAGATCCCAGTCGCGAAGCTTTTGCATGTCGACGCCGCCGTGAATATCGCCCGTCACATAGACCGTCATCGGATCACCACTTCCCTGTAAGTCGCTAGCCCACATTCTGCACGATCACTAAGCCAACCGTTCCAGCCCTTCCATCCTTTGGGACCTACCCCTCGCTCTTCCATCCAAACGGGTCAAACACCCAAAAGATCAGATCGAGCACGCCGCCGGTCATCATGGCGCCGGCAAGAGCCATGCAAACGCGCAGAGAACTGGCACTTCGGAGCGCGTCGAATGGCCCCAGAACAGCCAGCAGCGCGACCGCTGCGCCGGCAAGGCACAGCGCGAGGCACGGCCCCGCGTCCTTGACGCACTTCTTTGCAAGGTGCTTGGTGTTGTCACTCATCAATATCGAACTCCTTAGAGGGCCGTTGCTTTGATTCACGCCGCCGCGGCAGACCAAGACGGCAAATTAAGTCTCCCACGCCACGCGGACACAGCTGAAAGCCCTCGCGCAAAAAACAGCGCGCCGCAGAATTCGTATCACCTGCGGCGCGCCGAAAATGATCCGCTTTCCTCCGTCCCCAACGGATCAGCTGAGTTGGCGCCGCTTGACGGAGAGGAAGGAGCCGGCGGCATCACGAGCTGCGGCAATGTCGCTAGGCATAGGAAACAGACGCGCTTCAAACGCCCTAAGCCCCAAGCCTACCCATTAAGAAATCGACTGCAGAAACGATTTTGATGCCGTCGATGTCGGTCGGATGGCTCCCCTGACGAACGACGATGATCTTCTCGTAACCACCGATAATCTTCTCGAGCGACCTGAGCTCGAATGGACGTAGCTCGCGCTTATGCGTTGCCTCCTCGTCAATCGACTCTGCGACTGGACGTCACGAAAGGCTACCAGCTATTCGAGATATTGATTTCTAGGAACCATCTGGTTCTCCATTGCTCGTCCCAATCTGCAAGTTTTTCTCATCGAATGACAAGAACTTGCGAATTCTGCAAGTTCTTCTCACGTAGCGATAAGAACCTGCATATCCGTCCGTGGCCATTTGCAGTCGGATTCTGGCGAGGCCATGACAAGCAGCTTGCCACATGGCCGACACGGAGCCATGGCATGCGCGGAATCTTGGGGGCAGGACTTCTCCCAGCAGCCAATAAGACGAAAACACATACACATAGATAGAGAGGCCCAGCAAGACACGGCACCAAGGCCGCAGCCACAAACTTGAGTAGCCGATAGTCTTAAAATCACATACGCCCAAAACACGAACGATCGATCTGTTATCCTGGCGCCAACATAGTCTTTCGAAAGGTTTGGCCAGGATGACTACGCAGCAGCAGATTGATATTGAATTCGACTCGCTTGCACGCGAGAACGATTCGCCCAAGCTCATCGCCAACTCGAAGGCGACAGGCGGAACACTACTATCCGTTATGAAGGAGCAGCTCTCAACCTGCAGCTCTTTTGACTTTTGCGTAGCTTTTGTTGCAGACGGCGGCCTTCAAATCCTGGTCGAGGCGTTCCAGGAGCTCAAGCAGCGTGGCATTAAGGGCAGGCTGCTCACGTCCACCTATCTCAACTTCAACTCACCCGATGCCTTTCGCAAGCTCCTGGAATACGACAACATGGAAGTTCGCGTATTCCAGGGTAATCTGCATGCCAAGGGATACATTTTTGATAAGGGCGAAACCAGCACGGTCATCGTCGGCAGCTCGAACATGACGCAGACCGCCCTCACCTGTAATAAAGAATGGAACGTGCTGTACCAGACTGTCGAGAACAGCCGCCTACTCGGCGAACTGAGGGGCGAATTCAATTCGTTGTGGAACGACACCTCAACCGTTTTGCTTTCCCAAGACTGGATTGAGAACTATGCCGCATATCGATCGGCACATCCCTCAAAGCCCAAATCGAAACCGACGTTCCAGGCAACTGTTAGCCCAACCACGAACGACCTCGAAGAAATCAAGCCCAATAAAATGCAGCAGCGCGCCCTTGAGGCGCTCGGCGTAATCCACCGCAAGGGCGAGACCCGTGCATTGCTGGTCTCGGCAACCGGCACTGGCAAGACCTTCCTTTCGGCGTTCGACGTGCTCGCAACTAAACCCCGGCGCATCCTCTTTCTTGCGCACCGCCGACGCATTATAGACGCCTCCCGTGTAAGCTATGAACGGCTCTTAGGTAGTACCCATACGTTCGGCACCTATCAAACTGGCAAGAATATAAGCAATGCCACCTGCGTGTTTGCCATGTGTTCTTCGGTCGCCAAACATCTGAGCGATTTCCGTCCCGATGAGTTCGACTACATCGTCATCGATGAGGCCCACCGCACGGGATCTCAGAGCTACCAATCCATCATGTCGCACTTTACGCCTCGGTTTTATCTTGGCATGACCGCTACGCCTAATCGCACCGACGGCTACGACGTCTTTGCCCTTTTCAATCACGTCATCGCGTTCCAGATCACGCTGCAGGATGCTTTGGCCGAAGAGATGCTAGCCCCCTTCCATTATTTTGGCATTCACGATCTGGAGATTGACGATGAGACGGTCGAAGATACCGCTCTGTTCGGGCGTTTGACGTCCGATGAACGCGTGCGTCACATCACCGAGAAGATCGAAGAATATAGCGTCGCCAAAAGCAACCGCAGGGGCTTAATTTTCTGCAATCGAAACGCCGAGGCCGAAGAACTGTCGCGCAAATTCAACGTTCTCGGATATCGAACGGCTGCGATTAGCGGTCAAGATTCCGATGAAGTCCGCGATGCCGCGATCAGCCAACTTGAAGCCGGCGAGCTCGAGTACATTTTCTCGGTCGATATCATGAACGAGGGCGTCGACATCCCCTCGCTCAATCAGATCATCATGCTTCGACGCACCGACTCCGCAATCATCTTTGTTCGGCAGCTCGGACGAGGTTTGCGCCTGAATGATGGCAAGGAATACGCACTGGTACTAGATTTTATTGGCAATTACCAGAGCAACTTCTTGGTGCCCATCGCGCTTTCGGGTGACAAGACGTACAACAAAGACCGTCTGCGTCGTCTCGTCCAAGAGAGCGATTCGGCGATCCCCGGATGCTCAACGGTAAGCTTCGATCGTATTTCCGAAGCTCGCATCTATAAGGCCATCGACGGCGGCGACTTTACCTCCGTCAGATTTTTGAAGAACGAATATCTCGACTTGCGCCAGAAACTCGGCAAGATTCCATCGCTGCTCGAATTTGATCGTAATGGCTCCATCGATCCGCTGCTTATCTTCAAGAACAGCGGCCTGGGGTCCTACCACGCATTTCTTTCCAAATACGAGCCGGGCTACACAGTCCATTTTTCCTCTGATCAAACCAAGATTCTCAAATTTATTTCGCAAAAGCTCGCCGCGGGCAAGCGATTCGAAGACCTCTATTTGCTTCAAACGCTCGTCGAAGCCGGACACGAGGGCTATCGACATATGCGCGAGGCCGCGCTTAGGAACTACCGCGCACAACTTAAGGACAGCGCCGTTAGGTCGGCAATCGCCGTCCTTAAGGGCGACTTTGCCACTCCTAAGGATTTCGTTTCCCTGCTTATTGACGATGGAGCCGGACCTCGTCTGACCGAAGCGTTTGCGACCGCCCTGCGCAACGCAGAGTTCAAGCGTCAGATTCTCGAGGTGCTGGATTTTGGTATTGCGCGCAACCGACTCGACTATGCCGAGACGTACGAAAACACAAATTTCGTTCTCAACGCCAAGTACACGTACGAAGAGGTTTGCCGCTTGATGAACTGGGAAAAGAACATCAACGGCCAAAATCTTGGCGGCTACTTCTACGACGAGAAGACCAATACATTCCCCGTGTTTATTAACTATGACAAAGCCCCCGACATTAGCGAGTCCATTCAGTATGAAGACCGCTTTGTTTCACCGAGTAAGCTAGTTGCAATCTCTAAGAACAACCGCACGCTCAACTCCCCCGAGATTCAGCGACTGCAGGCATGGCCAGGAAACGGCCTGAAGACGTATTTGTTTATGCGTAAGAACAAAGACGATAAGGGCGGTAGGGAGTTCTATTTCTTAGGCGAAATGCATCCGACCGGCGAGTTCGAAGCTATTAAAACTAAGAGCGGTGACAACGCCGTCGAAATCGAATATGAGCTCAATGCGCCCGTGCGTCAGGACATTTACGAGTTTATGCTCAGCGATCTTAGCGAAGCCGAGTAACAAAAAGGAGCGAGGCACCATGTGGTACCCGCTCCTTTCTTACTTAAGCCCGAGTTTCTTTTCGAGTTCCCCAACGACTTTAACGTCCGCCGGAAGCCAATCGACATCCCACAGGTTATTGGTATCGAGCCACTTCATGTCCTCGTGAGCGTGCTCTTTGAACTCCCCCGAAAGGATGGTAGCTAGGTAGCACTGCATCGACAGATGGAACGTCTCGTAATCGTGTTCGACCGTGCAAAGATAGTCAAGGTTACCGATCGTGACCTCGAGCTCTTCTTGAATCTCGCGCACGATTGCCTGCTCGCCGGTCTCGCCCGGCTCGAGCTTTCCGCCCGGAAACTCCCAGCCGTCTTTAAACTCGCCATAACCGCGCTGGCAGCTCAGGATCTTCCCGTCCTTCTGAATAATCGCCGCTGCAACATTGATTGATTTCATAACTAGCCATCACCTCTCCAGTTAAGCCCAACCAGTATAGGTGATCGACCACCCCCATGCCCCGGTCGCGTGAAAACTGACGACAGGGCCAGCCTTTGCCGTCTATTTGTTACATGGTCAACATCCTCCGCTATCGAGGTGCAATCCTTTTCCTGAGAAGTGAACGACTATTTTGAGACCCCCGAAGCATTCACACTTTTTGATGCCAAAACCGCAGGATTCAAGCAACGAAACCGCAGGAAACGGCGCCTTAAAAGTGTGGATGCATCGAGGTGTCAGATTTTGCTCGTTCACTTCTCGGGAAAAGTATTCCACCTCGATTTTTAACCGTTCCGAGCGTCCGATTTTCTCCTTCTTTGAGACCACGCTGGTGTTGGCGCCCTCTAGCCATCGTCATCAAAATGCGTATTTATAATGAGGTGTGTTTCTTGATGGAAAGGAATACTCAATGAATGAAGTCAAGCTCGCCGACCCGAACGACATTCAGGCCTTTTTCAGCTGCTCCCACAGCGCTTCTGCCTCCGGAACTTTTAGCACCATCCCGATAGATGTCAAAGACTTTATTGGCTGGTGCAATGGCTCTTGCGATAGCATCTCAAAAAATGGCAGTGCCGATTCGGCTTATATGCTAGGCCAGACCATTTGCACGTTGAATGAACTTAGCGATGCCGAGACCGATGAAATCAAAGACATTCTCAAAGAAACCGCTTCTTCCAAGTTCGGCAATTCCGATGTAAAGGCCCTCCCTTTCAAAAAGATGCGCGCCCTCAGAAATGAAATGCGCAATGATGCGCGGGAAAACTCCTGGAACATGACGGTCTACAACAGACGCTAAAAAACACCTAGGTAGGCTAACAAATACTAGGACGGAAGGCCTCCCCGAAAACGTTGCCTTCTATTGCGCGCTCAAACTCAGGCTTAAGGACTACTCTGATGGAATGTATTACCACTACCAGTTTGACGACAGCGGCAATACAATCGCGCAAGTCGACCCTCTTAAACCTTTTGTTATAGACGAGAACATTTTGGATCAGAAATGGCACGCTCTCATCTCTCTGCTCGCGTTCCTTGACGTCGCTCATGCCTTGAGCAACGATCGGCACGAATGCCATTGCCTTTACCCGTACCTCATCACATACGATAAAGGAGATTTAGGCGAAGGAAAACTGCAACTGAAAAGCAGCCTCTCACTAAACGTCATTAAGGGCAGCGACTACACCTCTGAGGCCATGATGACCTGGATAAAGGACGCACTGGTCGAGGCGACCAAAAAGCTAGCCAAATAAAAGCCTTATGTCACTGAGCAAAAGAACCCCCGGCGATCCTTCCCGCGGAAGCACCCCTCTCGGTGCTTCCGTATCCCGTTAATGTCAAAGGCGCAATCCAAACTCCGAATCGAGCCCACGCAGATAATCCACGAGCCAATCGCCCGCAAACCTACTCCAACCCGGGGCCGGTAACGCACGCGCGCTCGTTTGCCCGTGCATAGCCGCGCTTGTCCGCGCGGGCGGGTGTCCTTCTTGCCGCGTCGAAGGGCGCGGCAAGAAGGACACCGGCGCGAAGGGGTTCGCCAAGGTATTCCAGACCCAGAAGACCATCCTCATCGACGGCCACGCATTCACGGACCCCATAGTCGACTACGTGATCCGCAAGCGCAACCGCGCATCCTGCGAGGTGAGGGCGCTCGATATGGAATTCTTCGATGCGGCCTCCCATGTAAGTCCGTATCAGCCTGAAGACAATGCCATTGCTGGGATGTGAAAATGCGACGAATGATTGACGATGGCTATCGGGAATCATTCGCGTCGGCAAGCAGCGCTGCCGCTCGTCCCTGAATTTCATTCCAAGGAATAATCTTGCGGATATTGGCGCAGGCCGTTCTGTGAGAGCCCGCGCGGCCCGCAGGCTCAGCGGCATCGAAGGCGCGCTGCACGGTATCTCCCGGTAAGCCCATCGACTCGGCGATCCAAAGGAGCGATGCGGCGTTGCCGAGGCGCCCGTAGCACCTCCGCGCACTCTCATTGGGTTTTTTCCGAGAATATGAGCCGCTGCCTGTCGTCTCGTTATCATTGAACCAGATGATCATATGCTCGCGCTCGTTGTCTCCGCTCTTGTCGCGAGAGTCGTGGACTTCAGAGACGTAGCGGTCCGAGATGGGATAATGCGCCTCCCTGCTTTCAAGGAGCTCGGCAAACTCCTGGCAAGTGATTTCGTGTTCTCCTTGATTCATCTGAATCCTTCCAGCAATTGAAATGCTTATCGGCCATCAGGTTTTACCGTCGCGTAGACGCGCTCATGCTTCAAAGCCATTCCTCAGGTACCCGATAGGTCTTTTCCCTTGAACGACCCAATAACCGCCTTTCGAGACGATTGTACGTTCTCGTCCGGACACGATTCCTGCATATGTGCCCCGCACAATTGTCCCCTATGGGGCGCCTTCCGAGGAAGGCGTTCTTTGGCAATGCCGTATTGTGAATCGCAGTGCCGATATAGCTAGTAATCAAACGAACCGGTTAATAAATTCTTTCCGGCACCCAACCATTTGCAAGATACTGTTTCACAGATTTGGCATAATAAATGAAACTATCTACAGTTTTGAAATCTTTACGATTTGAAATAAATTGTTCATCTTCATCGTCGAAATAATCGTCATTTGGAGAATCATCAGGAACGAAATACTTTCCAGTCCTGTCATCGATTGCGATATTAATCCTCTTCATACAATACGTCCCTCTTGTACAACGGTTTTACGTCAACATTATTTTCAAAGAAATTGATATAATCAAATATGTGAGTAACCCAAATTGTAACCTCAATAGTACGCTCGGCAGAGATATTCCTTCGTTTTGCAGGTCCAATAGCATAAGCTCCAGTAGGAGCATACCTTGTCATTAAATCGCCATCATCATTTGGAAACGTACCAGACATATCAAAAGTTGTAATAATTTGGTCATCATCAGTACTATCAATTAAATTAGCCAATAAGTACTTATTACCGTGATTTTTATGAAACTCCTCAAAACCAGATTTTGAAAATTCTGTATTCAGTACATCCTCATCAAAACCACCAGCATACATATCAATAATATGAGAGCCAAATTCTTTAATCTTCATTTGATTTGCACCTTCAATTTATAATCAACGCCTTTGACATTGTGCGGGAAAACAATTTCATCGTTCTTGCCCCAAGCTGGCACCAGCTTTATCCTTGGCCTACGTATAAAAGCAGTTTTCTATTGGACGGTGAAGAAGGCAGACATGTTCTCTATTAATTCGTTAAGTCCAGGAGACTCCTCATATGATTTTAGAATGTCTCCTAGCTCATCACCATCATTCACTAGACCGATAATTTGCTCGATTATCTGGTCCTCGGTCTTGCCGTTAATGATTAAAATACGCTTGTCATCCATCTTATAGCCACCTTTTTCAGATGCCTCTCACAGTTCCATAATTATAAGTTAGCGTAGTTCTTTTTTTAATTGATGGTCGAGTCGACCAAAAAGCTAGCCAAATAAAAGCCTTATGTCACTGGGTAAAAGAAGCCCCGACGATCGTTTCCGCGGAAGCAGCCCTCTCGGTGCTTCCACATCCCGTTAACGTCAAAGGCGCAGCCCAAGCCCCGAATCGAGCCCACGCAGACAATCCGCGAGCCAATCGCCCGCCAGTCTACTCCAACCCGGGGCCGCCATACTTCCCCGTTTCCGAATCGTAGCTCAGCACTGCGACCTCGCCATGCTCCATGACGTTCCCGTCAATGTAGTAATGGCTGGCCCCGTCATGCCAGATGCCGCGGTAACCCGCGATGCCCGAGACAGCCTCGGTGTTGATGTGCCCAGCGATAACATCAAGGTAGAACTCATGCCCCACGTAATCGGGCATCATCATGGTAAACGACTCGGCAGACGTGCCGAGCTTCCAGTACTCGCCGGCCTCCTCGTCAACGCCGGCATGCACAAAGACCTGGCTAAAGGGGGACTCGTAAACGTAAGGGAGCTTACGGACCCACGCGATGATGTCCGCATGCTCAGACTTCATACGCTCAACCGTATAGGCGTAGGCCTCCTCGAACTCCCTGAGCCTCAACAGATGCTTGACGTGCTTGAATGCCTCGACATCCAGGAAGCTCTTGGCCGTTGCCAGATTGCTGTCGGCAAGTATCCATGCTTGCGTAAAATTGGGATCGTTCACCTCGTCGATGTACTCGAGGAACATCTCCTCGTGGTTGCCGCGCAGCGCCACAATGCGATCGCCGTAGCGCTTTTGCAGGTCCATGATGAGCTCGAAGACCCCGAGTGAATCGGGACCTCGGTCGCAGTAGTCACCCAGCAAGATCAGCTTGGAATCCTGGGCATCGAGGTCGATGGTGGAAAGCGATGCCTTAAAGGCGTCCAGGCACCCGTGAATGTCACTCATAGCGTAGATATGCATTATGACCCCCTGTTTGCGTCGGGGCCCGCTCGTTTGCGCCATGCAGCGCGGCAGCCCCCTGATTTCATGAGCGCCAGGCAACTTTACCCATCACGCCCATCAATATGGTTAAAAGTATATCTCGCCGTGCGGACACAAATTTACGCTTGGGCTCTGTCCGCCCGGTGTGCACCTGCCTAGAAGGACGGATCTTCCCGCCCCCACACCACCCAAAAACTCATCCAACATTAATCTTGGCTCAAGAATCGCTTAATCTATAACCCGCACTATAGAGTTCGACCAAGGGCGGGGCGGCACCGCGCAACACAGGCCGCCGAACGCAACGCTCGCGCCCGGGCAGATTGCCCGGCGTCGCGCCCATCGAACGAAAGGACAGGTCATGGACGACCTCGAAAAAGTTGAAACCATCCGCACCAAGTGCAACGTGAGCTACACCGATGCCAAAGCCGCACTCGACGCCGCTGACGGCAACGTTCTGGACGCCATCATTTGGCTCGAGTCGCAGGGCAAGACCCAGACCACGTCAGCGCACGTCGCCACCGAGTCCGAGCCGGTCGATGAGCCCTCGGCCGAGATGGTCGCTGCGCAGGCCGCCTACGAGAAGTCGAGCGAAAAGACCGACTTCTCCAAGAAGATGGACAGCGTGTGGGAGTACCTCAAAAAGCTCTTCCGCCTGAGCCTGGACACCAAGTTTATCGCCACGCGCCGCGACGCGATCATCCTCAACATTCCCATTCTGATCCCCATCGTCGCCCTGTTTGCCTGGGGCGCCACGATATGGCTGATGCTGCTTGGCCTGTTCTTTGGCATGCGCTACCGCATCGATAGCGACGGCGACGTGCCCGGCAGCATCAACAACCTGATGGATCACGCCGCCGACGCCGCGGACGGCATCAAGCAAAATCTGAACGACGACAAGTAATCGCAGATGGGAGCACGCATGGCACGAATCCTAATCGTAGAGGACGAGGAGAAAATCGCCCGCTTTGTGACGCTCGAGCTGGAGCACGAGGGCTACCAGGTGGAGCACGCCGCTGACGGCCGCACCGCTGTGGACCTGGCGCTGGAGCGCGACTACGATCTGATTCTGCTCGATGTGCTGTTGCCGCAGCTCAACGGTATGGAGGTACTGCGGCGTATCCGCAAGCACAAGGATGTGCCGGTGATTATGGTCACTGCGCGCGATGCCGTGATGGACAAGGTTGCCGGGCTCGATGCCGGCGCCGACGATTACCTGACCAAGCCGTTTGCGATCGAGGAGCTGTTCGCACGGATCCGCGTGGCGTTGAAGCGCGCGAAGGCCGTGCGGGCGGCTTCAGGCGTTGGCGGTTCCGGCGCTGGGGAGGACACGGCGGGCGACGCGGGTGTCGGCACCGCTGCGATACCCCCGGCCAACGACACGGCCGATGCCCCTGTCTCGCCCTCCCCCGCCACGCTCACCGTGGGCTCTGTCGTACTTGATCTCGACCGCCGCGAGGTTATGGTCGGCGGCTCACCCATCGTTCTGACCGCCCGCGAGTTCGACGTCCTCGCACTGCTTATGGCACATGCCGAAACCGTACTCACGCGTGAGCGCATTGCGCACGAAGCGCTCGGTTACGAATACGTGGGCGACACCAACAACGTCGACGTGCACATCGCGCACCTGCGCGCCAAGATCGAGGACGCTGGCGGTGCCCGCATCATCCAAACCGTGCGCGGGGTGGGCTATGTCTGTCGCGCGTAACGCCGAGATCAAACGCGTCACTTCCATCGCCCGCGCCATCAACTGGAGCTATATGTGGCGCCGCCTGATGAGCTACATCTGGCTCGATCTGTTGCTGGTGGCGATTGCGGCGGCAATCCTCGTCTATGGATACAACCAGACGCTGCCCGACGGCGCGTTTACCGCAGGATGGATTCCCGGCGCCACCGTTCGCGGCATGTCGCTGAAGCCCGCGCGCGGTTGGGACCTGACAACGCTCACCTATACCGTCGAGCTTGTGCGCGCCACCAAGACCTTCCCCCTCGCACAGGATCTCTTCGCGCTATGGCCCCTCTACATCGTCGTTGCAAGCTGGCAGGTCATCAGCGTGCTCAACATGCTCGGCGGCGCCCGACGCGTACGCCGCACCATGGCACCGCTCAACGACCTGGCCTTACGCGTGGACGAGCTCGGCCGCATGCAGCTCTCCGGCGGCAAGATGGAAACGCTGGAGCAGGCCATCGAGCGGGCAAGCGTCGACTCGCCGAGCGTCACTACTGGCGACGCTGACCTGGCGAGCATCGAGGTCGCACTCAACCGTCTGCTGCGTCAGATGCAAGAGGCCAAGCTGCAGCAGATGCGCTTTGTCAACGACGCGAGTCACGAACTGCGCACGCCCATCGCGGTGATTCAGGGCTACGTAAACATGCTCGATCGTTGGGGTAAGGACGACCCGGCCGTGCTGGCGGAGTCCATCGCCTCGCTCAAGGCCGAAAGCGAGCACATGCAGGAGCTCGTGGAACAACTGCTGTTTTTGGCACGCGGCGATGCCGGCCGCACCGCGCTGCATCGTGTGGATACCAATCTGGCAGCGCTCGTCGGAGAGGTATGCGAAGAATCGCAGATGATCGATACCGGGCACACGTATCGGCTGGCTTTTGACGCCGCATTTGCCAGCGACCCGCGCTGCGACGCGTCCGTCGATGTCGCGCTCGTAAAGCAAGCTCTGCGCGTGATTGTGCAAAACGCCGCCAAGTACTCGGGTGCAGGAACGACCGTCACGTTTGCCATAACGCCCGATACGGGCGCGGGCGCGATCGACATAAGTGTTGAGGACGAGGGCATCGGCATGGACCAGGAATCCGCAGCTCACGCGTTTGAACGGTTCTACCGCGCTGACAACGCGCGCGATGCCGGAGCGCAGGGCTCGGGCCTGGGGCTCGCCATCGCCAAGTGGATCATCGATAGCCACGGCGGCGTCATCGGCGTGACCTCGGTCGAAGGCGTCGGCAGCCGCTTTACGATTCGCCTGCCACGGTAGGGGCGTCTCGGCATAAATAAAGGGATAGGACCACGCGGCCCTATCCCTTTTTGCTAGCTATAAGCAGCTTGTACGCTACTCGCGGCACAGGTGCACGGCGAAGCCGGCGAACTCGCGCTTAAAGTACACGAGCTTGGTGCCACCGTCGGGCAGCAGCACGCGCGACTCCTCGTTAACCTCGAGCCCGCGCTCGGCAAACCACTTCTCGGCCGCATCGATGTCGTTGACGGCAAAGCCGATGTGGCCCTTGGCTCCACGACCGTTCTGCTTCATGACCTCGACCAGCGAATCGTTAAAGTACGAAACCGGGGTCTCGATAACGGGCAGGCCCATCATCGTCGAGAACAGCTCCGCGATCTCCAGGGCGTCTGCCGGGTCGGTGGCGTTAATGCCCACATGGGCAACGCGCATGCCAAAGAGCTCGACCGGATTGGCGTTCTGCTCATTCATACAGGTAGCGCCTACTGAGCCATAACGTCGAGAACGGCCTTCTCGGCAGCGACGCGGTTCATGCCGGTCATGAAGGGCACGCCGCTCACGTACGGGCAGGTGAGGCCCTCGGGGGCAACGGTGGTGGCGATCAGCAGGTCGGCGCCCTCGTCGCAAGCGTCCTTGGCCTCGGAGATGGCGCACTGCACGATCTCATACTTGCCGGCATAGCCGTTGGCGTCGAGCATGGTGGCGACCTTCTGGGCAACGAGCGTGGAAGTAGCAGCGCCAGCACCGCAAGCCAAAACGATCTTCTTCATAGGTAATGTCTCCCTTCATGGTTTACTTTAGGTAAGTGTACCGCAGCGAGCGATGGCGCTCGGCCTCGATGCGCTTTTGTGCCAGTTTGCTTGCACGCTGCGTATAATACATCTAGCACGCATTGTCATACCGCTTGTTTTACGAGCGACCGAGGAGCTCAATATGCCCGATTCCCGCACACTCTGGACCGCCGTCGTCATTATTTGTATCGCCGTGTCGGTGTTCTTTAGCGTCAAAAAACGCACCACGTTTAAACGCCTGCAGCAGCTTATGGCCGCTAAGCAGTGGGACGAGTTCGATTGCTTGCTCGACAGCAAGCTCACCAGCATGCTGTACCCGCGCTACAACCGCGACTACCTGCGCCTGAACTCCTATCTGCTGCGCGAGGACCACAAGCGCGCCGACGAGATGTTCGATTTGCTGCTGGGGCTCAACCTGCCCAAAATGCAGCGCGTCGACCTGGTAATCAAAGCTTTTAACTACTACGTTGGTCAGGAGAACCGCAAGAAGTCCAAGGAGCTGCTGCACGAGATCAAAGGCTTTGAGGGCGGCCAGGCCGAGGCAGTCGCGCACGAATGCCAACTGATGTACGACACGATGATCCTCAAGCGCCACAACGACATTCCCGAGCTGGAGCGCATGCTCGAGGAGGCCGGCGACGATAAGGTTAAGGGTTGCCGCTTGGAGTACCTGTTGGCCCTACAGTACAAGAACAAGGGCGACGAGGCCAAGTTTGCCGAGTACCTGGAAAAGTCGGGCCGGCACTCGATGGCTGTCAACGCGTAACGGGCGGCTTGTGCTAGACTTCTAGTCTCACGGGGGCGTGGCGGAATTGGCATACGCAGGAGACTTAAAATCTCTCGCCGCAAGGATTGTGGGTTCGAGTCCCACCGCCCCTACCATGTATTACTTACGAGCCCGTGTCCCCCAGGGATACGGGCTCGTTTCTTTTACACGCCGGTGGGGCTCGAACCCGCGAGGGGGCGAGCGTCAAGCGGACGCGCAGCGTCCGCAGCGAGCCGGCGAGGGCGTCGACAGGCGGCCGAAGCCGGTGCGGATTTGCGCAGCAAATACGCAGACGTCCCACCGCCCCTACCATGTATTACTTACGAGCCCGTGTCCCTTTGGGATGCGGGCTCGTTTCTTTTGAACGCCGGTGGGGCTCTAAGTTGCGGTGGAATAGATCCTGTTTATACCGTTTACCAGCTTATTTAGGAACTATTTCACCGCAACTCAGAGGGAGACGGTTAAAGGGCGCTCAGGCTCGGGGTCCAGCCGATGGTGGGGATGGCGCCGTCGAGGGTCTCGTTGATGGTGGCGGCCATGCCGGCGAGTAGGCTGTTCTCGCTTACGGTGAGTATCTTGTAGCCGCCGACTCGCATGAGCTCGCAGATCACTACGGCGCCAGCCAAGATCACGCCTGCACGTTTGGGCTGTACACCCGGTAGCGCGGCGATGCCTTCCGCGTCCAACACAGACATGCGCTCGATAGCGGCCGAGACCTGCTCCAGCGACAGTTCGCGTAGGTGCACAAAGCTCGAATCGTACGGTTCCAGCTCGTGGACCAGCGCCACGAGCGTGGTAACGGTGCCACCCACCGCGACCAGACGCTCTGCACGCTCAAAGTCGCTGGGTAGGCCCTCAAAATAGGCGGCAAACTGCTCGCCCGCCCAGTTGGCAGCGGCAGCAAGCTCGCCGTCCGCAGGCGGCAGCGCCGAGAAAAACCGCTCCGTCACACGGCGGCAGCCAATGTCCAGCGAGCGCGTCCCTTCTAGCGCAAAAACGCCACGCTCCGGCGCATAGACGCCCGTCGCGAGCTCCGTGGATCCGCCACCCGAATCGGCAACAATGATGCGCTCGCCGGCAAAGTCGTGCGCCACGCCAAAAAACGTCAGGCGTGCCTCGACCTCGCCCGGAATCACCTGTGGCTCAAGCCCCAGATCGCGCAGGCCGTCCAGCAGCAGCGCGGCATTGGACGCATCGCGCGCGGCGCTCGTGCAGGTGGTGCAGATGCACGCGGCCCCAAAGGCACGGGCCTCATCCACAAACATGCGACACGCAGCGAGCACACGCTCGACAGCCGCCTCGCAAAAGCGACCCGTCGCGTCCACACCCTCGCCCAGGTCGGTAATCTCGGTATGCTTGGACGATTCCACGATCGCCCCGCCCTCGACCTGGGCCAACACCAGTCGCGACGACACCGTTCCCAGATCGATCGCCGCCACCTTATATCGTTTGCAATCTGCCATTGCCGGCTCCCCTCCGGGCGCTATTTGCCGTTGGACACGACCGTCTGGCCCTCGACACCGTTAAACCCAAACAGCATGTCGAGCGCCTGGATGTACCACGGCGCGTCCTTACCGACTTCTTCGATTTCCTTGGCAACTTCGCTGGCCTTCTTGGCGTTCGACGACTTCCGGCTCGACGAGGCATCAGAATCGTCGTCCAGGCCCTGCACTTCAATCCTCTTCTCGCCGGGCATCACCAGGCCCAGATCCTCGGATGCCGCGTCCTTGATACCCTCCTCCGAGAGCAGCTTGTCGACGCTTTTTTGCAGGTCGTCGTTATATTGCTCGCGAATCTCGACTTGCTTGGCCAAGATGTCGCTCGAGCGTTTTGCCACATACAGGTCGCGCACGGGGAAGTACAGGCTCACGAGCGCCAGGGCGACGACAATGCCAACAAACAGCCCTCGCTGGGGACCGTGGGTAAAGTCGTAGATTGCCTTGACCACTGCGTTATCGTTGGCGTAATGCATGAAGTCCGAGCCCGAAAGACGGTTCGAGGGCCTACTCGGCTTTTCATGCGTTTGAGCCGAGGAACGCTGAGCATGCTCCGAATGCGGCGGGCGCACCGAACGTGGCGGACGGTCCGTCGGCGTATTCATTTGAGCACGGGAGTGTGAGGCGCTTGTCGATCGCTGCATGGAGCGGTCGGCACCGGCGTAATCGGACCCGCCGAGCTGCACCGTGCGCGCACGGCGAGGTGACGGCTCACGCGAACCGGCGGAATAGTACCTGTTGTCGTAAATCTGATCCATGTGCGCCTTGTGCGGTTGAGGTTTATTTGCGCTAAGTCTTTTAATTATAGCACGAGTGCGCGCACCGCCTTCGGCGGCCCTTGCTCGACATAAAAAAGGCGCTGAGCCATATGGCCCAGCGCCCAATGGGGTGCTCAACAGTGCCCAACGGGAGCGAGGCGAATCCGAGTCAGCCCCACCCCCGCACACGCCGCTTGCCTAGCGAATGTTGTAGAACGCGGCCTTTCCGGCGTAGCGCGCGCTGCCCTCGAGCTCGTCCTCGATGCGGATGAGCTGGTTGTATTTGGCAATACGGTCGCTGCGGCACGGGGCGCCCGACTTGATCTGGCCGGCGTTAACACCCACGACCAGGTCGGCGATCGTGGAGTCCTCGGTCTCGCCGGAGCGGTGACTCACGATGCAGGCGTAGCCGGCCTCCTTGGCGGTTTCGATGGCCTCGAGCGACTCGGTGAGCGTGCCGATCTGGTTGACCTTGACCAGAATCGCGTTGGCGGCGCCCAGCTCGATGCCCTTCTTGAGGCGCTCGGTGTTGGTGACGAACAGGTCGTCGCCCACCAGCTGCACCTTGTTGCCAATGCGACGGGTGAGCTCAACCCAGCCGTCCCAGTCCTCCTCGGCCATGCCGTCCTCGATGGAGATGATGGGATAGGTGTCGACGAGCTTCTCCCAGTAATCAACCATCTGAGCGCTCGTGTACTCCACGCCCTCGCCCTTGAGCTCGTACATACCGGTCTCGGCGTTGTAGAACTCGGTCGAGGCCGGATCCATGGCGTACATGAAGTCGACGCCGGGCTTAAAGCCGGCCTTCTCGACGGCCTTGGTGATGTACTCGAACGGCTCGGCATTGGTTGTGAGGTTGGGCGCGAAACCGCCCTCGTCGCCCACGCCGCCGCCCAGGCCGGCCTCGTGCAGCACGCCCTTGAGGGTGTGGTAGACCTCGGCGCACCAACGCAGGCCCTCGGCAAAGCTCGGGGCGCCCACCGGCATGATCATGAACTCCTGGAAGTCGACGTTGTTGTCGGCATGCACGCCACCGTTGAGGATGTTCATCATGGGCGTGGGCAGCAGATGGGCGTTGACGCCGCCCAGGTACTGGTACAGCGACAGGCCCGCCGACTCGGCTGCGGCGCGGGCAACGGCCAGCGACACGCCCAGAATGGCGTTGGCGCCGAACTTGGTCTTGTTGGTCGTACCGTCCGCGGCGATTAGCGCGGCATCGACGGCGCGCTGATCGAAGGCGTCGAGGCCCACGACGGCATCGGCACACTCGTTGTTGACGTGCTCGACGGCCTGCGAAACGCCCTTGCCCAGGTAGCGGCCCTTGTCGCCATCGCGCAGCTCGCAAGCCTCAAAGGCGCCGGTCGAAGCACCCGAAGGCACCATTGCGCGGCCAAAGCTGCCGTCCTCGAGCACGACCTCGACCTCGACGGTGGGATTGCCGCGGCTGTCGAGCACCTCGCGACCGTAGACGTCCAAAATGTCACTCATGTTGTCTCCCTCTCACTTGGAAACGTAGTTGATGCAAGCGACTGGCCGACTGTGCACCATCGGTGCGCCTCCGTAAGTTAGCCATGTCGCACTTTTTGCATTATGCCCTAAGTTAGCCGAGGGATACATATGAATTGGAGAAATCATTCTTTGGGGCGCTTGTTTTTCACCGAGCATTCATCTCTAGAGGTCGACCCCCCCCCATTAAATTCTTTTATCGGCATACCGTCTTTACCTGGCTTGCGAATGAAAGAGCCAATAATGTGCTTTTACATCGTGCAAAGTTCTGGATATCGTGCAATTCTAAGGGTCTGAAGTTCTGGATATCGTGCATAATCAGGTTATAAAAGTTCTGGATATCGTGTACGAGGTAGCCATGCTTAAACGAAAAGCCTATGACAAACTACTAAAGTGGAAGCATGAAAGCGCTGGTAAAACAGCACTTCTTATTGAAGGAGCCCGCCGCGTCGGAAAGAGCACGCTTGCCCGCACGTTTGGAGAAACCGAATACAAATCCTGCCTTGTCATTGATTTCTTTCAAGCACCTGCCGAAGTTAAGCAATATTTTGAGGACTATCGCACTGACTTCGACTCGCTCTTCCTCTATCTCTCGGTTTTCTATAACGTCAAACTCTATGAACACGAGACGCTTATCGTCTTTGACGAGGTCCAGATGTACCCGCAAGCACGCGGACTCATCAAGTATCTCGTTGCAGACGGACGTTACGACTACATCGAAACTGGATCCCTGCTCAGCATCAAGCAGAACATTAAAGATATCGTCATCCCATCCGAGGAAGAGTCTCTGGAACTTGAGCCCCTCGACTTTGAGGAGTTTCTTTGGGGCATGGACGAAAAGGGGCTGGCCGATCTCATTCGCATGAGTTTTAACAAGATGAAGCCGCTCCCCGATGCCCTACATCGCAGAGCACTCTCCCTTATGCGCGAATACATGCTCGTAGGCGGCATGCCTGAGCCGGTATCCATCTATGTTGAACAGCGCGCTTTTGCGCCCGTCGACGCTTCGAAGCGCCGAATCGTCCAGCTCTATCGCAACGATATCTCTCGTTTTGCAACCGGTTACGAATTCAAAGTCGTCTCCGTACTCGATGGCATCCCGGGTCAGCTCTCTAGGCACGAAAAACGATTCAAGCTTTCCTCACTTGATAAAAACGCACGCATGCGCACCTACGAAGAAGCCTTCTTTTGGCTGGCAGACGCGCGAATTGCCAATATCTGCTATGCCGCAAGCGAACCGAGCGTGGGCCTTTCACTCAGCATGGAGCAAACGGCCCTCAAGTGCTACATGGCAGACACCGGCCTGCTTGTAACGCTTGCCTTCTCTGACAACAACGATACCGATGAAGACGTTTACAGGGCCGTGCTTCGCGGCGACATCGGATTGAACGAAGGAATGCTTACCGAAAACTACGTTGCCCAATCTCTAAAGGCCAATGGACACAGGCTCTTCTTTTATTCCCAAAGCGGAAAGAAGGAGGGGGAGGAGCGCATGGAAATCGACTTCCTCGTTACCCGACCCTATGTCAATGCCGCCGGAAAGCCGCGCATCAGCCCCATCGAAGTTAAGTCGCCACGCAGATACGGAACCATCTCCCTCGACCGATTCCGCGCGCGCTTTAACAAGAAGATTGGAATGGCTTACGTGTTGCACCCTAAACAACTCGAGTGGGATGCCGAAGCGCAGCTGGCACATCTTCCGTTGTATATGGCTTTTTGCCTGTAGGGACCTCTCTGCGAACGGATGCCGTGAGAGACGCAGGCCTCACTCGCTTGCTTTTGCTTGGTCCCACAGGTCGTTGAGTTGAGCGGTTGAGCAGGCGGCGAGGTCATCGCCCGCCTCGTGCACGGCGGCCTCCATCGCAGCCCAGCGACGGCGAAACTTGGCCGTGCTCGCGCGCAGGGCGCTCTCGGCGTCGATACCCTCCTTGCGCGCAACGTTGACCAGGGCAAAGAGCAGGTCGCCAAACTCCATCTCGCGCTCGGGCGAGCCGGGAGCCTCGGCCTCAAACTCGGCACGCTCCTCGGCGACCTCGTCCCACACGTCCTGGACCGTCTCCCACTCAAAGCCCACGGCAGCCGCCTTGCGCGACACCTTCTGAGCCTGCATCAGCGCCGGCAGGTGCGTGGGCACGCCGTCGAGCAGACCCTCGGGCGCGGCCTTGCCTGCCGCCACGGCCTTGTCCTTGGCGGCCTTCTCGGCAAGCTTGACCTCGTCCCAAATCTTGAGCACCTCGTCAGAGTTATCGGCATCCACATCGCCAAACACGTGCGGGTGACGACGGATGAGCTTGGCGTCGATATCGCGCGCCACATCGGCCAGCGTAAACTCACCGGCGTCCGCCGCGATCTGCGCATGCAACACTACCTGCATGAGCACGTCGCCGAGCTCCTCGCGCAGATGCGCCGCGTCGTCGGTCTCGATGCAATCGAGCGCCTCGTAGGCTTCCTCGATCATGTTCTTGCCAATGCTCTGATGCGTCTGTTCGCGGTCCCACGGGCAGCCATCGGGCTGACGCAGGCGCCAGATGGTCTGCACCAGATGCTGCAGCTCAGCCGACGCGTCGACTAGCGTGGACAGATCGCGCGAGCCCTCGGCATTTTGCTGAGCCATATGCTCGGCCATGGTTAGTCCTCCTCCATGACCACGTGGCGGAACGCGCCGTTCTCGTAGACGCCGTAGCTGTGCGTGCCGTCCTTGGGAATGCTCACGCTGCCGGGGTTGAAGAGCCACAGGCCCGGGTGCGCGACGCTTTCCTCGTTAACCTTGACGTGCGTGTGGCCATAGACGAGCGCGGAACCCTCGGGCAGCGAGGGCGCGTGGTCGACGCTGTTGTGCATACCGACGCCAAAAACGTGGCCGTGCGTCAGGAACAGTTCACGGCCGGTCTCGTCAAACAACGTGGCGTAGTCGGCCATGACGGGGAAGTCGAGGACCATCTGGTCGACCTCGGCGTCGCAGTTGCCGCGGACGGCGATGATGCGGTCAGCCAGGGCGTTGAGCAGCGGAATCACGCGCTTGGGGGCGTAGTCGCGCGGCAGGTCGTTACGCGGGCCGTGGTAGAGCAGGTCGCCCAGCAGCACAATGCGGTCGGGCTGCTCGGATTCGATGGCAGTGCACAGGCGCTCGGCCCAGTATGCCGAGCCGTGGATGTCGGAAGCGATGAGGTATTTCATGGGGAGTCCTTTCGGAGTGGGGTTGATGGGAGCTGAATACGGGGTCCGGCGGTTGTGGAGCCCATCTACCGTGTTACTCGAATCGCAGCGCCGCGCTCTGAGCCGCCTGCATCACGCGTTGGAGCGGCACGTCATGTTCGCGGGCAAGACGGGCGCAATCCTCGTACTCGGGAGCCGCGCGCTCGCTGCCGTCGGGCAGGGTCGCCACCTTAACGGACACCTCGCCCCAAGGCGTTGTCACCTGCTCGAATCGGCGCGGCAGGCAAACGCGTTCCATCACCTGGCGGCGAACGGCGTTGGTCGTGGTCTCCAAAAAGATAATCGTCTGTAGACGCTCGATATCCTCGTGCGAGCAGATCACCTGCAGCTGCCATCCGGGGCGACCCTTTTTGCAGTAAAGCGGCAGCCAATGCACCTCGCGGGCGCCGGCCTCGCGCAGGCGGTCAGCGGCGTAGGCGAGCACCTCGGGCGACGCGTCGTCGATGTCGCACTCCAGCTTGACGATAGTTTCGGGCGCATCGGTCTCGCGAGACAGCGGGGATGTGCTATCGCATGGCATACGGTCCGGCTCCTTTCCGCATGGGCTCGTTTTGTTCACTCAAACGCTAGCACATCGGACGTGGCACAGGCGTGACTTTCGTCCGTCGCCGCCCTCGCCCCTATCCAAACATGTACATCAGCCTCCAAACATGTCATTTTTTGTCGGTTTTGGAGGCTGACGTACATGTTTTGAGAGCAAGCGAGGCCGCACCGCGCGCCGCACCGCCTTTCCAATCGATTTCGAGCTCCGGCGTGCGCGGCGTGTTGAGAGCTGCGCCATTACAATGAAGCGGATTCGCCAAATGCAAAGGAGTCGCCATGCCCGCCTGCCCGCTGGTCGATTGCCACACCCATACTTCGTTTTCGGACGGCCATGCCACGTTTGAGGACAACGTCCGCGCTGCTGCCGCCGCCGGCTGCCGCGTCATGGTCTCGACCGATCACCTCACCCTGCCCGCCAGCATCGACGCCAACTGCGAAGTGCAGGTTGTCGAGGGCGACCTGACGGCGCATCGTCTGGCCTTTGAGGACGCCCGCAAACTCGCCGCGCAGATTGCGCCTGAGCTCGAGCTTATCTATGGCTTTGAATGCGACTGGTACAAAGGTTGCGAGCCTTTGGTTGAGCGCTGGTCTGCGGGTGCCATAGTGCGCTTGGGCAGTGTGCACTGGATTGGCGATCCGGGCGATATCATGGCCGGCGCCGCGGGCACGGCGGGAACGGAAAATGTCGCTCGCCCCGATACGCCCGATTCGCGCTGCGGCTGGATCGACGACGACACCAACCTGCATGTTTGGGAAAACCTGGGCGTGCGCGGTGTGTGGGAGCGCTATGTCGATGACTGGTGCCGCGCCTGCGAGAGCCCGCTTAACTTTGATGTGATGGCCCACCCCGACCTGGTCATGCGCTTTTCGAAGGAAGGCTTTGCGCCCGATTTTGACCCGGCGCCGTTTTGGGAGCAGATGGCCGAATGTGCCCACGATACGGGTCACCGTGTCGAAGTCTCGACCGCCGCGCCGCGCAAGGGCCTCGACGACTATTACCCCTCGACGGGACTGTTGCGTTGCTTTGCCCATGCCGAGGTACCCATCACCTTTGGCTCGGACGCGCACCGCGCCTGCGATATCTGCTGGAACATCCGCGAGGCCCAGGCGCACGCCTACGACTGCGGCTACCGGGCCTTCGATATCCCCCACCCCACCGGCGAATGGCAACCCACACCCCTCGCCTAAGACTAGTCGTTGGGGACGTTCTTAAATGACTAGTGGCGGCGGGCGTTGAGTTCGCCGGCCAGCTCGTCGAGGGTGATGCCGTAGCGCTCGAGCGTCACGAGCAAGTGGTAGATCAGGTCGCCAGCCTCGTAACGAATGTGGTCGTGGTCGTTATCCTTGCAGGCCATGATCACCTCGCTCGCCTCCTCGGCAAGCTTCTTGAGCAGCTCATCCTCGACGTCGGTCAACAGACGCGCGGTATAGCTCTCCTGCGGCGACGCGTCGCGACGGCCATGAATCACCTCGGCCAGCCCCGTCAGTGTCTCACCGATATTTCCCGGCTGCACGTTAGCTGTTCTGACTCCCATGGTTATTTCCTCTCGTTACTGCAGCGTAAAGTAGGTACCGGTCTCATCGAACCGAGGCTTTGCGCCCTTTTTCTCAAAGAACTCGACGATGACGGCATGGGCCTCATCGAGCCTTTCCTTCTCGGCCTCGAGCCAAAGCGACTGCGCCCCGCAGGCATCAGTCAGGTGCACGTGGCATGGCACGCCCGCGCGGAGGAGCTCGGTGTTGCAGTCGGCGACCTCGAACGGCGTCACGACTTTCATCGCACACCCCCTTCCACGCGCTTAAAGAAGCAGGTACGGTTGCCGGTGTGGCAGGCCGGACCCGGCGAGTCGACCTTGACCAGTAGCGTATCGCTATCGCAATCGGCCCAGAGCTCCTTGACCTCCTGCATGTTGCCGCTCGTCGCACCCTTGTTCCAGAGCTCCTGGCGGCTGCGGCTCCAAAACCACGTGGTGCCGGTCTTGAGCGTCAGCCCCACCGACTCCTCGTTCATCCAAGCAACCATAAGCACCTCACCGGTGTCATACTGCTGAACCACACAAGGAATCAGCCCGCGGGCGTCGTATTTAAGATCAGACGCTTCTATTACCTCAGTCATCATTTCTCCCAAGTAATTACCGTAAACCCCACAGGTCGGCGAGGGTTGTCCAGGTGCCCGAGATTCCGAGCGACAAGCCCGACGACGCGTACTTAAGTACGCGAGAAGGGTTGGAGCCGGAAGGTCGGGTGCCTGGGCAAGCCGCAGCATTAGAAGTCCAGCCTCACAGGAATACCTTGAGAAGCCATATACTCTTTGACTTCGCGAATGCTGAAGGTTCCAAAGTGAAAGACGCTCGCCGCCAGCACGGCATCGGCCTCG
The DNA here is from genome assembly GCA_905211535.1 of uncultured Collinsella sp. Classification (GTDB taxonomy): domain Bacteria; phylum Actinomycetota; class Coriobacteriia; order Coriobacteriales; family Coriobacteriaceae; genus Collinsella. Next base: position 8,451 of record CAJMAZ010000025.1, on the reverse strand, counting down.
CCCTCGATCACGCCCTCAGCGAAATGCTCGAGCGTGCCCACGCCACCGCTCGCGATGACGGGGATTGGCACCGCGCGCGCCACGGCGCGGGTGAGCGCCAGGTCAAAGCCAGCCTTGGTGCCGTCGCGATCCATGCTGGTCAGCAGGATCTCGCCGGCGCCGCGGCGAGCCGCCTCCTCGGCCCACGCCACCGCATCGATACCCGTGGCGTTGCGGCCTCCTGCGGTAAAGACCTCCCACTTGTCGGCACCGGATGCTCCGGGCAAGCCGACGCGCTTGGCATCGATCGCCACAACCACGGCCTGGCTGCCAAACGCCGCGGCAGCCTGGCTGATCAGCGACGGATCGCGCACAGCCGCCGAGTTGAGCGACACCTTGTCGGCACCGGCGGCAACCATGGTGCGCATGCCCGCCAGGTCGCGAAAGCCGCCGCCCACGGTATAGGGAATGGCCAGCTCCTCGGCCGCATGCGCCGCCATCTTGATAGTCGTCGCACGATTATCGCTCGTCGCGGTAATGTCCAAAAATACGACCTCGTCCGCACCCTCGCGGTCGTAGGCGCGGGCCAGCTCCACCGGATCGCCGGCATCGCGCAAGCTCACAAAGTTGACGCCCTTGACCACACGGCCGTCCTTGACGTCCAGGCAGGGAATTACGCGCTTGGTAAGCATGGGCTACTCCTCCCCTCGGGCGGCGGCCAGCGCCTGGGCCAGCGTAAAGTTGCCCTCGTAGAGCGCGCGGCCGGTAATGGCGCCTTCAATCGCGCCCTCACCCACCGCGGCCAGTGCGCGGATGTCGTCGAGCGTCGAGATGCCGCCCGAAGCCACGACGGGAAAGCCCGCGACCTGCGCCACATGGCGATATGCCGCCACGTCGATGCCCGTCTGCATGCCATCACGCGCGATGTCGGTATACACCAGATGCTTAAAGCCCAGCTCGGTAAGCTGCGCCACGGCATCGTCGAGCGCCACGCCCGCGCCGTCGCGCCAGCCGTTCACCTTAACCTGGCCGTCGCGTGCGGCAACGTCGGCGACCAGCAGCTCGCCAAAGCCTTGGGCTGCCACCTCAGCAAAACCCGGCTCGGTCACGAGCACCGTGCCCAGCGCAATGCGGCGAGCACCATAGCCTGCCAGCTCATCGATGCGTGCGAGTGAGCGAACGCCGCCGCCCACGTCCACGGACAGACCGTCGACGCCGCAGATGGCCTTAATCGCCGCCGAGTTGGCAGCGCATGTGTCCTCGTCCTCACCAAAGGCAGCGGACAGGTCGACGACATGTACCCAGCTTGCGCCCTGCTCGGCAAACGAGCGGGCGACGGCCACGGGGTCATCGGAATACACCTTGCAGCGGTTGCGGTCGCCGCGCTCCAGGCGCACAACCTTGCCGCCGATCAGATCGATTGCGGGAAACAGGATCATCGGCCAACCTCCTCGACGATGTTGACGAAGTTCTTAAGGATGCGCTGACCCAGCGCGGAGGATTTCTCGGGATGGAACTGGCAGCCCCACACATTGCCGTGGCGCACGATGCACGGGAAACTCCGTGTATAGTGCGTGCGCGCCAACACATCGGTGGCATCGACGTCGCCGGCCACCGCGTAGCTGTGGGTGAAGTACATATTGGCGCCCTCGGCAAAACCGGCGAGCAGCGGATCGGCCGCGCCGGCAGGCGTCATGTGCACCTGATCCCAGCCCACGTGCGGGACCTTCAGTCGGCTCGACTCCAAGCGCGTGCACGAGCCACGCATGATGCCCAGGCCATCGACCCAGGGACCACCGGCCTGCTCGGAGGCATCGTCGTCCGCGTCCGCACCCTCGTCCGCAGGCACGCCCTCGTTGCCGCGCTCAAAAAATAGCTGGAGGCCCAGGCAGATGCCGAGCAGCGGAGTTCCGGCGGCAACGGCATCGAGCACGGCCACCTCCTCGCCGCCCTGGCGCATAAAGGCGATCGCGTCATAGAACGCGCCCACGCCCGGGATGACCAGGCCGTCGGCGTTGCGGATCTGCTCCGGATCGTCCGACGTGCAGGCGGCGGCACCGGCGCGCGCAAGCCCGCGCACGACGCTCGACAAGTTGCCCTTGTGGTAGTCGACCACCACAATCTTCGGTTCGCCCACGCGACCCTCCACTTCTCATCATCCAAAACCACCGCAAAGGAGACAGGCACCTTCGTGGTGGTTTTACCCTTGTGACGGTTACAGCGAGCCCTTGGTGCTGGGGATGCCCTGCACGCGGGGATCGAGCTCGCAGGCGTGGCGCATCGTGCGGCCCACGGCCTTAAAGGCGGCCTCGATAATGTGATGCGAGTTGCCGCCCGCCAGCTCGCGCACGTGCAGCGTGAGCTTGGCGTCGCGCGCAAAGGCGTAGAAGAACTCGACGGCCAGCTCGGTATCGAAGCTGCCCACGCGCTCGGTCGGCACGGGCAGCTCGCAGTAGGCCTGCCCGCGGCCCGAAATATCAACAGCAGCCATCACAAGCGTCTCGTCCATGGCGATCGCCGCGTCGGCAAAGCGCGTAATGCCCGCCTTGTCGCCCAGCGCCTGGCAAAACGCCTCGCCCAGCACAATGCCCGTGTCCTCGACGGTATGATGCGCATCGACCCCCACGTCGCCCACCGCGTGCACCGTCAGATCGAACAGACCATGGCGGCCAAAAGCGTTGAGCATGTGATCGAAAAACGGCACGCCGGTCGAGATATCGCACACGCCGCTTCCGTCCAAGTCGAGCTTTACGACAATGTCGGTCTCGCCCGTCTTGCGGGTTACCTCGGCATAGCGGTCCATCTACATCTCCTCCTTCACCAGCGCGGCAAACGCAGCCAGCACCTCGTCGTTTTCCTGCGGGGTGCCCACGGTAATGCGTAGGCAGTCCGCGAGCCCCGGCGCGTAGCTAAAGTCGCGCACCAAAATCGAATACTCGTCGCGCAGACGCTCGCGCACGTGCGTGGCATGCGGCGTGCGCACGAGCACAAAGTTCGCCGCGCTCGGCCACGCCTCCACGGGCAGACCCTCGGCAGCCATTGCGTGCAGGGCACACAGTTCGCGCTCGCGCTCGGATGCAACCTGTGCCACCACGGGTGCGTACGCATCGCGGGCACGCACGCAGGCAAGCGCGGCGGCCTGGCTCAGCACGTTAACCGAGTAGATCTGACGAATCGCCGCAAACACATCGATGACCTCGGGCGCCGCGATCACATAGCCCAGACGCGTGCCGGCGGCGCCAAACGCCTTGGACAGCGTATGCAGAATCACCAGGTTGGGATGCTCGGCGATAAGCCCCTGCGCCGTGGTAGCCGCGCCAAACGAATCGTCCGCAAACTCAACGTAGGCCTCGTCGACCATGACCATGCCGGGGCACGCATCGCACAGCGCCGCGACAAATTCGAGCGGCGCCACGTCGCCCGTGGGATTGTTGGGCGAGGTCACGATGGCCAGGCTGCACTCGGGCGCCGCCGCAAGCACCGCCGCCTGGTCGAGCTCAAAGGTCGCCGGGTCGCGCCACACATCGCGCACCTCGGTCTGACAAAGCGACGCAAAGAACGCATACTCACTAAAGCACGGCGGGCAGTTGAGCAGGGTCCGTCCCGCGCCGCCAAACGCCAGCAGGTAGTTATAGAGCAGCTCGTCGCCGCCGTTTCCCACGCAGATGTTCTCACGCGCCACGCCATGCCAGGCAGCAAGCTCATCGCGCAGGTCGTTGGACATGGGGTCGGGATAGCGGTTGAGCGGCGTGGCAGCCAAAGCCGCGTCGATTGCCTCGCGCACGCCGACCGGCACGGGATAGGTGTTCTCGTTGGCCGAAAGGTTAATGCGCGTGGGCGTAAAGTTGGGATCGTAGGGCTCAATACCGGCCAAGTAGGGCTGGACGAGCCCCTTCATACGCGGCGTGAGTTCGGCCATGTTAGGCCTCCTCGCCGGTCGCGCCAGCGCCATCCGAGCCTGCAGCCGCCAGGTCCACGCCCTCGGTGACCGTCGCGGTCGTATCACCCGGCCAGGCGACCTTGGTCAGGTCGGCCGCGGCCAGAGACTCGGCACTCACGGCATCCTCGCCCTGCTCCAGCACGCGGCGGCGCAGTGCGGCCGAAAGTGCGTGCGCCCACAGGCCCTCGGCCTCAGCCAGACGCTGCGTAGCGGGAGCGTCGGAGAGCAGACCCTCGGGCGTATAGCAAATGACGCTCGAGCGCTTGACGAACTCTTCGACCGAAAGCGGGTTGGAGAACATGGCCGTGCCGCCGGTCGGCAGCGTGTGGTTGGGACCGGCAACATAATCGCCGAGCGGCTCGGAGCTCCAAGCGCCTACAAAGATGGCGCCAGCGTTGCGAATGCCGCCAAGCAGGCCCATCGCATCCTTGCAGTGCAGCTCCAGGTGCTCGGGCGCCACGGTGTTCACGGCCTCGACGGCGGCAGCCATATCGGCGGCCACCACGATGGTACCCTCGTTATCGAGTGAGGCGCGCGTGATCTCGGCACGTGGCGACTGCGCTACTAGAATGTCAATGCCCGCCTCGACCTCGCGCGCAAACTGCTCGTCGCAAGTCACCAGGTAGCAGGCAGCCAGCGGATCGTGCTCGGCCTGGGCCATCAGGTCTGCCGCGACCACCATGGGCTTGGCCGTGGCATCGGCCAGCACGCAGACCTCGGAAGGGCCAGCGACCATGTCGATTCCCACGTCGCCCGAGACAATCTGCTTGGCCGCAGCGACAAAGGCGTTGCCCGGGCCGGTGATCTTGTCGACACGCGGAATGGTCTCGGTGCCGTACGACAGCGCGGCCACGGCCTGAGCGCCGCCCACCATATAGATTTCGTCCACGCCGCCGAGCTTTGCCGCGGCGAGCGTGTAGGGGCTGATCAGGCCGTCTTTTTGCGGCGGGGTCACCATAACCACGCGCTTGACGCCGGCGACCTTGGCGGGAATGGCGTTCATGAGCACCGTGGAGGGATACTGCGCGCGACCGCCCGGCACGTAGATGCCGGCCGCCGCGAGCGGGGTCACCTTAACGCCGAGCATCGTGCCGTCCGCACGCGTGGTAAACCAGCTCTGCTCGACCTCGCGCTGGTGGAATTCGCGAATCTGACGCGCGGCCTTCTCGAGCGCAGCGACAAAGGCAGGGTCGAGACCTTCGAGCGCGGCATCGATCTGCTCCTGCGGCAGGCGAAAACTCTGCAGCTCGACACCGTCAAAACGCTGGCAGTAATCGCGCACTGCGGCATCGCCGTTGGCACGCACGTTGGCCACGATATCGCGGGCGGCGTCGACGATGTTTTGCGGCAGCACGCCCTTGCGGTTGAGCTGGTTGGTAACGAGGCGCTCACCGGGAGCAAGCTTGATGGTCTTCATTTCGGTATCCCCTATCGGTTGAGGTTGTGTTTGAAAAACGAGATGCCGGGCAGCGGCACCAATCGGTCCGCAGCCCGGATATGGGGGCGCCTGTGCGTGCTCGCGCTATTGTGCCGAGCCCGCAACGGGCTCAAAATGCTTGTCCTTCACGGCAGCAGCCAGGCGATCCGCCAGGTTGCGAACGCGCGGATCCAGGCGAGCGGCACCCGGGTTGACAAAGAAGCGGGCCGTGCAGTCCATAATGCGACCAGTAATAACCAGGTCGTTGTCGCGCAGCGTGGCGCCCGTGGCGGTAATATCCACGATGCGATCGGTCATGCCGACAATGGGGCCCAGCTCGATGTTACCGTGCAGCGAAACGATGTCGGCGTTCACGCCGCGCTCGGCATACCAGGCACTCGCGATGCGCGGGTACTTGGTTGCCACGCGAAGCGAACCGCGGCGGGCATAGTTGCGCTCGGCCTGACCGGCGCGCCACGCGGGCTCCGCCTCGATAAAGGTGCACAGGCCATAGCCCAGGTCTACCAGCTGCAGCAGGTTGAGGTCTGCCTCAATGAGCGAGTCCCAACCGCAGATGCCGCAATCGGCACCACCGCAGCCCACAAAGGCGGGCGCGTCGCTGGGGCGCACGATGACAAACTCGATATCGCCGACCGCGCCCTCGCCGGCACGCGTGTCGCGGCCGCGCACGATCAGGTGACGGCCGGGGTCACGCAGCTCAGAGACATCCAAGCCCGCGGACTCAAGCACGTCGAGCGTGTCGGCCTTGAGCGAGCCCTTGGGCACGGCAATGCGCAGCGGACCCTCGGCGCCACAGCCCGCGGCGTGATCGCCATCGGAAGCGGCATCCTCGGCCGAGGTGCGCGCGGCCTCCAGGCGCTCGAGCGAAAAGGCGAAACCCGCCGCCGGCACCTCGATGCCGTCGCCAAATGCGCCGGTGAAGATGGAGTCATAGCGTCCGCCCGAACCGACCGGATCGGGCAGTCCGCCCGCATAAGCCTTAAAGACCAGGCCCGTGTAGTAATCGAAAGAGTTCATGATAGAGAAGTCGAACGACAGCACCTGGGCGTCCTCGAGTGCCAGGCCCTCGACCAGGGCACGCAGCTCGCGCGTCAGCGGCGCGACGATACCGGCAGCCTCCAGCAGCGCGTCCACGCGGTCGAGCACCTCGGCACCGCCGTGCAGACGCGGCAGCTCGCTAATGGCGGCCTTGACGGCATCGGACTCGACGCTTACCGCCACGCGGGCATCGAGGCCCACAAAGTCGTTGGCGTGCACGCAGCGCAGGGCCTCGGCGGCCAGCTCGCGATCCTCGCACGCCGCAAGCAGCTCCTTAAACGGACGCACGCCACCTGCGATAATGCGCGCATCGGGCAGTGCCAGCTTACGCACCGCCTCGGCCACGAGCGAGACGATCTCGACATCGCCCGCGGTGTCGCCTACACCGATAAGCTCAAAGCCCAGCTGCGTAAACTGACGCGAGCCACCGGCATTGCGTTGGCACTCGCGGACCACCGGCGCCTCGTAGCGCAGGCGCAGGGGCAGGTCGGCCGCGCGCATGCGAGTCGAAACCAAGCGAACGATCGGCAGCGTGTTGTCGGGACGAACCACCAGCAGGCGGCCATCATCGTCAAAGAGCTTAAACGGCGTGTCCGCAATGCGGCCGCCCTCCTCGAGCGAACCCTTGTCCTCGAGCAACGGCGTTTCGACCGGCAGGTAATGATGCTCCCTGAAGCAGCCCTTCACCGTCAGCGCAATCTCCTCGCGCGCCTGAGCCTCCTCGGGCAATATGTCCCGGAATCCCCACGGTGTGGCCGTCATCTGGTGAGCCTCCTCATGCTGTGCTTCATGTAGAACAGAAGACCGGCATAGCTCCGCCGGTCTTCTGGGTACTTTAGCATACCAGAGTGTTTGCGGGGAGAATCGTCCTCCTCGGCTCATAGCGTATTCATTTGGAAACATAGGGGAAAGCGCGTCCCGCCCGCCAGCCAAAAACTGGGATGCGGTTTCCGGTTGAGGTCCTCAGCGGAAAGTGTGTCCCATTCTGAGCGCCTGTTCTGGGATGTGCTTTCCGCCAGAAGACTCAAGCGGAAAGCACGTCCCGTTTCTCAAAAAGCGTCAAACGCCAACTCGGCGCCCTGTCCCACCTAGACGCCAATCGCACGACGATACTCTGCCATTACCTGCGCATCGGCAGCTGCGGGGTCGGCGAAATAGCGCCCGTCATAGGTCTCGGCCGAAACAACTCCGCGATAGCCGCGCGCCACCAGCCTATCCAGGTCGGCGCGCATATCGCGGTCGCCGTCACCCCAGGCAAGATGCGTCGTGCCATCTGCCGCAACATCGACAAAATGCACGTGGGCGACATCATCGCCAAGCAGATCGAAATAATCGTCGATGGTATCCCCTGCCACCGCCATAGCGCCCAAATCCAGACACGCCTTAAGTGCCGGATGATCAACTGCCTCGATCATGCGCTTCGTGTCGGCCGCCGAGTTCACGATCATCGACTCAACCGGCTGTAGGGCCTCGAGCACCAGTCGCACGCCGCGCTCTCCCGCATGCTCGGCAATCGCACGCAGCATCGAGGCGCTGCGACCCCACGCGTCCTCGATCGGCTCGTTCAAAAATGCCCAGCCGCTCGAGACCATGACCTGCTCGGCTCCAAGTTCCGCCGCGATATCCACAACGTTCTTAAAGTACGCGAGCGTGCGGGCGCGCGCCTCATTCCCGCGCGCCGCGATATTCCACGGCTTGGGGTTGTTCTGTTCGGGACAAAGCCCCACAATCCGAACCCCATACCGCTGCGACAGCTCCCGTACCCGCTCGAGCGAATCGTATCCATGGCAATCGACATACAGATGCATCGCCCCGGTCCAAAGCTCGCAACACGTATAACCCGAGGCCGCTGCCGAAGAAAAGAATTCCTCAAGGTCAAAATAACGATGGCTGATATTCATAACGGCAAGCTGGGGGTAGCTCATAATTACTCTCCAACCCAAACGGGGCCCCGTTCCATATAGAAGCGGGGCCCAATTACACAAACGTTATTTGCTCTTAGTAATCGAACTGGTGATAGTAACGACGATACTTGAGGTTGTGCTTGGTGACCGTC
>CAJMAZ010000024.1:0-32359 GCA_905211535.1 uncultured Collinsella sp. | reverse complement strand
ATTAAGTGCTTTCCGGCTCGTGCGGAATCTACGGAAACCTTGCGCTTGGCCTTCGGCGGCGCGTGCCTGCGTTGACTTTGGGCAGCCCGGGTTTTCGTTGGCTGACGCCCTCACTCATAAGCCTTAAGTCGGTGGGCTGATGTGTTGCGTCCCGTTGGGCTACAGGGTTGAAACGAAGTTGGACAGGCGATTTAGGCCTTCGTCCAGATCTTTGTCGGAGACGCAGTAGCTTAGGCGGATGTGGCCTTCGGTGCCGAAACAGTCGCCCGGGACTAGGGCTACGTTGGCCTCTTTGATGGCTTTGATGCAGAAGTCTTCGCTGACAAGGCCGAACTTTTTGATGCTCGGGAAAGTGTAGAAGGCTCCTGCGGGCTCTACTACGTCGAGGCCCATGGCGTCTAGGGCTGCGAGTACGCGTTCGCGACGGGCTCGGTAGACTTTGAGCATGGGGGTTGGGTCGACGGTCAGGGCTCGGGCTGCGGCGTCCATTTCGAAGGAGACGGCACTCGATACTAAGTATTGGTGGGCTTTTGCGATCTCGGAGATGACGGGAGTCGCTGCTGCGAGCCAGCCCAGGCGCCAGCCGGTCATGGCCCAGGGTTTGGAGAAGCTCTCGATAATTACGGTCTGCTCACGCAGCTCCGGGTGGCGCTGGGCAAAGCGCTCGTAGCCATCCACATAAACCAGGCGGTTGTATACGTCGTCGCAGACCACGTAGATGCCCGCCTGCTCTGCCACGTGCGCCACGGCGTCGAGCGACGCCGCGTTGAGGATGCAACCCGTGGGATTGTTGGGCGAGCAGATGACGATGGCCTTGGTCGCCGGCGTCACGCAGGCACGAAGCGCCTCCTCATCAATCTGGAATTGCGCAGGCTCCGTATCCAAAAAGACCGCTTTGGCGTGATTGGCCACGACGATGCTCTCGTACAGGCCAAAGGCCGGCGTGGGGATGATGACCTCGTCGCCGGGATTGAGCATAGCCATGAATGTTGCCGACAGCGCCTCGGTCGCACCGTCGGTCAGGATGACCTCATCGGCGGAAAACGTAAGGCCCGCGTCCCCCATGTAGGCAGATAACGCCTCACGCAGGGCGGGGCGACCGTTGTTGGGCGGATAGTGCGTGTCACCGCGGTCCAGTGCGGCGGTCACCTCGGCGCTAATCACATCGGGCGTGGGAAAATCGGGCTCGCCGAGCGCGAGCGCGATGCACCCCGGATGCTGGGCGGCGAGCGCGTTAATCCGGCGGATACCGGAGGGCTTAAGCGTGGCAAGCGAGGTATTCATGGGCAGACGCATGGCGTTCCTTTCGTAAGGGTTGCACTAGGATAGCGCGGCGGGGCGCCACCAGACGGTGTAACCTAAACGGAAACGAGCCGGAAAGGAGATGGCATGGAGACGACCGCGCGCGGCGACGTACCAAAAACGCTGCACACCATTGCGTATATCAGTATTCCCAATAGCGCCGATCTTGATTTTTTGCTCTGGGACCTGCAGGATGCCATCGCCGCCTATGCTCAACTTTCCGGCACCGCACTCCCCCGCCCGGTCGACTTGAAGGCAAATGACGCCGGCAGCGTTGCCGATGGCATCGTGCTGGCCATTGAAGATGTGGCTGACGATGAGACGTTGACAGCTATCGAGCAGGCGCTTGAGCGCTTTGGCGGTACGGGAACGCGCGTCTATGCCGCAATTCGAGCCGCACAAGAGGGCACTGAGCAGGCGCGTGGGACCGCCGTTCGCCTGCACAAGGCATGTGAGCGCCATGACCAATTGTGGTGTGGCGGTGTTGCCATCTGCGCTGGCAGCGGCATTGCGGCGCTTCGTCGCTCCCCGCGCATGGGACTCTTGCGGCGACCATTTTCGGAAGCGATAGATAAGCTTGTGGGCGCTGTGCGCATGGGCTGCTCCGTCGAGCATACACAGCGACTTGGCGGCGGCAATGCCGCCAACGTCGACGCCGACGGCATGGTTTGCGCCGAGCCAGCCGTGCCCGCGCCGATCTGGCGAGGCGTTCTGAAACGTCTGGGCGCCCACGCTCAAACAAAAATCTAAATTAAATAACAGCCCAGTCAACGGCTTCGTGCCAACGCTCAACAAGACGTTCCAGGCGCCAGGCGGCATTGGCAGGACTTGTCGAGGGCAGGACGATGGCAGGCAGCCCCGTCCGATCTTGCAAGTAGCGTTTGTAGAGTCGCCCTGCCGTGCCGCCGTTACAGACAACGACCTCAATCGGCGCGGCATCGGTAATGCGCTCGATATGTGCCGGCACAACGTTGCGAATGCTTGCGTCGCTCGAGCCCTTAATGTCACAACTCTCGATCACATCCCACAGGGCTACGCCGCCGTTAAGCAGCATGGCCCGCTTGGCGGCAATGGAGGCATCGAGCGTCGCGGGCTCACCGCTTGCCAAAGAATCGCCCTCGTTGGGCGGAACAGGCACACCGAGGCACGCGGCCACCACACACCAAAAGCGATTCTGAGGGTTGCCGTAATAAAAGGCATTGGCGCGCGAAAGCACCGAGGGAAACGACCCGAGCACCAAAACGCGCGAGTGCTGGTCGAACACGGGCTCAAACCCATGCTCAATATGTTGGTAGCCCTCGTCAGACGCGGCCATGGGCTAGGCTCTCAACAGATAGCGCACCTCGTAGGGTGCAAGCTCAAGGGAGCCAGCCAGCTCGACCGTGGGCACGCCGTCGGCAAGCAGGTCGACAAAGGACCCGTTGAGCTCGCCGGCGCCAAAGGTGTAAGGCTCACCCACGGCATTCACCGCCACGAGTACCGTCGCGCCGTCACAGGCGCGCTCGAACAGCAGCTGCTTGTTCTGGATCACCACGTTGCGATAGGCACCGTAGTTGAGAGCACGGGCAGCCGCGTCGTCGGCCGAGCGAAGGTGCGCAAGCTGCGTGATGAACGCCGTCAGCTCGTTGGGCGCAGGCTCATTGAGCGCAGGTCGCAGCGCCCAGTCGCCATCGGGGCCACCCTTTTCGCCGGCAATTCCCCACTCGCTGCCATAGTAGACGCACGGGATGCCCGGCATGCCAAAGAGCATGCCGTAGGCGGGACGCAGACACGACTTGTCGGTGAGGATACTTGCCAGGCGCGGCACATCGTGGTTGTCGACAAACGACAGCAGATGTTTGCCGCGGTAGATGCACCACGGATCGCCGCCAAACTGACGGTGCAGCGAATGGGCGATCTCGAACATGTTGACCGAGTTAAAGCTGGAGTACAGGCCCTTGTAGCACTCGTAGTTGGTGCAGGAGTCGAGCATCTCGTCGTTGACGATCTGGTTGTAGTCGCCATGGAGCGTCTCGCCGATCAGGATAAAGTCGGGCTTGAGCTCACGGGTAAAGGCGTGCAGGCGGCGCATGAAGTCGCGGTCGAGCATATAGGCAACGTCCAAGCGCAGGCCGTCGACGCCAAAGACCTCGGCCCAGCGACGCACGGACTCGAGCAGGTAATCGACCACGGCGGGGTTTTGCAGGTTGAGCTTCACGAGCTCAAAATGGCCTTCCCAGCCCTCGTACCAAAAGCCGTCGCCGTAGCACGAGTCGCCATCAAAGCTAATGTGGAACCAGTCCTTGTAGGGCGAGTCCCACTTGCGATCCTGCACATCGCGGAAGGCCCAAAAACCGCGGCCGACATGGTTGAATACCGCATCGAGCACCACGCGAATGCCATGGGCGTGCAGCGTCTCGCATACGGCGGCAAAGTCGGCGTCCCCACCCAGGCGGCGGTCGATGTGGCGCAGGCTGCGCGTATCGTAGCCGTGGCTATCGGACTCGAGCAGCGGGTTGATCAACACAGCGCCAACGCCGAGTTCCTGCAGATAGTCGGCCCATTGGGCGATTTTCATAATGGGAGCATCGGGGTTAGGCGCGACGCCGGCAGCTTGTGATAGTTCATCCTCGGCAACGGGGGCGGCGTTTTCGCGCGGAGCTCCACAAAAGCCCAGCGGATAGATCTGATAGAACGTCGTCTCGTATGCCCACATAGCAACCTCCCGGTAAGCTTAACACAACGACATCCATTGTATGCCCAGCTTGTATCCTCTCCCCCAAAATAAGTTGCGGTGGAATAGTTCCTGCCTGGGCCTTCAGAGGCCTTAAACAGGAACTATTCCACCGCAACTGATGAGGGAACGTGATTAGGCGACGGGCTTGGCGCGGCGGATGGCTGGGAACATCACCGTGATGGCGAGAATGACGCCCACGACGGCAATCGCCCCGCCCACAAAGCCGATCCAGGCGATACCGGGACCCGAAACCACGGCTCCGCCGATCGCGGTACCCGTGCCGATACCGAGGTTGAACAGGCCCGAGAAGATCGACATGGCGACAGCCGACGAATCCGCGGGCGTGTACTTGATGAGCTCGGCCTGAAACGCCACGTTAAAGGCCGTGGCACAGCAACCCCACAGTGCGCAGACGGCAAGCACCAACACGAGCGCCGAGGCTGCGGGGGCCATAAGCAGCAGAGCCACCGGCACGCCGGAGAGCGTAATAGCCAAGAACGGGAAGCGGTGCCCGTCGAACAGACGGCCAAACAGCCAGCTTCCGAGCAAACCAGAGCAGCCAAACGCCGTCAGCGTCATGGTAATGGCGCCCGCATCGACGTGCGCGACCTGCGCCAGGAAGGGCTCGATATAGCTGTAGCTTGCGTAATAGCCGGTCGCCATGAAGACCGTGACTGCGTAGAGCGCGATGAGGAGCGGGTTCTTGAGCAGCTCGGGCAGCTGTTTGACGGTAAAGCGCTCACCCGCCGGCATGGCCGGGAACACCGCTGCCTGGTAGACGACCGCGATGGCTGAGAGGCCCCCGACCACGGCAAACGTCATGCGCCAGCCCACGGCCAAGCCAATGGCGCGACCGAGAGGCAGGCCAAAGATCTGCGCGATGGACGAGCCCGTAGCGATCATGCTGATGGCGAGCGCGCCGTGGCGAGTGTCGACCAGGCGCGAGGCCATAATCGAGGCGACTGACCAGAACACGGCATGCGCGCAAGCGACCACCAGGCGCGCGCAGACCAGGATGGGATAGGTCGGCGCCACAGCGGACAGGAACTGGCCGAGCGAGAACACGGCCAGCACGCCCAGCAGCATCCGCTTGAACTCAAAGCGCGAGGCAAACACCATGAGCGGCAGCGACAGCAGCATGACGCCCCAGGCATAGACCGAGATCATGATGCCCGCCTGGGCCTCGGTGAGCGAGAACGACGCGGCGATATCAGTCAAAAGGCCGATGGGCATAAACTCCGACGTGTTGAACACGAACGCACAGCAGGTGAGCCCGACGAGTGGGAGCCACTGCTTGAGTGAGATGCCATCTTGTCTTGCTTGACTCATATATAACTTCTCCAATCATTTTGAGCGGAGGCGATTATATAGCAACGTTCCCGCATCCGTTAATACAGATGCGGGGCCAAAATCGCGCAGACATTTGGGAGCCTAGTCCTCGGGCTCCCACCCACGGCAAACATCGACCCAGCCCTGGGCGTCAGACGCCACCTCGAGTTCGGGCACCGAAAGCGCTACGCCACTGTGGTCGTCGCCGCAGGCCGGGTAGACGGTGTCGAAGCGCTTAAGCGACTCGTCCAGATACACCGGCACGCCCTCGTTAACGCCAAAGGGGCAGACGCCGCCGGGCGCATGGCCCACGGCCCGCTCGACCGCAGCGCCGGGAATCATATGCGGCTTGCCATGGAAGAACTTCTTGAACTTGGAGCTGTTGACACGCGCATCTCCGGCGCACAGCACGAGCACCGGCGCGCCGTCGACATCGAACGCCATCGTTTTCGCGATCTGCGCGGGAGCCGTTCCCAGTGCCGCTGCGGCTTCCTCGACAGTTGCCGTCTCCTCCTGAGGCACAATCACACGGTCGCCAAAGCCCTTCGCTCGCAAATGCGCCATCGCCTTGTCAAACGCCATAACTAAAAACTCCTCCGCCAAACCAACTGTTCGACAGAGGAGTATAGACCGTGGTCGCGCTATGTATGGGAATGTCTCACTCGCGAAACCGTTATTTACAAGCCGATTAGCACGCCAATGCCGTGGACTAGGAACGCCACAATCCAGGCGACCGTCACCTGAAACGCGAACACGGCAACGGCGTAGCGCGCGCCCAGCTCGCTCTTGACGGCGCCGATCGCAGCCACGCACGGCGGGTACAGCAACGTAAAGACCAGGAACACATAGGCAGTGAACGGCGAAAACATGGTCGACAGTGCCGCGGGCGAGGTCGCGCCCAAAAGCACCGTGAGGGTCGAGATGACACTCTCCTTGGCGATAAGTCCGGTGACGAGCGCCGTGGATGCACGCCAGTCGCCAAACCCAAGCGGCGTCAGCGCCGGCGCAATGATGCTGCCGAGACCCGCAAGCAGGCTCTGCGACTGATCGGCGACCACATTAAAGCGGATGTCAAACGTCTGAAGGAACCAGATGACCACGGTAGCGGCAAAGATAATGGTAAAGGCCTTGGTAATAAAGTCTTTGGCCTTATCCCATGCCAGCATCACCGTCGTCTTGACGCTCGGCAGGCGGTAATTGGGAAGCTCCATGATAAACGGCACCGGGTCGCCCTTAAATGCCGTGCGGTTGAGCACCAAAGCCGCGATGCAGCCGACCACGATACCGATCAGATAGAGCGAGACCATGGCGGGAACCGTCGCCTGCGGGAAGAATGCTCCGCACAGCAAGCCGTAAACCGGCAGCTTGGCTGAGCAGCTCATAAACGGCGTGAGCATGACCGTCATCTTGCGGTCGTGCTCGGATGGGAGCGTACGGGTCGACATGATAGCCGGCACGGTGCAGCCAAAACCGACGAGCATGGGCACAAAGCTGCGGCCCGACAGGCCGAAGCGACGCAGGACTTTGTCCATGACAAAGGCCACGCGCGCCATGTAGCCCGAATCTTCCAGAATGGAGAGGAACAAGAAGAGCACGACGATAATCGGCAGGAAGGTCAGCACGCTGCCCACACCCGTAAGCACGCCGTCGACAGCCAGCGAGCGCACCACATCGTTGGTTCCGAACGCCTTGAGGCCCGCATCGGCCGAGGCGATGATGACCGCGATGCCATCCTCCATGAGTCCCTGCAACGCCGCGCCGATCACGCCAAACGTCAGCCAAAAGACGAGGCCCATGATCACCAGAAACGCCGGAATGGCTGTGTAACGACCTGTCAGGATGCGGTCGATTTTGACAGAGCGCACGTGTTCGCGGCTTTCGTGCGGCTTGACGACGCAGCGCCCGCACACATCGCCGATAAAGCTAAAGCGCATGTCCGCCAGCGCAGACAGGCGGTCGGTGCCGGCCTCGCCCTCCATCTGGGTGATGATGTGCTCGATAGCGTCGAGCTCGTTGCGATCCAGGTGAAGCGCCTCGGTTACCAGCTCGTCGCCCTCAACCAGCTTGGTCGCCGCAAAGCGCACCGGGATGTGCGCCGTCACGGCATGGTCCTCGATCAGGTTAGCAATGCCGTGGATGCAGCGATGCAGCGCGCCGCCGTCTGGACCATCGGGCGAGCAGAAGTCCAGGCGACCGGGGCGCTCGCGGAACCGCGCCACGTGCAAGGCATGATCCACCAACTCGCCGATACCCTCGTTGCGGGCAGCGCTAATGGGAACAACGGGCACGCCCAACAGGCTCTCGAGCAGGTTGACGTCCACGGCGCCGCCGTTGGCGGTCACCTCGTCCATCATGTTGAGCGCGATGACCATGGGGCGGTCGAGCTCCATGAGCTGCAGCGTCAGGTACAGGTTACGCTCGATGTTGGTAGCGTCAATGATGTCGATGATGGCGTCCGGGCGCTCGTCAAGGATGAACTGACGGCTCACGACCTCTTCGCCTGTGTACGGCGACAGGGAGTAAATGCCAGGCAGGTCGGTAACGCTCGCCTCGGGATGGTTACGGACGGTGCCATCTTTGCGGTCGACCGTCACGCCGGGAAAGTTACCGACATGCTGGTTGGAGCCCGTCAGCTGGTTGAATAACGTGGTCTTGCCGCAGTTTTGGTTGCCGGCGAGGGCAAAGTGCAGCGGCGCGCCCTCGGGCACGGCCGTCTTTGCCGCACGGGGCGAATACGTCCCCTCGCCCAGGGCCGGATGCTCCGTCGTGCCGATTGCGGCGTTAGCGCGCGGACCCGTATCGGTGTCGTGAATACCCACGAGTTCGATGCGAGCGGCATCGTCCTTGCGCAGTGTCAACTCGTAGCCACGCAGGCGGATCTCGAGCGGATCGCCCATGGGGGCGTACTTCATCATGGTGACTTCGGTGCCCGGCGTTAGACCCATGTCCAAAATATGCTGTCGGAGTGCCTGATCGTCCGATGCCACCGATGCGACAACGGCGTCCTTTCCAATCTCGAGTGTATCGAGCTTCACGTCCGTGTTCCTCCCCCGGCGCCCACAGGGCGTTGTATTTATGTTCACCATGGCTAACCGTTTGCCATGGCTAACCAATTTTAAGCTTACATGATAGCGTGAACACACAACGACGTTCAATCGACAGATTGATACAAGGAGGACAGGCAGGAGAGTTCAGGGCCATAGTTTCCCAAACAGGCCTCTTACGGAAAATGCATCCCGGAATCCCCCGCTTGAAACGGGACGCGCTTTCCCAGTCGAGGCCCTATGGGAAACTGCGTCCCACCTTGAAAGGCAAAACTGGGACGCAGTTTCCGGGCGGGGCATCAAAAACGAAGTTGCGGTGGAATAGTTCCTGGATGGGCTGGTTGATACCCCAGATAGAAACTATTTCACCGCAAGTTATTGAAGGGCTGGGATGCCCGTCCTCTTACAGATGGCGCTCCAGGAAGCGGAAGGCTAGGCGAATCCAAGGGCGGACCGCCACCTGCTTGTCCTCGTTGTCGACCGCGGTGTTGGCGTTGCCGAGCGAAAGGCCGTGACCACCCTGGTCGAAGACGTGCATCTCGCATGCAACGCCCTCCTCGGCCATGCGCTGCGCAAACGGGTATACCTGCGCGATCGGCGCCGTCTTGTCGTCGGACACGCCCCACACAAAGGTCGGTGGCATCTGACGCGAAACATGCGTGGTGGGGCAGATGTCGGCCAGATGCTCGTCAGTTGCCTCGCCGCCCGTCACCATCGACAGGTAGTCGTTGAGCAAATCGCGCCCCGTCTTGCCGCCCGTCTTGGGCACACGCAAGTCAATGCGCGGATCGCGCGTCTGCATGTCGCGCACATAGGCAAAGTCGAGCAATGGATAACCCAGCACCACGGCATCGGGACGAATGTCGTCCGGACGCGCCCCGGCAAGTGCCGCGAAGGGGCCGGTCTTCCACTGCGTTGCCAGCGAGGCACAGATCATGCCGCCCGCCGAGAATCCCACGACGCACACGCGCTTAGGATCGACATGCCACTCGTCGGCGTTGGCGCGCACCGTGGCGACCATCTTGGCAAGATCTGCCTGGGGGTGCGGAAAGCTCACGTCGCCCGTAGAACTCGTCACATAGTTGAGCACAAAGGCCTGGTAACCGTGATCCAAAAACGCAAACGCCACGGGATCCTGCTCGTGCGGAGCGATATGCGTGAACCCGCCTCCGCCGCAGATGATCACCGCGGGGCGGCGGCCATTGGGCTTATCGGGCAGCGGCTCGGCACCCAGATACGTAAAGGTCGCCGGATATTCCTCGGTCGGCTCCTCGCCCCACAGCGCATGGTTCTCGACAATCATATGTGCTCCCTTCGCGCAAATTATGCGCCCTTGTTTTTGCCTTCAAGCGTACCCCACTTGAACCCGTGGCGCAGAAACACTCCGGCAATAAGTTTCCCTTCAACTGATATATCACATAATCCCAGTTCAGAGGTATCGTTGAGCAGCGTAGAATAGGGGCGTTGACCAAGCCGCGAAACACATGTGAAACGTTTCCGGCAAACCAAACGCGCGATATGCGCCTATTTAAGTTGGAGGCAACTATGGGTCTGCTCGATTCGCTTAAGTCCACCTTCACCTCGACCGGCGAGGCGTCCGTTCCGCCCGCAGCAAGCTTCGCTACCCGCGAAGGCGTCATCTATGCCCCCGTCAACGGCGTGCTCGTCAACCTGAACGAGGTTCCCGACGAGACGATCGCCTCGGGCATGCTTGGCCAGGGCTATGGCATCGAGCCCATTACCGGCACCATCTATGCGCCCGCCAACGGCCGCATCGGTGCCACCACTGTCACCAACCACTCCATCGGCATGATTACCGAGGACGGTCTTCGCGTGTTCATCCATGTTGGCCTGGGCACCGTGGAAATGAACGGCAAGGGTTTTGCCCGCTTTGTCGAGATGGGCGATGTGGTCAAGGCAGGCCAGCCGCTCATCAGCTTCGACCGCGAGGCCATTAAGGCCGCTGGTCACGAGGACATCGTGACCGTCATCGTCTCCGAGCTCGATCGTCTTAAGAGCATCGACCATGTCGGCGAGTCCGGAACGCTTATCGGCGGCAACCCGCTCGTCAAGCTTGGCGACCCGCTGCTAGTAGCCAAGACCAAGTAGCCAGGCCCCGCGCCACACAGCCAAAAGGCACCTCGTCAAGCGCCCGCGACCATTTGGCCGCGGGCGCTTTTCGTTTGAAAACCATCCCGCCAATGCCTTATCTGTATAGCCCAAATGAGCCGAGCTGCTAGAATATCGAACTGTATGGATAACTATCATTCAACCGTTATGGGAGGATACGTGAACCGCACCAAAATCGCGCAGCTCTATGCCGATGCCGAGTCGCTCGGCGGCCAGACCGTCACTGTCGCCGGCTGGGTCAAGTCCGTCCGCGACATGAAGAACTTTGGCTTTGTTACGCTCAACGACGGCAGCTGCTTCCGCGACCTGCAGGTCGTCATGAACCGCGAGGCACTCGACAACTACGACGAGATCGCCCATCAAAACGTCTCGGCCGCACTCATTTGCACCGGCACCGTCAAGCTGACCCCCGATGCGCCCCAGCCTTTTGAGCTTTCTGCCACCTCCATCGAGGTCGAGGGCACGAGTGCCCCGGATTACCCACTGCAGAAGAAGCGCGCAACCGTCGAGTTCCTGCGCACCCAGCAGCACCTGCGCCCGCGCACCAACCTGTTCCGCGCCGTGTTCCGCATCCGCTCTGTCGCGGCTGCCGCCATCCACCGCTTCTTCCAGGAGCAGGGCTTTGTCTACGTCAACACCCCCATCATCACCACGAGTGACTGCGAAGGCGCCGGCGAGATGTTCCGCGTGACTACGCTCGACCCCAAAAATCCGCCCCTCACCGAGTCCGGCGAGGTCGACTGGAGCCAGGACTTCTTTGGCAAGCATGCGAGCCTCACCGTGTCCGGCCAGCTCAACGCCGAGAACTTTGCCATGGCCTTTGGCGACGTGTACACCTTTGGCCCCACCTTCCGCGCCGAGAACTCCAACACCACGCGCCACGCCGCCGAGTTTTGGATGATCGAGCCCGAGATGGCCTTCGCCGATCTTAACGACTACATGGACAACGCCGAGGCCATGCTCAAGTATGTCCTCAAGGACGTTATGGCAACCTGCCCCGACGAGCTCAATATGCTCAACAAGTTTGTGGACAAGGGTCTGCTCGAGCGCCTGGACCATGTCGCCAACTCCGACTTTGCCCGCGTTACCTACACCGAGGCCGTCGAGATCCTGGAGCAGGCAGTCGCTGCTGGCCACCAGTTTGATTACCCCGTCAGCTGGGGCATCGACCTGCAGACCGAGCACGAGCGCTTCCTGACCGAGGAGCACTTTAAGCGCCCGACCTTCGTGACCGACTACCCGGCCGAGATCAAGGCCTTCTACATGCGCATGAACGAGGACGGCAAGACCGTCGCCGCCGCCGACTGCCTGGTTCCCGGTATCGGCGAGATTATCGGCGGCTCCCAGCGTGAGGAGCGCCTGGACCTGCTCGAGGCCCGCATCAAGGACCTGGGCATGAATCCCGAACAGTACAAGTACTACCTTGACCTGCGCCGCTACGGTTCCTGCAAGCACGCCGGCTACGGTCTGGGCTTCGAGCGCTTGGTCATGTATCTGACCGGCGTGGGCAACATCCGCGACGTCCTGCCGCACCCGCGCACCGTGGGCAACGCCGACTTCTAATCGTCGGACGCTAGCTCGCGTCGCCACACGCCAACGCTCATCGCATAAGCGTCTCTCGACATCGGTCGAGAGACGCTTTTTTCAACAGCATCCGTCAAGCTTTTGGCAAGTTTTTGGTCAGTTGACCAGGGCTGTTGAAAACTCGACCCGCCGTTTGCCGACGACTACCGACCGCCCAGAGCGCCCTGCGCCCCTGGGAAAGCCCCACGTCCTAGGCTCCATACCGTCGCCACCCAAAACGGAAAGGACGTGGGTACCATGACCGAAGCCGCTGTTGAAACCTACGACACCACGACTAGAGGCGCCGCCTCGATGGCAGCCTATCGCGCCGTTCGTATCCTGCAGCTCTTGAGCGAAAACACCGGCGAAGACAAGGCCATGCTTTCCGATGAGCTGATCCGGCGCCTCGCCCATCCCGACGACCCCGCCCGCATGCCCATCTCGGCGGCGCGGCGCAGCATCTACACCGCCATCTCCGCGCTTCGCCATGCCGGATACGAAATTGAGTACAAACGCGGCGTGGGCTACAAACTTCTTACCCGCCCGCTCACCGACGAAGAGATCATCCGGCTCCACGGTATGGTCATGCGCAACCGCTCCACGCCTATCGCTATCCGCAAGAGCATGGCGCAGCACTTAGTTGCCATGGCGAGCGCCGACGTTCGCGGCTACCTCGATACACCCGAACCCGCTCCAAGCGCAGGCAGCAAGGCTACCAAGGCAACACGCACGCCCATCAAGCGCATCGACACGTGCGAGCTCGTCGAGCAGGCCATCGACCACGGAACCACGGTGAGTTTTGATATTTCGAGCGTCACGACACGCGGCGAAACCGAAGCAGCACGGATGACACTCCGTCCCTTTGCCATCAGGCAGCGCGATGGCATCTCGTATCTGCTGGGAACGGTCTACGACGCCCGAGGCACCGACGATACGCTGCGCACCGTCGAGATCGCCCGTATGAGAAACGTCAGCACGCGCCTGCTCGACGGCAAGAAGCTCTTCGCCGCCCTGGACGAGGAGGACGACGCCTCCTCCGCCGCATAAGACCCTCCGCCGCCCATTCGACTACCCGTACCGCCCATCCGATTCTGTATTAAAAAACCCGCCAGGCTGTTGTAAAAATGGACATCAGCGCTACTATAGTTCCACTTGCACTTTGTCCCAGTGCAGTGTTTCCAGCCATTTTTATACTGGGGGTAATGATATGAAGGACATCACCATCAGTCGCAGGAGCCTTCTGGTCTCCGCCGGCCTGCTCGCGCTCGCCCCGCTCGCCGGATGCGGCGGCAACTCTGGTTCCGGCTCTGCTGCCGCCGGTTCCGACTACACCATCGGCGTTCTGCAGCTCACCGAGCACTCCGCGCTCGATGCCGCCAACGACGGCTTCGTCAAGGCCATCAAGAAGAGCGGCCTTAAGGTCAAGATCGACCAGAAGAACGCCCAGAACGACCAGTCCACGTGTAAGTCCATTGCCGACAAGTTTGTGGGCGACAACGTCAACCTGATTTATGCCATCGCCACGCCCGCCGCGCAGGCTGCCGCCGGCGCCACGGCCGATATCCCCATCGTGGGCTGTGCCATCACCGACTACGCCGCCTCCGGCCTGGTCCAGGACAACGACAAGCCGGGCACCAACGTCACGGGCGCTTCCGACCTCACCCCGGTCGCCGAGCAGCTCGAGATGATGCAGAAGGTCCTGCCCGACGTTAAGAAGGTCGGCCTGCTCTACTGCACCGCCGAGTCCAACTCCGACGTCCAGATCAAGGCCGCCAAGAAGGAGCTCGACAAGCTGGGCCTCGAGTACACTGACTTCACCGTCTCGAGCTCCAACGAGATTCAGTCCGTCGTCGAGTCTGCCGTGGGCAAGGTCGACGCGCTGTACTCCCCCACCGACAACACCATCGCCGCGGGCGCCTCGCAGGTGGGCCAGATCTGCAAGGAGAACAAGCTTCCCTTCGTGACTGGCGAGGAGGGCATGTGCATGGCCGGCGGCCTGTTCACCCTCTCCATCAATTACGAGGATCTGGGCTACGCCGCGGGTGAGATGGCCGTTAAGATCCTGAAGGGCGAGGCCAAGCCCGAAGACATGCCTATCAAGCACCTCTCGAGCAAGGACCTGGTCGTCGTCAAGAACGACGAAATGGCCGAGGCCCTGGGCATCGACCTTTCCGCTCTGGACGCGTAATGCCATACGCGGCATGCGCCTAGAGCCCGTGCTCGCGCTTTAGCCGCGTTATTCAATATCTGAGCCACAGGGGCGGGCGCTGTAGACCGGCGTCCGCCCTGCTTGTTTCAGGTAAAACAAAACGTCTGTCCGCAGCTCTTCTATGCATTGTTACCGCTATTATGGTGAATCACGTGTCCACCCTATCCTAGGAGGTATGAAGCATGCTCATTGCATTGCAGGGCGCCGTTTCGCAGGGCGTCCTCTGGGGCATTATGGTGCTTGGCGTGTTTATCACGTTCCGCCTACTCGATATTCCCGATATGACCTGCGACGGCAGCTTTGCCCTCGGCGGCTGCGTCTGCGCTGTGCTCATCGTCAATAACAACGTCGACCCGCTGCTCGCCGTGCTGGCCGGCATGTGCGCCGGCGCCATCGCGGGCGCCGTCACGGGCATTTTGACCACCGTCTTTGAGATTCCCGCGATCCTCGCCGGAATCCTCACCCAGATCAGCCTGTGGTCCATCAACCTGCGCATCATGGGCAAGTCCAATACGCCCATTCTTGCCAAGGGCACCGTGTTTTCGGCCGTCAGCAATATGACCGGTCTGCCGCAGTCCACCGTTGCCATCATCTTGGGCATCCTGCTCGCCGTGGCTATCGTTGCCATCCTGTATTGGTTCTTTGGCACCGAGATTGGCTCGGCGCTGCGCGCCACCGGCAACAACGAGTACATGATCCGCGCCCTGGGCGTCAACACCAACTCCACCAAGATGATCGCCCTCGTGCTCTCCAACGCCCTCATCGGCCTTTCGGGCGCGCTCATCTGCCAGAGCCAAAAGTATGCCGACATTGGTATGGGCACCGGTGCCATCGTTATCGGTCTTGCCGCCATTGTTATCGGTGAGGTGCTCGGCCGTCTGCTGCCCGGCGGCCTCACGCAGTTTAGCGTCCGTCTTGCCTCCGCCGTCTTTGGCTCCGTGGTGTACTTCCTTATCCGCGCCATCGTGCTGCAGTTGGGCATGGACGCCAACGACATGAAGCTGCTTTCCGCCGTAATTGTCGCTGTGGCCCTGTGCGTACCCGTGGTTTGGGAGCGCTATAAGCTCCGCAGCTCCTACACGAAGGGGGATGAGGCAGATGCTTAAGCTCTCGCACGTCAAGAAGACCTTTAACAAGGGCACCGTCACCGAGAAGCGCGCGCTCACCGGCGTCGACCTCACCCTGAATGACGGCGACTTTGTAACCGTGATCGGCGGCAACGGCGCCGGCAAGTCCACGCTGCTCAACATGATCGCCGGCGTGTACCCGCTCGATTCGGGCGTTATTGAGCTCGACGGCACCGACATCTCGCGCCTGAGCGAGTCGCAGCGCGCCAAGTACCTGGGCCGCGTGTTTCAGGACCCCATGCGCGGTACCGCTGCCGACATGCAAATCGCCGAGAACCTGGCCCTCGCCAAGCGTCGCGGCCAGCGTCGCGGCCTTTCGTGGGGCGTCACCAAGGCCGAGAAAGATGAGTACGTTGAGCTGCTCAAGCGCCTGGACCTTGGTCTGGACACGCGTCTCAACGCCAAGGTCGGCCTGCTCTCGGGCGGCCAGCGCCAGGCACTCACCCTGTTGATGGCCACGCTCACCAGGCCGCGCCTGCTGCTGCTCGACGAGCACACCGCGGCCCTCGACCCCAAGACGGCCTCTAAGGTGCTCAACCTGACCGAGGAGATCGTCGACGAGAACCACCTGACCACGCTCATGGTCACGCACAACATGAACGACGCCATCCGTCTGGGCAACCGTCTGATCATGATGCACGAGGGCCATGTGATCTACGACGTGGCCGGCGACGAGAAGAAGTCGCTCACCGTGGCCGACCTGCTGCAGAAGTTCGAGGAGGTCTCGGGCGGCGAGCTCGCCAACGACCGCATGCTGCTAAGCTAAACCCACCAAAAAGGGACAGGTTTATTTTGGCAGGTTTTATCTGGTCAAACGTCAAAACCGCCGCTAAGGGACAGACACCCTTGCGGCGGTTTTCGCATATCATGCTGATAATCCGATATTCAACCAGACATTCTGGCTAAGGACTAAGGAAACTGCCATGAAAAGACTCCCCCGCCTTGCGTTAGCCGCCGCGTTGTTTGCCGGCGCGCTCGCAGGCATCCCAAGCCTCGCTTTCGCGGGGAACCTGCCCGCCGCTATTGACGGCTCCGTGGCCGTCATGCACACCAACGACATCCACGGCAGCTACAAGTACAGCTACAACGCAAGCAAGGGCACCGGCACTGTGGGCTTTGATGGACTGGCGGTTCTCTATAGCGCCCAAAACAGCGCCCCCGATCTTTTGCTCGATGCGGGCGACACCTTCCACGGACAGTCCTTCGCCACCATGAGCGAGGGCAAGAGCATCGCCGAGCTCATGGACACCTTCTACGCCGACGGCTACGACGCGACCACGCCAGGCAACCACGACTGGAGCTACGACGCGGACAAACTCCGCACCATGACCGGCTACAGCACCACCGGCACGCCCTTCGCCATGCTCTGCGCGAACGCGAAGTCTACGAGCGGCGTATGGAGCTCGAGCATCACGAAGACGCTCGATCGCACCTGGGAGGATAGCGAGGATCACTCCACATTCGACTACAAAATCAAGGTCGGCGTCGTGGGTGCCATGGATGAGTCGCTGGGATCCTCGCTGCGCGCGGACCTGGTCGCGGGCACGTCGTTCTCGAGTGCCGTGAACGCCATCAATACCGAGGCAGAGCAGCTGCGCAAGGAGGGCTGCGATGTTGTCGTCTGTATCGCGCACACGCTCGACGCCAAGACCTTTGCCACGCGGCTCCGTGGCATCGATGCCCTTATCGCAGGCCACGAGCACATCAACCTTAACGAAAAGGTGACGGGAGCCGACGGCAAGACGATCCACGTTGTCGAGGCAGGCAGCGCCTTTGCCGAGGTGGGGCTGCTTTCCATTCCGTACAAGTACGACACCAATGGCACCGAGACGACCGACGATGACACGGTCACGGTCCCTGCAGACGGCAGCGACGAGAAGCTCTACACCGCCAAGAACGTCAACGACCTTTTGGCAGACCCCGACAAGGGCTCCGACTACCAAAGCCGCCTTGAAGCCGTCCGCAACAAGATCAAGCCACTCGACGACGCTTTTGAAATCGAATCGAACAAGGTACTCGGCACATCCACCGCCAACTATTTCTATGGCGAGGACGCGGCGGGCACACATGGCTGGGAGATGGTGCGCACCACCGATTTCCTCCCCAGCAAGAAGGGCGACACTACTAAAGCCCAGACCATCGGACATGTGATCTGCGGTTCCTATCTTAATTTGACGAGCGCGGACCTTGCTATTGAGAACGCTGGCGGCATCCGCGGCGGCATCGCGGCGGGAAACGTGACCGCCGGCAACGTCATCGCCATCTCGCCCTACGGCAACACCGTTGAGACCTGGACCATGACCGGTGCAGACTTCCTCGCAGCGCTTGAGCACTCGTTGGAAATTAGCGACAAATGCAATGACAGCTACGAACTTCAGCAAGCCTACGTCGCAGCCGGCCACACCGAGCAGGAAGCCCAGGACATGTACAAGTGGCCCGACAACTCCGGCAGCGTTCTTTCCTTTGGCGGCATCAACGTAACAATCGACTGGACGCAGTCTGAAGGCAAGCGCATCGTGAGCGCCACGCTCACCAAAGACGGCAGCACGCTCGACCCCGCCAAGACCTATACCGTCGCCACCAACAACTACATCATCACCAACACGACCGACTTCCCCACCTTCGCAAACGCCACCAAGCACACCGAGTGGGGTACCTGCGAGTCAGCCCTAAGGGCGCTGATCGGACAGAACAGTTGGGAGAGCAAGATGGCCTCGCTCGCGGGCACCATCAGCTTTGGCTCCACTGCCGTGGACCCCACGCCCACACCGGCCCCGACGCCTAAGCCCTCGCCTAAGACGGACACGGCGACCACGAAGGTCATCACCAAGAAGACGACCGGTAAGCTCGCCGCAACGGGAGACCGCACGCTGGCAGTAGTTGGCGCGTGCCTTATCGGCGGCATCATCGTCATCATGCTCGGCATTATCTGGAAGCGTCGACGCTAAGCTACACCGCCGGGCCTTGCAGCCCCGCCACGTAAACCTTATATCGAGCACAGAAGCCCGTCCGAATTTGATCGGACGGGCTTCTTGGTGGGTATCATGGTTGGACGATCATTAGGAGGTTTCCCTACATGGAATTGTTTGAGCCGATTCTTCATTTCTTTGCACAACGATGGGTCCACAACATCATCTGGGCCGTCATCTTGGCGATAGGCACCGCCGTCGCCGCCAAGGTCGTATCCAAGACCCTGAACCATCTGCTTAACCGAGACGATAACCCGCTTCCGGCATCGAGTATCTTCATCAACATCGCGCGCGCCGTCATCTGGATGATTGGCGGCAGCTTTATCCTCGACAACTGCTTTGGCATTAATGCAAACGCCCTCGTCGCCGCTCTTGGCGTCGGCGGCATCGCCATCTCGCTTGGCTTTCAGGACACGCTGTCAAACCTTATCGGCGGCATGCAGGTGACGTTTATGGGCATCATCAAACCCGGCGACAATATCGAGGTCGGCGGCGTATCCGGCGTGGTCCAAGACATCACTTGGCGCCATACAACGATTGAGGATGCCTGTGGACAGACCATCATTGTGCCCAACTCCAACATCTCCAAGAACACGCTCGTGCATTTGATGCCCTTTGGGC
Source organism: uncultured Collinsella sp. (assembly GCA_905211535.1). Lineage (GTDB taxonomy): Bacteria > Actinomycetota > Coriobacteriia > Coriobacteriales > Coriobacteriaceae > Collinsella. Next base: position 13,349 of record CAJMAZ010000024.1, on the reverse strand, counting down.
GCGTGGCCGTGCCCGTTGCCGTAAAGGACACGTCTAAGTGGGCTTCCCTTGACGCGCTGGCAGACGAGCTCACGAGCGCAACCAAAACGGCCGTCTCGCCCATCTCGGGCTTTGACAAGGAGCCCTACGTACTCTTTAGCGAAATCGGCGACTTTGGCATCAAAGGAAAGATCATCTTTATCGTCAGCGACGACAGCACTACTTTCACGGCAGCCGACGCCTGCATCCGCGCCATCGCCCCCATCATCGCCTAAACCACCGCAAAGGGGACAGGCATCTTGTAGTGGTTTTCATTCGTGGTACCATGGTTCATATCGTTGTTTAAACGACTAAGGGAGTAGACACCATGGAAGAGGCCTATCGTCAAGCACGCAAGCGCGGCGAGCAGGGACGCCGTCGCGCCATCAGCCAAAGCGAGCATCCATACCTTACGGACCTCGACAGTTTGGTTGCTCAGCTCCCCTTAGGTCAGCGAGAGAATGTCGGCCTAAGGGATATTCCGCTCGAAATGGTCGTCGGCACGGTCACCAAAGGCCGTCAGTCCGCCTTTTCGTGTAACTTTATGCCCCTGCTTCCGCTTAACACCGAGTTCGCCCGCAAGTGGTCCAACCTCTACGACATCCAGGTAACCGAGGGCTATCGCGACCCCATCATCGTCACCGAGTTCATGCATCGGTTCTATGTCCAGGAAGGCAACAAACGCGTCAGTGTCCTCAAATTCCTAGACGCCCCGACGGTTTCGGCCAAGGTCACCCGTCTCTACCCCGGCACATGGGATTCCGTCGAAAGCCGCCTGTACGGTGAGTTCTGCACGTTTTGGCGCGTCTGCCCCCTATACGAGATCGAGTTCTCGCGTGAGGGAAGCTACGAAACGCTCGCCAAGATGCTCGGTCAGAACCTTATCGAAAAATGGCCGCAGAAAAAGGTCGACTACCTGCGCCATACCTTCCTGCTCTTTAAGCGCGCCTACCTTCGCGCAGGCGGCGACCACCTGGACATTACGCCTGCCGACGCCATGCTCGTCTACCTCAATGTGTACAACCAGGACCGTCTGCTGGATACGCCAACGGATATCGTCGTAAACCGCCTGTGCAAGATTTGGCGCGAGCTGGTCATTGCCGGCAAAAATGACGAGGACAAGGTCGATCTTGTCGAAGCGCCGAGCGTCGATGAGGAGGAGTCGCCCGCCAAGTCCACCTCCGGCGTGCTCAACTTCTTTATGGGCAAGACTGTCTATTCGGCGGCCAACCCCCTGCGTATCGCCTTTATCCATGAGTTCCCCTGTGCGACGTCGAGCTGGGACAGTCTGCACGACCAAGGACGTCAGTATCTCGATGAGCACTTTGACGGTATCGTGCGCACCGAGGCGTTCGAGGACTGTCACGATCCGGACGTGTTCTACGCCGCCGTGGAAACGGCTGTCAAACATGGAGACAACGTCATCTTCTCGACCTCGCACCGCCTGATGGAATACACGCTCAGAGCTGCCGTTGAGTATCCCCAGGTTCGGTTCCTTAACTGCTCTATCGGCCTTCCCCACCAAAGCGTCCGTTCGTACTTTGGCAAGATGTACGAGGCCAAGTTCCTCCTGGGCGCCCTTGCCGCCAGCATGGCGGACAACCATCGCATCAGCTACCACGCGTCGGTCTTCGCATCCGGCGCGCTCAGCGAGATCAATGCCTTTGCCATCGGTGCCTCGCTGCTCGACCCCCGCGCGCAAATTATCCTCACCTGGGGCGATGTGCCCGCCGGCGGTCTTGCCGAGGCCATGTGCCGCGAAGGCGTGAGCGTCATGACCGGCGCTGACATGTCAAAGTCGCTCGAGGACCCTACGGCCTACGGACTCCACCGCCTGGTCGATGGCAAGGTTTCCGGCATCGCCATGCCGGTATGGAACTGGGGCCGTTACTACGAGCTCATCGTTCGCAGCCTGCTGCACGGCACGTGGGACGAGACCAGCGACGACAACCAAGTGCGCGCCGTCAACTACTGGTATGGCATGAGCTCCGGCGTTATCGACATCCGTTACGCTCCGGGCCTACCCTACCAGACGCGCAAACTCGTGCAGTTGCTCCGCAACGGCATTGTCGAGGGATCCATCAACCCCTTTGGCGGCGAGCTCCACAGCCAGAACGGCGTGGTACAGATCGAAGGCTTCCCTCCGCTGCCGAGCACGCAGATTGTCGAGATGAATTGGCTGGCGGACAACGTGGTAGGCACCATTCCGCAGCTCGACGATGAGCCGAAAGTCCCTGCCCTATGAAAATCCTTGCCATAGCCGATACCGAAGAACGATGCCTTTGGGAGTGCTTTCGCAAGGAACGCTTTGAGGGAGTCGACCTGATTTTGTCCGCCGGCGATCTGGACCCGGACTATCTTGAGTTTTTAGTTACGGTCATCAACAAGCCGCTCATCTACGTGCGCGGCAATCACGATGATCGCTACGCACGTCATGCACCGGGCGGATGTATCTGCGTGGAAGACAGCGTGTACACGTACCGAGGGATTCGCATTGCGGGCCTTGGCGGGTCCATGCGTTATCGCGACGGCGCCAACATGTACACCGAACGCGAGATGTCCAAGCGCATGCGTAAGCTGTCGCGTAAGGTTAGGATGGTCGGCGGGTGCGACATTCTGCTTACCCATGCACCCGCCGCCGGTATGGGTGATCTGGACGATCTGCCGCATCGAGGATTCGAGTGCTTTAACACAGCACTCGAATCTTGGAATCCCGACTACATGGTGCACGGGCATGTGCACCAAAGCTACGGTTGCGATTTTCAGCGCGAGCGTCAGCATGTGTGTGGAACGACGATCATCAACGCCTGCGGCTATACGCAGTTTGAGCTCGACCAGACGCACTACCCCATCCGCGGCTGGCAAGCAGCCTGGCTCAACTCACAAACCATGCGCCGCGAGCTCAAACGCCACGATGCCATCGAGTCCTCAACCGCCAGAACACCCTGGTAACCACCTTTAAGGCTTGACGCTGCGCCGGCCCCAAGCACCCCATCTCGCCCCTCAGACCGTCGCTCGCGTACCAAAGTACGCGTCGTTCCTCTTTCGGGGCGACCTGGGGCACTTGGAACCGGCTCGCTGCGATGCCATAACATTGACGCCAAAGTGCCCAAACCACCACAAAGGTGCCTGTCCCCTTTGTGGTGGTTACAGAGCAGCGATGACCTTATCGCCCATCTGAGCGGTGCCGAGGATTTTGTCGGCCGGGGTGTTGGCGTCGGCAATGTCTCGGGTTCGCCAACCTTCGTCGAGCACACGCGCCACGGCGGTCTCGATCCAAGCGGCCTGCTCACCCATGTCGAGTGCGTACGTGAGCAGCATTGCCGCCGACAGGATCTGCGCTAGCGGATTGGCAATACCGAGTCCCGCGATATCGGGCGCGCTACCGGCGCTCGGCTCGAACAGCGACACGCCATCGCCCAGCGAAGCCGAGGCAAGCATGCCGAGCGATCCGGTAATCTGCGCCGCCTCGTCGGAGAGGATGTCGCCGAACATGTTCTCCGTAACTACGACGTCAAAGTCGGCCGGTCGGTTAATGAGCTGCATGGCGGCGTTGTCGACGAGCAGGTCCTCAAGCTCTACATCTGAGTACCCCTCGTCATGCACGCGATGCACGACCTCGCGCCACATGCGGCTCGTCTCAAGTACGTTGCGTTTATCCACACTTGTCACCTTGCCGCGGCGCTTGCGAGCCGCCTCGAACGCCTGACGGGCGATGCGCTCCACCTCGAACTCGCGGTACTCCATAATGTCGATTGCACGCTGGCCGGCAGCGCCATCTGTACCCGCGCCGTCCTCGTCGTAGAAGCGCTCATGCTTACCAAAGTAAATGCCGCCGGTAAGCTCGCGGACGAGCACCATGTCCACACCCCTGATGACCTCGGGACGAAGCGTCGACGCATCGGCCAGCGCATCGTAGATCTTGACGGGGCGAAGGTTGGTATAGAGGCCGAGCTCCTTGCGGATGCGCAGCAGGCCCTGTTCGGGGCGTGGGGCCGCCGGATCGGTCGAATCCCACTTGGGACCACCGACGGATGCCAACAGCACGGCATCTGACGCCTTTGCCGCCGCAAGCGTTTCATCGGGCAGCGGGTTGCCGCACGCATCGATCGCCGCGCCGCCGATCAGGTGATCCTCAAAGGCAAACTCTACGCCGGCGCGCTTGCCCACCGCAGCCAGCACCTTCTTGCCCTCGGCAATGACCTCGGGCCCAATACCGTCGCCCGGCAGGCAGCAAATCTTATAGGTTTTTTTCACGTTGCAGCTCCAGTTCTCGCTACTCGGTCCGTTTGCAAACGGGTTATCCAGTTTCACCGTCATTTTCCTCTACGCCTCCTGAGCCTTCTCGGCTGCAATCTTGGCACGTGTGCGCGCAACCAGACCACCAGCCTCGATGATCTCGGCAATAAATGGCGGGAACGGCTCAGCCGTAAAGGTCTCGCCGGTGCGCTCGTCGGTAATGACACCCGCCTCGGTATCGACCTTCACGGTATCGCCGGCGTGGATCGCATCGACCGCCTCAGGGCACTCCATAATGGGCAGGCCCACGTTAATGGCATTGCGATAGAAGATACGAGCAAAACTCTTGGCAATGACGCACGACACACCCGCGTCCTTAATGGCAACCGGAGCATGCTCACGCGAAGAGCCACAACCAAAGTTCTCCTCGGCGACAATGATGTCACCGGGCTTAACGGTGGAGGCAAACATCGGATCAATATCCTCCATAGCATGCGCCGCCAAATGCGCATGATCCGACGAATTCAGATACCGAGCAGGAATGATGACATCCGTATCTACGTCACGACCATACTTAAATACCTTGCCCTCAAAGTTCATATCATTCTCCGTTCAAACATGAAATGCGGGGGATTTGATATTTACTTGCTTACTCGGACAGTCCTGCTCGCACGGAGAGCACATTAAGTGCTCTCCGGCTCGTGCGGAACTCGACGCAAGCAAATATCAAATCCCTCGTCCTCGTTTCGACTACAAAAAAGCTAATGTTTCAATATCAGATAAGACCTTTCCACGGCGCGGGTCCATCTGGCCCCACTCGGCAGCACAGCAGCCTCTACCGTGGCAAACATGTCATGTCGGACCTCATAACCTCAGGGCCTTCGACCTTTGCTCGATACAAGTTCCGCACGAGCCGGAGGCCACTAAATGTGGCCTCCGTGCGAGCCAGGACTGTCCGCAGTAGCGAGCAAAGGTCGAAGGACCCAGTAGCCCTCTACAGGTCCGACGGCAGGCAGATATGCCCCGCCACAGCAGAAGCCGCCGCCACAGCCGGCGAGGCCAGATAGACCTCGGACGTGGGGTCGCCCATACGGCCGACGAAGTTGCGATTGGTCGTGGAGATGCAACGCTCCCCCGCCGCCAGAATGCCCATGTAGCCACCCAGGCACGGACCGCACGTGGATGTGGAGAACACACAGTTGGCATCCAGGAAGGCATCGGTCAGGCCCTCTTGTATGCACTGGCGAAAGACCGCCTGGGTCGCTGGAATCACGATGCAGCGCACCCCGTCGGCAACCTTATGCCCACGCATGACTTCGGCCGCAGCACGCATATCCTCGATACGGCCGTTGGTGCACGAGCCGATCACTGCCTGGTCGATCGTGATGTGGCGGCTCTCGCTGACCGGATGGGTGTTGCTCGGCAGATGCGGCCACGACACGCACGGCTGAATGTCGGCCGCATCGATCTTGATGACTTGCGCATACTCGGCATCCGGATCGGCGTGGTACTCAACGTAATCGCGTTCGCAGCGGCCCTTGAGCCAGGCGCGCGCAACATCATCGACCTCGATAATGCCAGCCTTGCCGCCCGCTTCGATCGCCATGTTCGAGATGGTCATGCGACCCTCCATCGACAGGCTCTCGATGGTGCTGCCAGCGAACTCCATAGCCTGGTAGAGAGCCCCGTCCACACCGATCATACCGATGATGTGCAAGATGATGTCCTTGGCCGTGGCACCATCAGTGAGCTCGCCATTGATCTCAAAGCGAATTGTCGGCGGCACCTTAAACCATGCGCGCCCCGTGGCGATACCCACGCCAGCGTCCGTTGAGCCCACACCGGTTGAAAACGCACCCAAGGCGCCATACGTGCAGGTATGCGAGTCGGCACCGATAATCAGGTCGCCCGGCACCACGACGCCGCGCTCGGGCAGCAGAGCATGCTCAATGCCCGCGCAGCCTTGCTCGTAATAGTGCGTCACATGCTGCTCATGCGCAAAATCGCGCATCTTCTTGGTCTGCTCGGCGCTCTTGATGTCCTTGTTGGGCGCATAGTGGTCGGGCACCAGGCAAATGCGGCCGCGATCGAATACCTCAGTCGCACCCAGCTCGCGAAAGACATCGATCGCGATAGGCGCGGTAATGTCGTTGGCGAGCACGATGTCCAGGTCGCACTCGACCAGCTGGCCCGGTTTAACCTCGTCCAAGCCGGCGTGTACCGCCAAAATTTTCTCTGCTACGGTCATGGGACGTGCCATGTGATTCCCCTCTCGTGCGGGCGCATGCCCGGCTAGTCGTTACTAGTTGCCCGCCTTGGAACGGTTGGTCTGGATCATGCGGTTAATAGCGTTGATGTAAGCCTTGGCCGAGCTCACGATAATATCAGTATCCGCGCCGCGGCCGGTGTAGATTTTGCCGTCCTCGGCGGTGATGCGCACCGTCACCTCACCGATGGCGTCGATGCCACGCGTAATGGCCTTAACGCTGAACTCCGTCAGCTCGCCATGGGCAGAAATTGCCTTGTCGACCGCTTTGTACGCCGCGTCGACCGGGCCGGTGCCCGTCGAGCACACCACATGGGTCTCGCCGTCCTCGTCGGTAATGGTTGCCGTAGCCGTAGGAATGAGCGGGTCGCCGCAAGAAACCTGAAGCGCATCGAGCGTGTAGATGGCTTTGACCTCGCGCTGACGCTCCTGGATCATCGACTCCAAATCCTCGTCGAAGACTTCCTTCTTTTGGTCGGCAATCTCCAAAAAACGCTGGTAGATGGCCTCGAACTCCTCATCTGCAAACGTGTAGCCCAGCTCGGCGAGGCGATGGCGCAGTGCCGCGTGACCCGAGCGCGCCGAAAGGATAATCTCGGAACCGGCGGCTCCCACGTCTTTGGGGTCGATAATCTCGTAGGTATCACGCGCCTTGAGCACGCCGTCCTGATGGATGCCCGAGCTGTGGGCAAAGGCGTTGACGCCCACGATGGATTTGTTGGGCTGCACGTTAATGCCGGTAATGGAGCTAACGAGCTTAGAGGCGCGCGTGAGCTCGGTCGTCACGATGTCGGTGTGGGCGTCCAGATCCTGCTCGTGCATCTTCATGGCCATAACGACTTCCTCGAGCGCTGTGTTACCCGCGCGCTCGCCCAGGCCGTTGATGGTGCACTCGATCTGCGTCGCGCCGTTACGGACGGCCTCGAGCGCAAGAGCTGTGGCCATGCCAAGGTCGTTATGGGTGTGGACCGAGATCGTAACGTCCTCGATGCCGGCCACGCGCTCGCGCAGATCGCGAATGCGCGCACCAAAATCCCAAGGCATGTTGTAACCCGTGGTGTCCGGGATGTTCACCACCGTGGCGCCGGCCTTAACCGCGGCCTCGATTATGCGAACAAGGAACTCCTGATCAGAGCGGCCCGCATCCTCGGCATAAAACTCGACATCGTCGACAAACTTACGAGCATGCTTTACCGCGTGAATGGCGCGCTCAATAGCCTCGCCCTCGGTCATATGAAGCTTGTCACGCAGATGGCTGGGACTCACACCCAGACCGGTATGAATACGGGGCCTCCGGGCCATTTTAAGGGCTTCTGCGGCCACTTCAATGTCCCTGTCGACAGCGCGGGTGAGGCCGCATACCGTGCAACGGTCGCCCGCGATCTTACCGATCTCCTGTACGGAGCGAAAATCACCGGGACTCGAAATGGGAAAGCCCGCCTCGATAACATCGACGTTCATGCGCACCAGCTGACGAGCGATGATGAGCTTTTCCTCGGTATTCATGCTGGCGCCGGGAGACTGCTCTCCGTCGCGCAGGGTGGTGTCAAAGATTGCAATTTTGCGACTCATGATTTCCTCCTGATAGGCCTGAGATACAGATGGCTTTCAGGAGAGATGGAGTGCCCCAAGATAGAAAAATACCCGTGTCGCTCATCACGCCCAAAAGCAGCGGACGATAGCGCACCCGGGTACAACTCATCGTTATAGCGTAATTACAACCCTAGCGCGCTATCCCATCTAGTAGCGCTAGGCCTAGGAGCTGCTGCGTGTTCTTGAACATGTTCGGCTCCTTTCAGCCTCGGGTATGTACTACATCGCGCTAAAGTGTAACACAGACGAAACGAGATCGGGCGAACATTTGGACCATTTCCACCACAAAGGTGCCTGTCCCCTTTGTGGTGGTTTTACCCCGAGATAGCAAGAAACCCGGTCCTGCACGAGGCAGAACCGGGTTTCTTTAGCAATGCTTGCTTTGCTCAGGCAGTAACTAGCAGTTACTCAGCCAGGAAGTCACGCTGGACAGCGGGATCGACCTTGACGCCAGGGCCCATGGTGGAAGACACGGAGATGGACTTGACGTACTTGCCCTTAGCAGAAGAGGGCTTGACGCGCAGGATCTCGGTGTACAGGGCAGCGTAGTTCTCGACGAGCTGCTGCTCAGAGAAGGACTTCTTGCCCAGGGGCACGTGGCAGATGCCGTAGCGGTCGGCGCGGTACTCAACGCGGCCAGCCTTGAGCTCGGAGACCATCTTGGCGACGTCCATGGTCACGGTGCCGAGCTTGGGGTTCGGCATGAGGCCACGGGGACCAAGGATCTTACCGATGCGGCCAACCTTGGCCATCATGTTCGGCGTAGCGATAGCGGCGTCGAAGTTGATCTCGCCCTTCTGGATCTGGGCGACGAGCTCATCGGAACCGATGATGTCGGCGCCGGCAGCCTCGGCCTCGCGGGCCTTCTCGCCCTCGGCGAAGACGGCAACACGAATGGTCTTGCCGGTACCGTGGGGCAGGGAGATGGAACCGCGGATGTTCTGGTCGGCCTTACGAGTATCGACGCCCAGACGGAAGTGGGCCTCGACGGTCTCGTCGAACTTGGCGGTGTCGAGCTCCTTGATGAGCTTGGCAGCCTGAAGGGGGGTGTAGAGCGTGGCGCGGTCGATCTTCTCGGCAGCGGCGTTATAGCTCTTACCATGCTTAGCCATGTGCATTACCTCCTGTGGTTAAACGGGCGTGAGCCCTCCCACATCGTATCGTGTGCCCTATTGCACACATTAAACGGGCGCCCCGGTCGGAGCACCCGTCGTTACCATAAGAAATCGCTACTCAGCGATGGTGACGCCCATGGAACGGGCAGTACCGGCGATAATCTTCTTGGCGGCGTCAATGTCGTTGGCATTGAGGTCCGGCATCTTGATCTCGGCGATCTTGGTGAGCTGCTCCTGGGAGAGCTGACCAACCTTGTCGGCCTGGGGCTTAGCGGAACCAGACTTGAGGTTCAGCTCCTTCTTGATGAGGTGAGCCGCCGGCGGGGTCTTGGTGATGAAGGAGAAGGACTTATCCTCGTAGACAGTGATCTCAACGGGGATGATGTCGCCCTTCTTGTCCTGCGTCTCGGCGTTAAAGGCCTGGCAGAACTGCATGATGTTCACGCCAGCAGCGCCCAGGGCGGGGCCGACGGGAGGAGCGGGGTTAGCTGCACCAGCAGGAATCTGGAGCTTAATGACGTTGGCAACCTTCTTCTCAGCCATGGTCATTCCTTTCGAATCACGAGTGTGAAGTACTTGCTATATCGTAAGCACGCACGTGTTAGAAGCACTCCTGAGATGAGCAGTCACAGAAGAAGCACGCTCGCGCGAACGGACGAAAACTTAAGCGATGACAGCGACCTGGTTAAAGTCGAGCTCGACTGGCGTCTCACGGCCAAAGATCATCAGCGTGACCTTGAGCTTGCCTGCCTCGGTGTTAACCTCGGAGACCTTGCCATCAAAGTCGGTAAGCGGACCATCGGTGACGCGGACGGACGTACCGACCTCAATATCAACCGACGTACGCTTGGGCGAATCGCCCTTACCGGGACGACGAGTCATCTTATTGTACTCGTCGCGGGAAAGCGGAGCAGGCTTGCCGTTGCCGCCGAGGAAACCGGTGACGCCGGGCGTGTTGCGAACGCACGTCCATGCATCGTCATCCATCTCCATGCGGACCAGAACATAACCCGGGAAGATCTTGGAATCCTTGGTCTCGCGCTTGCCACCCTCTTTGATCTCGGTGACGCGCTCCATAGGAATCTCGATATCAAAGATACGGTCCTGCATGCCCATGGTCTCGATACGATGCTCGAGATCGGACTTAACGCGGTTCTCGTATCCAGAGTAAGTGTGAACGACGTACCAACGCTTAGACATGGTTTAGCCCCTCAATCCAGAGAACAGAGCAAGAGCCTCGCCAAAGCCAGCATCGAGCAGAGCGATGACGACGCCGACGACGATCAGAGAAGCGCAAACGACGACCGAGTAGTTCACGAGCTCCTTCTTATCGGGCCACGTGACACGCTTCATCTCGGACTTGACCGAGGCGAAATACTTCTTGATGCGGGCGAAGAAACCAGGCTTCTCGTTCTTCTTGGACTTCGCAGCCTTCTCGTTCTTCTTGGCAACGGCCTTCTTGGCCTCAACCTTGGAGTTGGCGGCAGCGTTGTTGGCAGGTGCCGGCTGCTTAGCCTTCTTCTTGTTCTTCTTGTTGGCCATTTGGGTTACCTCCGCGCAATGCGCTTATACATGAGTAAACCGTAAGCCCCCAAATGGGAGCTTACGGAATAATGACTGGCACGCCAGGAAGGACTCGAACCCTCAACACTCGGTTTTGGAGACCGATGCTCTACCAATTGAACTACTGGCGTATGTGACTAGAGACTAGCGAGTCTCTTTGTGCAGCGTGTGGTGACGGCACCAGGGGCAATACTTCTTGATCTCCATACGATCAGGCATGGTCGACTTGTTCTTGGTGGTCGTATAGTTGCGGCGCTTGCACTCAGTGCACGCAAGAGTAACTAGAGTACGCATGTATCCTGAACCTTTCATTTCCGCCCCGTACGGGCACGAGTTGGTACTTTATCAGCTCTATGTAAGTGCTGTCAATGAAAACCTCGAATCAATTGGTTCTCGGTGGATCCATTCATATTTGGAACACATCAATGGAGCCAGCGAGAGCTAATCGACGGTGCACCTAGGACTATTATCGATCCTCTCGACACCAGCAACGGCTCAATATCCATTGCAGAAAAGAACCCGGCACCCATATAAGTGCCGGGTTCTCTAGTCAGCTATATCAGAGAGCTAATTTACTCAATGATCGTGGAGACGATGCCCGAACCGACGGTGTGGCCACCCTCGCGGATAGCGAAGCGCAGGCCCTCCTCCATGGCGATCGGGTGGATGAGGTCGCCCTCGATGGTGATGTGGTCACCAGGCATAGCCATCTCGGTGCCCTCGGGGAGCTTGACCGTACCGGTAACGTCGGTGGTACGGAAGTAGAACTGAGGACGATAACCATCGAAGAACGGGGTGTGACGGCCACCCTCCTCCTTGGTCAGAACGTAGATCTCGCCGGTGAACTTGGTGTGCGGGGTAACCGAACCGGGCTTGCAGAGAACCTGGCCGCGCTCGATGTCCTCGCGCTTGATGCCGCGGAGCAGCAGACCGACGTTGTCGCCAGCCTCGCAGAAGTCCATGGACTTACGGAACATCTCGATACCGGTAACGACGGTGTTCTGGGTATCCTTGATGCCGACGATCTCGACGGGCTCGTTGAGCTTGAGCTCACCGCGCTCGACACGGCCGGTAGCAACGGTACCACGGCCGGAGATGGTCATAACGTCCTCAACGGCCATCAGGAACGGGAGGTCGTTGTTACGAGCAGGCGTCGGGATGTACTCGTCGACGGCCTTCATGAGCTCGCGGATAGCGTCCATCCACTTGGCGTCGCCCTCGAGAGCGCCCAGAGCGGAACCACGGATGACGGGGATGTCGTCGCCGGGGAAATCGTACTCGGAGAGGAGCTCACGGGTCTCCATCTCGACGAGGTCGATGAGCTCGTCATCGTCGACCATGTCGCACTTGTTCAGGAAGACGACGATGTAGGGAACGCCGACCTGACGGGCGAGCAGGATGTGCTCGCGGGTCTGAGCCATGGGGCCGTCGGTAGCGGCGATGACCAGGATAGCGCCGTCCATCTGAGCAGCACCGGAGATCATGTTCTTGACGTAGTCAGCGTGGCCCGGGCAGTCAACGTGAGCGTAGTGACGGGCAGCAGTCTCGTACTCGACGTGGGAGACGGAGATCGTGATGCCGCGCTCGCGCTCCTCGGGAGCCTTGTCGATGTTCTCGAACGCAGTGAAGTCAGCCTTGCAGCCCTCGGTCTCGGAGAGAACCTTGGTGATGGCGGCGGTCAGCGTGGTCTTGCCGTGGTCGACGTGACCAATGGTGCCGATGTTAACATGCGGCTTAGTGCGCTCAAACTTCTCTTTGGCCATAAAGCCCTCCTCTAAACAGGTCGTCCCCGGACGGGACTTTGCCTTTATACCATAGTGGCCTCTCAACATACTATTGAGAAGCCACCGTGTTACCTATGGTAGCGGTGACTGGATTCGAACCAGTGACGCCACGGGTATGAACCGTGTGCTCTAACCAACTGAGCTACACCGCCGGATGGAGCCTGCAACCAGACTTGAACTGGTGACCTCTTCGTTACCAACGAAGTGCTCTACCGACTGAGCTATACAGGCACTTGACGGGTGGGAGCTATAGGATTCGAACCTATGTAGGCAGAGCCAACGGGTTTACAGCCCGTCCCCATTAACCACTCGGGCAAACTCCCAATCGTTCAAGTATCCGCAGGTTCTTTGGTCTTTTGGACCGCCGCCCCCGCGAACGAAAAAGATAATACGATGCAACCTTGGGGGCTGTCAACGAAAACCTCTAGATACACGGCTCCGGGCGTATCTATATACCTTTGACCTGCGGTTTTACTGAGTTTGGATATGAAGGACGGTGAATTTGCATATAGCGATGACATTTCCCGAGGGAACACTTTGGCGTAGTGGAGTGAGCCTGCAGAATATTACTTCGATAACGACTCATTTACACTTATATATAGGTCGAGATCGGGGCTTCCCAGACAGAAGATTGCTCTTCCCAGCAAAATCGAGCGTGGATTTCCTTCCGTTTGAAATCGAACGTGGATATTCTCTCACTTTGCCGTGCCATCAAGTCCAAAGTGGCAGATTATCCACGCTCATTCACTAGGCGGAAGATTTTCCACTCTC